>JAXHSV010000268.1:0-3507 GCA_034190305.1 Planctomycetota bacterium | reverse complement strand
TGACTCAACGATGTTGGTCAAACATGACCGCTCCCTTGCGGTCGCGGCTCGTTTATCTCCCGCCGGCACACAGGTTATACGCCGGAATAATTCGTGTAAATTCGTGGACTGATTTTTAAAACCGGGTGTAAAAATGACCTCGAAAGCCGCAACTAGTCGTATAGTAAGGAGTTACAGTTTTTTATATGTTCCCAAATTTTCTGAAACTTTCCGAAACTTTCCGAAACTTTCCGAAACTTTCCGTTTTGTTCCGAATTGTTTTCAATCGTTCTGAATTGTTCCGAATCTTTCCCCACTTGCCCCTGCCGGGAGTCGGGTACGGAAGAGAATCCGAAAAATTGACTGCCGGAGATCCTGTGTAAAATATATTCCCCAAATCGTTGGGACAATAACGACCAGTTTGCTATTGACAATTTTCAACCTTTCGGGGTATAAATGTTATTTCCCTGGAGTTCGGCGTATGTTTTTTAAGATATGGGGCCGTAGCTCAATTGGCTAGAGTCCCGGACTGTCGATCCGGTGGTTGCGGGTTCGAATCCCGTCGGCCTCGTTCTAGAAAACTGAACCACAAAGGACACAAAGAACAGAAAAAAAATTAAAACTCTTTTTCTCTTTGTATTCTTTGTGCCCTTTGTGGTTAATTCCGTTAAATGTTTGTTCATCTTGAATGAGAAAAGGAGCAGATGATGTCTTCAGCAGAAGTAGCATCCTCGACCAAGTCGTCTCTCGCAATCCTCGGCGGACCAAAGTCAGTAACCAAGGAACCGTCTGATATATTCACCTGGCCGATTATCACGGCCGAAGACGAGGAGGCCGCCCTGACGATGTTGCGTCGCGGCGGGGCGATGAGCAACACCGACGTTACAATTAAACTGGAAAAGGAAATATGCGATTACTTCGGCGTCAAGTACGCCCTTGGATACTGCAACGGCACTGCTTCGCTTCTGGGCGCGATGTTCGGCTGCGGCGTGGGCTTCGGCGACGAGATAATCGGACCGTCGCTGACGTACTGGGCCAACGTCATGCCGGCGCTGTCGCTGGGCGCGACCATCAACTTCGCCGACTGCCTCGATGACACGCTTTGCATGGACCCAGCCGACATCGAGCACCGCATCAGCGAGAAAACCAAGGCCATCGTTCCGGTTCATTACTGCGGTTATCCCGCCGAGATGGACGAGATAATGGCCATTGCCGAGAAGCATAACGTCAAGGTCATCGAAGATGTCTCGCACGCTCAGGGATCCCTGTATAAGGGACGCATGTGCGGGACGATCGGGCACGTCGGCGCTTTCAGCATGATGGCGGGAAAGAGCCTGGTGGCCGGCGAGGGCGGAATGCTGGTTACCAACGACCAGAACATTTTTGAACGGGCAGTCGCCTTCGGGCACTACGAGCGCACAGGCCTGCCGACGATGTACAGCAACGCCGAAGGACAGGTAACCAATCCGGAACTGAAGAAATTCGCCGGAATCCCCCTGGGCGGGTACAAGCACCGGATGCACCAGCTGTCCTCGACCGTCGGGCGCGTTCAGTTGAAGTATTACCCCCAGCGCATAAAGGAGATACAGAAAGCGATGAATCGCTTCTGGGACTTGCTGGAAGGCGTCCCGGGCATCAAGGCCCACCGCCCGCCAGCAGGCAGCGGCTCGACGATGGGCGGATGGTACGCAGCCAGGGGTCTGTACAGGCCCGAAGAGTTGGGCGGGCTGGACGTCGAAAAATTCTGCCAGGCCGTCCAGGCTGAAGGCGTCGAAGCCGCCAGACCGGGCGCGAACCGCCCGCTGCATCTGCACCCTGCGCTGCACGAGGCGGACATTTACGGCCAGGGAAAACCGACCGTCATCGCCAATGCGTCGCGCGACGTTCGCCAGGGTCCGGGTTCGCTTCCGGTTGCAGAAAACGCCCCGAAGCGGTGCTTCTCGATACCGTGGTTCAAGCACGACCGACCGGACATCATCGAAGAATACGCTTCGGCGTTCCGAAAAGTCGCAGAACACGCCGAAGAACTGCTGGAGAAGTAACCGCCGCGAGAGCCTGAAAAACGATGCCGCCCAAACGGCAAGTCCAGCCCGGGGGAATCGAAACGCCCCGGGCTGTATTATTTGAGCCTTTCAGGCCCAAACAAAGAACCATAGATCTTATACAATTCCTGACGCTATTGTGTCGGTTCATTTCTGCTTGACAAAACTGCGCGTCTTCATAGAATAGTATAACGTTGGTGAGGAGCTGGTTTTCTCAGATAGGAGGAATAGTCATGTCTGTCAGATTTAATATGATTGTGGTGTTTGTTCTCATCGGATTGGTATTTTCGATCAGCTCGGGTGCGGACCGAACGGCGACCTGGACGGGCGCCGGAGGCGATTCGTTATGGGGGAATCCCGCCAACTGGGACGTGGGAGTCGTACCCGACAATAACGCCACCGGCGACCAATGGACCTGCATTCTGGACCATACGGGTTCAGAGGATATGTTTTTGGGAGTGCAGAATTCGTACACTGTCTCGTTCGTTACAACCTACTCGACGGGCGGCGGCTGGGTTGAGTTGACGCGGTGGACCTCAAATTGGGTTTGTTTTACGTTGGACGACAACGGTAGCGTGGGGGGGCTCACGAATTACGGCATCTGGCAACTGGACAACTTCGACATAATTGGCAACATCATTAATCACGGCGACCTGGAACTGGACGACGACGTCGAACTGACCGGAAACGTTGTCAACTACGGCACGTTTGATATGACCTTGGCTGAAATTGACGGCAACGTTACAAACCACAACGGCGCTCAGGTGTGGGTGGATCCTGAGGGTGTCAATGACGTTGAAGGGGATTTCCAGAACAACGGCGCAGTTACGATTGCACCTAAAGGATTTCTTTATACCGATGGTCAGTTCACGAACAACAGTGGCGGCTCCCTGGAGATCTTTTCCGGAAACTTCACCTCCGGTGGCGCCCTGACCAACGCAGCTGGGGCGAGCATCGCGGGAACGGGTCTGGTACATGGCGAAACCGGTATCGACAACGCCGGCTCCATCGCCAGCAGCTTTGGTGATCTGGCGGTTCATACCTGGAGCGCCATGACCAACACAGGCAGCCTGACCAATGCGTCGGGGACAAGCCTGAACGTGGGGGCGGCATCTTTCGACCACCAGGGAACGATTACAGTCCATTCCGCCGGGGCAGTTACTTTCAACTGCGACCTGGTCAACAAGTCCGGCGCGTCGATTGAGATTCTGGGCGGGACGTTCTCCGCCTCGAACATCACCAATAAATCCGGCGCCTCCTTCAACGGTTTCGGCGGAATTATCGGGAACCTGACCAACGAAGGCGTCATCGACCTTTACGGTAATTCCCATATCGTCGGAAACGTGCAAAATGACACCGCCTCAACACTGGGTATCCGCAACGGAGACCTGCTGATCAAGGGCGACACCGTCAACGACGGGACAATCAATGCCGTCAACGGGAAGGTGTACTTCGAGGGAAACCTGATTAACAACGGAACTATTAA
>JAXHSV010000267.1:0-3519 GCA_034190305.1 Planctomycetota bacterium | reverse complement strand
CACAACACCATTGATGACAACCATGATTTCCGCAGCCTCAATGGCTTGGCGCAGCAACCGCAGCGCATCCCCCCAGCTTATTTCCTGCTTGGCCCAGTCTTTATGCAAATCAAGTGCCCCGCGCATGGATTGGGCCACGTCCTCGGGCGAGTTCTTGGTACTCGCCTTGCCCACAAATACCAATGGCTCTTGCCCCTCTTCCAGCAGGAACTCCCGCATCCATTCCTGCCGACGCTGCATAGCTTGGACGGTTTCCAACAAATCTGGGCTCGGCCGACGCGTTTGGCCATGGGTGGTGCGGAAGTCTGGAATGGGCAGGCGGTCCTCTGGGGGCGAGTCAAGCAGGAAGAACCCAAAGGGCGTCCGTGTCCAGTTGGCAAATTTCTCCAACTGGCGAAGCGTCGGCAACCTTGTTCCGTCAAGCCACTCGGAAAACTTCAGGAACTCGCTGCGCGCAGACTCCTCTGTATGCCCAGATCGCTCCAAGGCCCAGCGAAACAGCCCTGCCTGTACCTCCACACGCGCCATGTCTATATTCTAACTCCTTCGGCATCTCTTCCCAATCTAAACTTCTGCTTTGCCCCCTGTTCGTATCGGCCAAATCATATGACAACCTCTTGGGAATTCTGTGATTTCGTCGTTCTCTTTACGTCGATCTTGTCGATCACCGCTGTCAGATCAGTAACAGCCGCTCTATCTACCTCGTGCAATAAAACACGCTGAACGCTGATTTCTGACCGCTTATCCCCGCAGCAGGAGCAGCATTCCTGAAGCGATGGAGAAGTATATCATAACGCCGGTAACGTCCATGATTGAAGCGAGAAACGGCCCGGAGGTAACGGCAGGGTCCATTCCCATGCGTTTGAACAGCAGCGGTATCATGGCTCCGGCGAGGTTGGCGACGATCACAGCCGCTGCGATACTGACGCCGACGGCGAAGGCGTTGGTCCATTGCGAGGCGTTCGTCGCGGCAGTGTCGGCTTGAGCAACGCTCAATAATATCATCGCCGCAGCCACTCCCAGCGAGCCCAGTATCACCCCCATCGTCCCGCCGATGGCAAGTTCACGTCCCAATATCCGCCACCAGTGAGACGGTTCCATCTCGCGGACCGCCAGGCCTCGGATTACCAGACCGGCCATCTGCGAACCGGTGTTACCGGCTGTGGCGTTGACCAGTGGCATGAAGAGCACTATCAGCGCGAACATCGCCACGTTAAGGGTGTTTTGGAAATTTGCCAGTGCGAGGACCGTCAATATCTCGGCTGCAAAAAGCAGCGCCAGCCATGGCAGGCGTTTTCGAAGCATTTCCGGATAAGTCGTTGCGAAATACGGTTCTTCCAGCGCGCCGACGCCGGCCATTTTCTGAAAGTCTTCGGTATCTTCCTCCTCGGCTACGTCCATAACGTCGTCGATGGTAACGATTCCAACCAGCACGTCGTCGGGATCGACAACCGGCAGGGCGACAACGTCGTATTTTTTGATGGTATCGACGGCCTCTTTACGGTCGGCAGTGGCAGAGAGGCTTACGGGGTGCCGGTCGATTATCTCGCCGACGACGGCGTACGGATCGGTCAGAACCAGGTCTTCCAGGCTGATGTCGTCGATAAGCCGACCGGCGGAGTCCACAACATACAGGACGCTGATGGTTTCGGTTTCCGGGGCGACCCGGCGGATGTGGTCGAAAACCTGCCGGACAGTTTCATCGGCCTTGACCGCTACGAACTCCGGCGTCATAAGGCGTCCGACGGAATCTTCCGGATAGCGCAGCAGGTCGGTGGCGATTTGTCGCTCTGCCGGGCTGAGTCTGCCGATTAACCTGGCCGCTACGTCGTCGGGAAGGTCCTCCAGCAATTCCGTCCGGTCGTCCGGTGGCATCTCGTTGAGGATGCTAGCGAGGGACTCGCCTGAAAGTATCTCCAGGAGTCGCTCCTGCTTTTCAAGTTCCAGAAGCGCGAAGACATCCGCGGCGCTTTGCCGAGTCAGGAGGCGGAAGACCACGCCGAGTTCCTCACCGTCCATGTCTCCGGCCAGTTCAGCCACATCCGCCAAATCCAGCGCGGTCATGTATTCTTTTAGCGTGGCGAAGTCTTTGGCTTCGATGAGTTCGAGGATTTCGGGTTGTATGACGTCGCCGAGCATATCGCTTATTAAATAAACGACGCCGCAACCATTTTCCAGATAATGCAGTATTTTTCCGCCTATACCCAGCTGCACCCAGCCAGCGCAGAGGCTTAGATTGGCCTTATTTTTTGAGTTCGTCCCCGGTTACGGTTTTTCCGTCGAGGACGGCGGTGATTGTGTAAATCGTTTTATTCGGGTCGGGCCGATACCATTTCGGACCTGGGTTGACGCCGGTTGAGGAGAAATCTTTTATCACAGGCGCCGCTGAAGCAAGCCCGCCAACAGATAGCGCCGTAAGGCACACAAACGTTGTCGTTCTGATCTTGATTATTGTCATTTTTGTCACTCTGTGCTTTTTGAAGCCTCTTTCGTATTTCCATATGCGCCCATATTTATCCTTTTACCGTTAGGCGCGGGTTCATTCGAGCATTCAGGCTTCGGGTCGCCGGAGTTAATGCAGAGGCTGTGCACTTTATCCTTTACCCATTTTTTTGCATTCGGATTCCAGCGACCGGCCTTGCTCTTGAGGTGAAAATCCTCCTTTTCCGGATCGGTCAACAAGGGGTCCTGCGTGATGTTCGCTTCTTCAGAAGAACCCTTACATTCACTCTTCCAGAGACAATTGTAACGAACCGGACCGGTGCTTTTTATCTCGCCCGATACGACTATATTGTTCTCAATCGCAGTCGAGCCGGAAGTGCATGTTATCCCGCTCTTATAGAACGTATTCGAGACTATTCGGTTGTTCGGCGAACTGCTCGATATGGAAATACCGCCGATGTTATAGATTATGTTGTTGGCGAAGAGGTTGTTTCCATTTTCGTAATTGACGGTGATATAAGCCGCACCGCCTCTGCCTCCGTGAATCCTGTTGGAAATTATCTTCGCCTCCCGCGTGCCGTTGACCATATAGAAAGCCTGCGAGTTGTGAGGTATATTGCAGATTTCACAGTTTCGCACAACCCATCCTTTTTTCCCGTTGGACTTTATGGTTGATTCGCCTCCGCGCACCTTGCTGGGATAAGTAATCTTCAGGCCTTCTATTACCACGTAGTCGCCCATGTCGATCATTCCGATCAATGTCGGATTCTGCCCTTCGGCGGCTCGGATTGTCCTTTTTGGAAAGGCGGCAAGATTTAGGGATTCCCGGTAAACAGCGCTGTCCCGTATCTCTATGATTTCTCCCGGCTCGCTCAACATCAGCGCCGGGACGATCCTTGTGAAATCGCCTTTGCCGTCCTTTCTGACGGAGATTACTCCTTTGGTCGGCGCCGCCTGTATTTCTGCATAGGAGAAAGATAAAAGACAAACTAATCCAAGCATCTCTACTGTTCTGATCTTGCTCATTACATAATCCTTTTTTAATGCCCCGACAAAAGGGCGCCCCGTATTTCTTAC
>JAXHSV010000266.1:0-3533 GCA_034190305.1 Planctomycetota bacterium | reverse complement strand
TGTGCTGCTTCGAAAGGTTATTGGGCATGCACAGGTTGAAAACCTGTGCCACCGGTCACCGAACCCCAAAATCAATATGCACCCGGAATACCGCAATAATTAACATTATCAGTCGTTATACTGTAAATTGGATCGGTTCGTCGCTTTGCAGGATGTCGGTCTGTAGGCTATCATATGCAAAATGGAATCAGATAGCCTTCGAAAGTCAGTGTAGGCGAATACCGGAGATCGGATATGAAATATCCCATAACACTCATCATGCTATTGGGTGTATCGATCTGCTTGCTTGCGGGATGTCAGCCTGCAAACTATCGTCGCGAAGCGGACAAGTCTGCCTATGGCATCATTGGCCGGGCGCAGAAGAAAGTCCTTGGGCGAACCGAACCGTTCACCGTGGAGACTCCCGCCGATACGTTGCGCAGAAAACTCCTGCTGGGTCAGAACCTGCCTCATGCCAGCCCTGTGTCGGTGGGCGCTGATCATTTGACGCCTGTCCGGCACTGGCCCGAAAAGAACTACCCGCCCAGGCAGGTTGACTCACCGAACAAAGCGCCCTGGTTGAACGAGCGTCCGCTGAAGATAAGTCTGGCCGATGCCTTGCGTATAGCCGCCCGCAACAACCGCGAATACCAGAGCCAAAAGGAGGATGTATTCCGGACCGCCCTGGCGCTGGACCTGGAAGCGAACGAGTTCCGGAACCTCCTGTTCGCCGATGCGGAGTCCGAATCCAGTATCGACTATACCGGCGAAAAGCCCGTGAAAGGCCTGACCAACACCGGCTCGGCCTCCTGGGAGCGACGGCTGAAAAACGGCACCTTGCTGACGGCCCAGTTTGCCGTCGATCTGGTCAAGTTGCTGACGACGGACCATTCTTCTTCTCTGGGGTTGTTTGCGGATGCAACGATTACGATACCTCTTCTGCGCGGTTCGGGACGGCACGTCGTAACCGAACCTCTTACCCAGGCTGAACGGGAGGTCGTCTATTCACTGCAAACGTTTGCACGTTTCAAGCGGACTCTGGCTGTGAGCATAGCAAGCGAGTACCTCTCCGTGCTTCAGCAGCTCGATCAGGTTCGCAACGACGAGGCCCATTATCGTCGTCTCATCGCTTCGACTCGTCGGACTCGCGCCTTGGCGGACGCCGGCCGGTTACCGGAAATGCAGGTAGGTCAGGCCCTCCAGAATGAGCTCAGCGCCCGGGACCGATGGATTACCGCTCAACAGACCTACGCTCGACGGTTGGATTCCTTTAAAATCTCGCTGGGACTTCCCACCGACGCCAACATAGACCTTGACCGCGACGAGTTGGATCGGCTGGGCAAGACAGTCAGCACGGACCGGGGCGTATCGGCGACCACCAGACCGGCCGGCGCAGACTCGGGGCAGGTTACCTCGCTTCCTTCCGACGAATCGTTAAAACTGGCGCGTCCGACTCTTGAAGGCGGAGGTCCGCTGGAGATGAAGGCGGAGAATGCTGTTTCCATTGCCCTGGGCAATCGCCTGGACCTTTACACGGCATTAGGGCGGGTGTATGACGCCCAGCGTCAGGTCGTGGTTTCAGCCGACGCGCTTAAAGCCGGACTGACCCTGACCGGAAGCGGTCAGGCAGGCAGCAGCCGGACACTAGGTTCTGCCGGGCTTCCGAACGCCCATCTCCGTCCGGAAAAAGGCGTCTATACCGCCGGGATTCTTCTGGACCTGCCACTGGAGCGGACCGCGGAGCGCAATGCATACCGAAACAGTTTCATAGCACTGGAACAGGCGATCCGGGATGTTCAGGAACTCGAAGACCAGATAAAACTCCAGGTGCGCAATGCCTTGCGAAATCTCCTTCGGGAAAGAGAAGGATACGTGATCCAAAACCAGGCCGTTGCCCTGGCTCGCCGACGGGTAGAGAGCACAGAGTTGTTCCTCCAGGCGGGAAGGGCGGAGATTCGAGACCTGCTGGAAGCGCAGGAATCCCTGGTTTCAGCCGAAAACGCCTTGACGGCGGCAATAGTCAGCTATCGCGTCGCCGAACTTGAACTCCAGCGCGACATGGGCGTACTTGAAGTGGACGAGAAAGGAAAATGGCGTGAATATGAACCTAAAAAATCCGGTAAAAAGTAGCGTTCTTTGGGATTTGCTGAAGCGCAGGCCGGTGCGGATAGGCTTGGCGTGCCTGGGTGTTCTGCTGTTTGTTGTGGTGGTCTATGCCGCCTGGTTCGCCGATGACGACACCGACCTCGCAGCCACCGCATTCGTGCAGCGCGGACCCTTGACAATCAGCGTGACGGAATCCGGCACCATCCAAAGCCGCGAACGGGCGGTGATCAAGAGCGAGGTTGAAGGGACAACGACGATCCTCTCATTGGTGCCCGAAGGCGTTACCGTCAGGAAAGGCGATATTCTGGTGGAGCTTGATTCAAGTCGCCTTCAAGACGATAAAAATCAACAGCAGATCGTAGTACTTAACGCCGAGGCGTCTTTCATACGCGCGCGGGAGAACCTGGCGGTCAGTAAAAGTCAGACCGACAGCGACGTCGCCCAGGCGGAACTCGCCTATAAGTTCGCCAAGTTGGATCTGGATAAATATCTCAAAGGCGAATACCTGCGTGATCTCCAGAAGGCCGAATCCGACATAACTCTCGCCCGTGAAGAACTCAAAAGGGCGGAAGACATTCTTGCCTCGTCCAGAAAACTGGCGGCTCAAGGATACATAACAGAGACGGAACTCAAGGCGGATGAACTGTCGGCCAATCGGGCCCAAATCGGCCTGGACCTCGCTCTGAGCAATCTGGATCTCCTGAAAAAGTACACGAATCCACGAAACCAGGAGCAGTTAAGAAGCGACGTCGAACAGGCGGAAAAAGCCCTGGAACGCGCAAAGCGAAAGGCCACCGCCGACCTCGTCCAGGCAGAAGCAGAGTTGAAGGCCAAGGAGTCCGAATATGAACGACAGAAGGCGAAACTGGACAAGTTCAACACGCAGATCGACAAATGCAGGATAAACGCTCCCGTAGCCGGAATGGTCGTGTATGCCACAACCGGCCAGTTGCGTTGGCGCAGGAACGTCGAACCTTTGGAAGAAGGTCAGCAGATCCGTGAACGACAGGAGTTGATTTACCTGCCGACAACCAGCGCGATGGTGGCCAATATAAAGGTGCAGGAATCCAGCCTGCGTAAAGTTCGGCCGGACATGCCCGTGCGAATAACCGTCGATGCCAAACCGGGCGAGGTTTTCTGGGCGCGCGTGGGAAAGATTGCCCTGCTTCCGGATGCTCAAAGCGCATTCCTCAATCCAGACCTGAAGGTCTATGATACCGTCGTCTATATCGACGGCGATGCCAGCGCGTTGCGGGCGGGCATGACCTGCCGAGCCGAGATCATCGTCGAACAACACTCCGACACATTGTATGTTCCCGTCCAGGCAGTCGTTCGTGTCGGCGCCGACACCGTTGTCTATGTCCGAAGCCGTAACAGTTTTGAACCGCGCGTGGTGAAGGTCGGGCTGGACAACAATCGCATGATTCGCATCATCGAGGGCGTGAAGG
>JAXHSV010000265.1:0-3535 GCA_034190305.1 Planctomycetota bacterium | reverse complement strand
CTTTGGAAATGACGTCATCTCCCGCATAAGCCATACGATGCAACATGAAGACGGACTTAACGAATTACGGCAAAGCATTGCCGGAGGCATCAACGAAGACCTGGCGGAATTCGAGAAGCGCAACGGCAACATACGCAAGTATATCTACGATGTTGTAGCCGTCGGAAACAGCACGATGCGAAGTATCCTTTTCGGTCAGGACGTCAATTCCCTGGGCGTTATCCCCTACGAACCCGCGAACCTGAAAAGCATTGAAAGCAAGGCAACGGATCTCGTGCTGGAGGTCAACCCGTCGTGCAGGGCATACGGCGGTCCCCTCATCGGGGGGCATGCCGGCGCTGACGCCGTTGCCGACATACTTGCATGCGGTATGCATCAGGACGACCAAATCAATATGCTGATCGACATCGGCACCAACGGCGAAGTGGCTGTGGGAAACAGCAATCGGATCATGACCGCATCCTGCGCCGCAGGTGGAGCCTACGAGGGCGCGACGGTCAAGTGCGGCGTCGGGGCCATCGAGGGCGCAATCAAAAACATCTGGATTCATAACGGCCACGTGGAATTCGAGACCATTGGCAACAAACCGCCTCTTGGAATCTGCGGCTCCGGATTGATTGATCTGCTTGCCGAACTGCTCCGAAGCGGAATCATGACTCGAAATGCGAGAATCGAGCGAGAATTCCACGTGACGGACAAAATCAGCATTACGCAGCAGGACATCTATCAACTTATCACGGCCAAGGCGGGACTGCGCTGCGACCAGGATCTCCTGATGAAGTACTACGGCGTCGGGATCGACGGCATCGAAAGAATATATCTTGCCGGCGGTTTCGGGAATTTCATTAATCCCGAAAACGCCGCGGCGATCGGATTACTTCCGCACGCGCCGGAAAAAACGGTCCGCGTCGGAAATGCAGCATTGGCTGGAGCAAGGGAAATGTTACTCTCGCGAGAGATGAGGAACGTGGCCGAGAGACTCGCCGCGAATATAGAACACACCAAACCGAACGAGCGAGAGCCTGATTTTGCGTACATCGTAGCCGATAAGATGTACTTCTGAAGCACAGGCGTTCATTCACAGGACTAACCCAGCGAAAACAGACACTCTTAAGGAGATCAGAGACATGAAGATAGCAATTCCACTTGCCGGCGGACGGTTGAGCATGCATTTCGGACACTGCGAGCAGTTCGCCATTGTAGAGGTGGATGAAGCCACGAAGAAGGTCGGCCAAACAGAGATGCTGACTCCTCCGGGACATGAGCCGGGCGTGCTTCCCCGCTGGCTGCACGAGCAGAGAGCGAGCGTCATAATCGCCGGCGGCATGGGACAGCGCGCCCAGCAATTATTCGCACAAAACGGGATATCCGTCGTCGTCGGGGCGCCGACCGAGACGCCGGAAATCCTTGCGGAGGCGTACATCAGCGGGTCTTTGCAGGCTGGAGAGAATATTTGCGACCACTGATCCTCAATGGTTCGACTTGAAACGGCGATTGTTACATATTATAAAAGAAGGACTTACAAAAGGCGGTTTTTACGGCAAACCGAGTGCCTAACAGTATTGGTTAGAATGTTCTTCCAGTCGGTTTGCAATGTGTCTTCTCCCAAATAGAAGTTTCCTAACTGAGACGGGATGCATCAATACATCGTACCGGTGCATATGCCCCTCACTTTCATCATATTTCGGCCAAAAAGAAAGATAGTAATAATCCTAATAACTATTATATTCATATTTCTATACATTACCGCCATTTTTCCTAAAGCCCGCGAAAATGCAATCCGACATTATCCGGTGAAAAGCGATAGCGAGGCGCGAATGGAAACAAGCGAGTAGTCCCGCCTGCAGACAACATAAAATCCATGATCCGCGCCAACCTGCACTGCCGGACTTCGAAGCCGGGAGGAATTGCAATGTCTATGAGGAAGATTTTGCCCGTGTATAAACGTGTGGGAATACCTTGGCTGGTCCTGTTGATTCTTTTGTTCACATGCACAGCTCTGGTTTATGCGGGAGACGTGCAAAATCAAGTACGCATTGGCGTACTGGCCAAACGTGGGCCTCAAAGGTGCATGGAAAAGTGGTCCTTGACGGCCGAGTATCTTTCGGAGCAGATTCCCGGCCACACATTCGAGATTGTCCCGCTGGGCTGTTGCGAGGTCGCCCCCGCAGTTAAGGCCGGCGATGTGGACTTCGTGCTGACCAATTCCTCATTATACGTTGAGGCCGAGGCTTTGTACGGCGCCAGCCGGATCGCGACACTGAAGAACCTTGGGCCCGGTGGCGCCTGCACCACCTACGGCGGGGTGATTTTTTGTCGGGCCAACCGAAATGACATTAAGCGACTTGCCGACTTGAAGGGCAAGCGATTCATGGCTGCGGGGAAGCAGTCCTTTGGGGGCTGGCAAATGGCGTGGCGGGAGATGAAGGAAAATGGCATTAATCCGCACCGCGATTTCAAGCAGTTGCTGTTCGGCGAAACTCATGATGCAGTCGTCTATGCCGTCAGGGACGGGCGGGTCGATGCCGGAACGGTCCGGACCGACACGCTGGAGAGGATGCAGGCAGAAGGAAAAACCCGCATGCAGGACTTCATCATTATCCACTCCACACGCCTGTATCCAGAGTGGCCTTTCGCCAAAGTCAGGCACACTTCGCAGGCCCTTGCCGAAAAAGTTGCCAACGCCTTGCTGGGGATGTCCCCCGAAAGTCCTGCCGCCAGGTCCGCCAAGTGCTTCGGATGGACGATCCCGCTCAATTATCAACCGGTTCACGACTGCCTCAAGGAACTCTGCGTCGGGCCTTACAAGGACTACGGAAAGGTAACACTGGGACAATCTATCAGTCAGCACTGGTACTGGTTGGTTATTATCGCCGTGGCGCCGGCGCCAATGGCGGTGGTGATGGTGCACGTTCTGAAATTGAATCGCAGGCTTCACAGGATGCAGACGGACCGTCAAATCGAATTGACCGAACGCAAACGGGCTGATAAACAGATCGCCATCTTCCGCCGGTTTGCTGATGCTTCCGGTCAGGGATTCGCAATGGCGACGCTGAACCATGAACTCACCTACGTTAACGCCACTTTCTGCCACATTCTCGGCGAAGACAGTCCTGATGACGCGCTCGGTAAAAGGTTCGTTTCATATTATTCCGAGGAAACGCAGGAGCGCCTGCGAAACGAGATACTACCAAGCGTCCTTCAAGGTGAACAATGGGTTGGTGAATTGAACCTTGTCTCAACCGCCGGGCTGGTCATTCCAACCACTACCAACTTTTTCACTATTCGTGACGAAAACGACAATCCCATCTACTACGCGGGCGTATTCAGTGATATCACCGAACGCAACCGGGCGGAAGAGAATCTTCGGGCTGCTTCGCAGTACACGCGCAGTCTGATCGAGGCAAGCCTAGCAGTCCGTGGCGAAAGTGCTTCTTCGGCGAGAGCGCGGGATTTCGCCCGGGTACAAGAAGCAAAAACGCAGGCGAATCCGAGAGATTCGTCGAGTTTTTACGACGCAGTGTACCGGGTGAAA
>JAXHSV010000264.1:0-3539 GCA_034190305.1 Planctomycetota bacterium | reverse complement strand
CTCCTAATTGGAACTTGAACCAAAATGACCATGGAGCCTCACATCTTCAAAGAACGCCTGCTGGAAGAACTTGGTAAATTCAAACATGCCATTTCCACAGACGCCGGCGAATGGACTGTTAAGGGATTTGTCGATGTCTATCGAAATATTTATACCATTTCATTAGACACCAAAGTTGTTTCAAAAATAATTGAGTTGATGCTATTCCCAATCCTTTCACGTTTCGCAGAGGAAAATAGATATCGACTGATTTTGAGCGAGCACCAGAATCATTATCCTGACATCATCTTCATAGCGCAGGACGGAACAAAAATCGCACTTGATTTGAAAAGCACGTACAGAACAGGAACGGAAAGAGTGAACGGCTTTACGCTCGGCGCCTTTACCGGATACTTTCGGCAGCGAAAATCCAATAAGAATACCACTTTTCCATATGAAGAATATGCTGCGCACTTTGTCCTTGGCACCATCTATACACGAAGTGAAGAATGCGCGGGCGAGAACAAAATTTATACGCTGGATTACCTGTCTGATATCGTCTCCGTCGTCAGGGATTTTGTCTTTCTTGTTCAGGAAAAATGGCGAATTGGCTCCAATCATCCTGGAAGTGGAAACACAAAGAACATCGGTTCTGTCAAAGAGATCAATACCTTGCTCGAAGGAAATGGGCCGTTCGCGTCTCATAGCAAGGAAGTATTCGACGACTACTGGACTAACTATCTGACTCGTGATATGGCACAGGCAATTGATTCAGAAGTTCACTACAGGAACCTTGAAGAATATCTCAAATGGCGAAAAGGTCCTGCTAAAAGGCATTGAAAGGAAATAATTGTTATGGAGCTCAAAAATGTTTTGGCTGCTTTGGGAGAAGAGGATTGTCTGGAAGCGGTCAGCCCGTACTGGGAAGAATCGGAGGCGTGTTTTCCGAAGGAGTTACCGCCGTTCCTCCAGCCGGAGCGGATTAAGGAAAGCAGGAAATGGTGTCTGCTGGCGGAGTACGACGAGCCGAAGATTCTTGAGACGGCCAAGCGGGTCGCCGAAGATGAAAACCTTCTGCATCTTGCATGGCACTGTTACCGCCTGACGTTTCACTACCCGAAGTTTCTTGCCCTTAGCGGTTTTCCGTCACTGGAAAAGTCACTCGGCAAGGACATGAAAGGACTGTTCTACCTGCTTGTCGATATGGAACTCGCTCCGTTTCTCCGCGACCTGCACAAGAGAATGGGAGTTGATGAGGCGGTTACCCGCAACAACCTTACGCAAATCCGCGACATGAACTGGGGGTATCGCAAGAGTAACGAAGGGCGCCCCGGCTCCGGGCTGTCGTACTGGCTGAAGCACCACACCAACGGCGAACTGTTCCGCATCGGCAGGATGCAGTATTTCATCAAGCCGTCCTTCGGCTTCGTCGAGGCCTATCGCAACCGCGAAACCGGCGAGGTCGTATCGGTCGCCGAAGACGGCCTGACGATGACCGACGACGGATTTATGACCTTCGAGGGCGAAGAAAAAACCGCCACATGGATCACCGAGCACGTTACGGATTATCAGGCGGGGACCACCACAGGCAACGTCATCCTGCCAGACAAGGGCATCACGCTCAAGCAGAAGATTACACTGGACCTGAACGTCTGGCGGCACGTGCTCGGCAAGGGCAGCCTGATGCTCAGCATGCACATTCCCGGCGGCGGGACGATGGCGCTGAAAAAGTGCATCGAATCGGCCCGAGACGCGTTCGTCTTCTTCGAGAAGCATTTCCCACACAGACCTGTCGTCGGGATCGACTGCATATCGTGGATTTTCGGGCCTCAACTGGAAGATATGTTCGAGGCGGACTCGAACCTGGTGGAACTGATGCGCATAGGTTACCTATACCCGACGCCGCGCCCGCGATACGACAGCCTCGGATTCATCTTCTACAGGAACGACAACGATTTCAAAAACTACCCGCGCAACAACGAATTGCAGAGTACGGTCCTCGACTGGGTCCTGGCCGACAAACCCTGGCATGTCGGCGGGTGGTTCGTGCTTAAGGACGACATCGAACAAATCGGTCTGGATTTCTACCGTTCAAAATTCCCGCCAAAGGGCGTGAAGATAGATTAATCCATTGTGGGGAACCTGCGAAACTTCCAGGCCGGAAGACATGGAAGTTTCGCGCTTGCAATAAGGAATTTGTTATGAAACTTGAAGATGTTTTGTCGGCATTGGGGGAGGAAGACTGTCTTGAAATCGTCAGTCCGCACTGGGAAGAATCCCAGGTTGCCTTTCCCGACGAGTTGCCGGATTTTCTCCAGCCGGAGCATATCTCCGAAAACAGAAAATGGGGACGGTTGGCTGAATACATGGAGCCTCAGATTCTTGAAGCGGCCAGGCGCATCGCAGGAAACCCCAATCTACTCCGGCTTGCCTGGCACTGTTACTGGCTCGAATACCACCCTGACCTGGACTGCCGGAACTTCATCGACTGGCCCACGCTGGAAAAGTCGCTTGGAAAGGACTTCTGCGGTATCTTTTACCTGCTCGTCGGTATGGGGATGGTTCCCATCGTTCGCGGGCTTCATAAGAAAATGGGCGTGGATGAAAAAATCACCGGCGACACCCTTTCAAACATCCGCGACTTCAACTGGAACTACCGTAAAGGACACGATGGAAGGCTGGGCATATTTCGGAACCAGTTGTTCTGGTACAAATACCACGTTTCCGGCGAACTGTTCCGCATAGGGCGGATGCAGTATTTTATCCACGAATTTACCGGTTGTGCCGAAATCTATCGCAATCGCCGGACTAATGAGGTTCTCGCACTGGCCGAAAACGGCATGAAGATGACCGACGAGGGGTATGTAGTCTTCAGGGGTGAAGAAGGGACCGAAACGTGGACGACCACGCACGTCGTGGATACCCAGGCCAACACGGCCACCGGTTATGTCGTCTCACCGAAAGGAATGACGCTGAAGCGGAAAATCACACTGGACCTTTCTGTCTGGCGGCGCGTCCTCGGCAGGGGAGACCTCATGCTCAGCATGCACATCCCCGCCGGCGGGCAGATGGCGCTGAAAAAGTGCATCGAATCGGCCCGAGATGCGTTTGTTTTCTTCGAGAAGCATTTCCCCCACAGGTCTGTCGTCGGGATCGACT
This sequence comes from Planctomycetota bacterium, assembly GCA_034190305.1. Classification (GTDB taxonomy): domain Bacteria; phylum Planctomycetota; class Phycisphaerae; order SM23-33; family SM23-33; genus JAUWNJ01. The sequence continues at coordinate 401 of JAXHSV010000264.1, read as the reverse complement.
GCTACTCGTGGATTTTCGGCAACCAGCTGGAAGATATTCTCGATGCGGACTCGAATCTCGTGGAGTTGCTGCGCGAGGGTTACCTGTATCCGATGCCGACCAGCCGCACCGAAGGGTTGTTCTTCATCTTCTACAGAACAGACGTAAACCTGGAAGATTATCCGCGGGATACGAAATTTCAGCAGCAGATTCTTGACTGGGTTCTCGCCGGAAAACCTTGGCGAGGCAGCGGGTGGTTCGTGCTCAAAGACGACGCCGAACACTTCGGAAAGCAGTTTTATCGCTCGAACTTCCCGCCGAAAGGCGTGAAGATATAGTCTAACAGGACAACGCGGGTTATTCCGGTTGATCGCCATTCAGGCCCGAAGGGCCGGGCAGAAGTTAGCCGTGCCCGCCAGGGC
>JAXHSV010000263.1:0-3545 GCA_034190305.1 Planctomycetota bacterium | reverse complement strand
GGCGCGAACGTAGTCGTCGGATTCTCTGCCGTACTCGTAGGATTTCAGCGGGTAGGTGCTCCAATCCATCGCCGCCGGTTCGTTATCGTGCGTTCCCATCGCAGTAGTCCACATTTTACATTTGTCCCACCCCGCCCGTTTCCATTCGACCGAGCCTTCCGTACCCATCAGTGCGTACCAGTGATGTCCGGTCTTGCCCCGGTGCGGCACGGGGCAGTTGAACCCGCACGACAGCCTCATCAGCGTCCCCTTGACCGTCAGCATCAGCGAGACCTCAATGTCCCTCGACCCACCCTCCGGGAGACGGGAATTTTCCAGCGGAGTACCCATCGCTACGACCTCTACGACACGGTCATCGAGTATCTTCAGCAGCGGGCTGAGTTCGTGCGGCAGATACCAGATTGGTGCATCCCGTTGCGCCACGTCGGACGGGCGCGGGGATTGGAGCGGGCTTCGTCCAGCGACAGGTATCGGCCGGTCTCGGCGTCGTAAAAGAACCAGTGCGCACCGTAGTATCCGATGTACTGTCCCTCGGCGCAGACGATCCTGCCCAGCGTCCCTGACGAGACTATTGACTTCCAGGCATCCACGAAGCCCCAATGGCGAGTCTGCTCGCCGAGTTGATAGATTAGTCCCGTTTTCTCAACGGCCGCCACCAGTCGCCAGAGGTCTTCGATGGTGAAGGCGGCGGGAACCTCGGTCATGACATGAACGCCTGCTTCGAGCGCCTCGACGGCCAGATCGACCTGCTTGTCGGGATCACTGCATATACCGACCGCATCCGGCGAGGCTTCCTTCAGCATGGTCGAAAAATCGCGGAAAGACGAGACGTTCGGATCATTAAGGTTACGCATGGTTTTCTTAACCGACTCGTCGAAACGGTCGCAGACGGCTACGAGTTTGTAGCCTTCCATTTGGCCGAAGTGTTTAGCCCAGCATCCCCGGCCTCGAGGCCCCAGACCGACCAGACCGACACGAATTTCCTTCATAATGAGATTCCTTTCAATTCGGCATGTGCTGATGTGCTGAATACGCCGGCATCTAACCTGCAAGCCCGGCTGTGTCAAGGGAACTTCAAATCCAGAAATAAGGAAACCGCGGAGTATTACATCGGTTTCAGTCCGGCGAATTCGAGGATTAGCGTCTTTTTTCCGACATCTCGGAATTGTACAACGGCGCGAGTTCGCGCACCGTCGTAAGAAACCTTCACCACCTTCCCTGCCCCGAATTTCTCGTGGCGAACGAGCCGGTCTTTACAGATTCCCGCGAATTCCTCCGGTATCGAATCGCCCGCTTCCATTGCCTCGATTATCCTGCGATTGTCGGCGTCTTCGTAGAAACCGCCACCGGCCTTGGTTCGCCTGGCGAAGGACGGACGACCCGCCTGGCGGTAGGCGGGTACAGGCTGTTCCGCCGTGGTCTTGTCGATCCGGCAGACCGATTCGATGCCGATCTCTGTCAGGAAAGGCGACTCGACCTGCCGGGTCGTCTGGCCTCGCAGGCGGCGATACCTGGCGGAGGTAAGGTACAGGCGGTCCTTTGCGCGGGTCATTCCAACGAACGCAAGGCGGCGCTCTTCCTCGATGTCGCGGTCCTTGCCGTCGCCCCGGTTGAACGGCAGCAGGCCTTCCTCACAGCCGATGATAATGACGGCTGGGAACTCCAGACCCTTGGCGGCATGGAGCGTCATGAACGTAACGGCCCCGGACTCCGAATCGATACTATCGACATCGCTGACGAGGCTGACCATGTTGAGGTAGTCAGCCAGTGTCGCGCCGGGATTTCCTTCGTCGAACTCGGCAGCGGAGGTAATCATCTCTTCGATGTTGCGAAGTTTCTGTCGCCGCTGGTCGTCTGCGGTCTTTGAAGCGGCGCCTTTCAGTGCGGCTTCGATCCCGCTGCGAATTACGACCCTTTCAACAATATCCCGGACAGGATCATTTATTCCGGCTGACAGTTCGGTTATCAGCCTGCTGAAGGCTTCGACGCGAGCGGCGGCGGCCTTTCCGAGTCCCGCACCGGTCGCCTCGGCGGCAGAGTCCAGCAGGGAAATGCCTTTCGCCTCAGCGGCGACGGAAAGGCGCTCAATAGTCGTTGCTCCGATGCCTCGGGCGGGGAGATTAATAATCCGCCGGCATGAAAGGTCGTCGTTGCGATTGACCAGCAGCCGCAGGTACGCCAGCATGTCTTTGATTTCTTTACGATTGAAGAATTCCACGCCCCGGGCGATCTGGTAGGCGATACCCGCCCGGCGAAACGCCTCCTCCAGCAGGCGGCTGAGGGCATTGACGCGATAAAAGACGGCTATATCCCGGCAGGGGATTCCTTCAGCGCCCAGCGACGCAACCAGGTCGGTTACTTCGGCGGCTTCGGCGTGTTCGTCGTCGGTGCGGATAACGCAAACGTCTATACCGGCTCCGCGGGTCGAGATAAGGCGTTTGGCCTTGCGCCTGCTGTTGTTTGCTATCAGGTGGTCTGCGGCTGTGAGGATAGGCTGGGTTGAGCGATAGTTTTCTTCCAGGCGGACTACCAGCGCGTTGGGATAATCGGACTCGAATTCAAGGATGTTGCCTATGTCTGCGCCGCGCCAGGCATAGATGCTCTGGTCCGGGTCGCCGGTAACGCAGATGTTCTCGTGTGTAGTCGCTATCGCGTGGGCGATTACGTACTGGGTGTGGTTGGTGTCCTGATATTCGTCGATGAGGATGTAGCGGTGCCGCCGTCCGAGCATTTCGCGCATGCCGGGAACGTCGCGCATCAGGAAGGCGGTTCGCAGCAGCAGGTCGTCGAAATCAACGGCGCCGTTGTCGGCGAGGATCCGCTGGTAAAGCGTATAGACGCGGGCGGCGGTCTGCTGGAAGTACCCCTTCGCTTCGGCTGCGTAGCGATCCGGGGTCAGGAGCCTGTTCTTGGCCTTTGAAATCGCCGATTGAATCGCGCCTGGGACGAATTGGGACGAAGGTATCTCCAGACGCTTCATAGCATCCTTGATGCAGCGGTTCTGGTCGTTTTTGTCGTAGATGGTGAACTCTTTGGGCAGGCGGGCCTGGTCGGAGAATTCGCGCAGCAGGCGGAAGCAGAAGGAGTGGAATGTTCCGATAAAGGCCCCTCCGGGCACGCCGAGCGACTCGACCCGACGGGCCATTTCGCCGGCAGCCTTGTTGGTAAAGGTAATCGCCAGGATGGACCTCGGCGAGACTCCCCGGCTGACGAGGTGCGCAACGCGACGGGTGATGACGCGGGTCTTTCCGCTGCCCGCGCCGGCCAGCACCAGCAGCGGACCGTCCACATGTGTAACCGCCCGCTTCTGCGATTCATTCAGGTCTGAAAGCAAATCCAAATTACATCTCCGATTTATGTCCGGATTCACAATATATCACGCCGAGGCTGACTCTCCAATGCCACTTATGCAGGGTGAGCGTCCTTTTTTTCCGACGGCCTGTAACAAACTTAATATCCGGCAGTTACGCAGCAATATGTCAGGGATTATTGCGGCCATACGGCCGGGCGTTTGCCCGGAATGCGGACTGGGGATTGCGGATTCC
>JAXHSV010000262.1:0-3609 GCA_034190305.1 Planctomycetota bacterium | reverse complement strand
TGAAATTATAAACCTGTTATGCCAAGAACTGCACGACTTGATGCTCCTGGAGTTCTACACCATGTGATGATTCGGGGGATAGAACGCCGGAAGATATTCCGAAACGATAAAGATCGTGAGGATTTTATTGAAAGACTTGAAGTCCTCTGTCCCGAGACGCAGACAAGCTGTTATGGATGGGCTTTTATGTCTAATCATGCCCACTTTTTGTTTCGCACCGGTAGGACGCCTTTATCCAGGCTCATGAGAAGACTCCTTACCGGTTATGTCATTGGCTTCAACCGCCGACACAAACGTTGTGGTCAGTTATTTCAGAACCGTTATAAATCCATTGTTTGTCAAGAAGATGCTTATCTCCAGGAACTGGTACGGTATGTCCATTTAAATCCTGTTCGTGCAAGAATTGTTAAAACCCTTGATGAATTAAAAACTTATAAATATTGCGGTCATAGTAGTCTTATGGGTAAAACGAAAAGGAACTGGCAGGACACCGATTATGTTCTCAGCTATTTTGGGAAAAGGAAAACTCAAGCAAGAAAAGTATATGAATCCTTCGTTAAAGAAGGTTTTACACAAGGGAGAAGGAAAGAATTAACAGGTGGAGGATTGATACGAAGTCTTGGAGGTTGGACCGAAGCAAGAGAAAGTTTGAAGGGTCGCGATCATGTGATGAGCGATGAACGAATCCTGGGTGATTCAGATTTTGTTGATTCAGTTATTTCGCAATCTGAAGAACAATATGAACGGAGGCATAAACTTAAAAGGTAACGGGTGCGGCTCTTTTGAAGCAAGCGCAAAGATCAGCAATAATAGCCAGTTAGACCTTTTATGATCTCAAGCATTGATTACCTTCTTCCAAGATAACATTTTTGGAAAAGAATATATCCATATTTTTTGCCCGCCTACGATGATGGTTCCGGGCAACGATAAGAGAACTTTTTTGCGGAGATGATCATTTTTTTCTGGACTTGGGTCCATTTCTTTGCTATGGGAAAATGGCAAAGGAGAACTGTTATGATCCCCGCAAGAGAAAAACAGCGATTTTGTGGCCGGGAATTTACACGAGAAGAGCTTGCCTTGATTCAGGAAGTGGTCGAGACCTGTGCGGGGCTCAGCCGAACGGAGCTGTCGCACACGGTATGCGAACTGCTGGAGTGGCGGCGAGCCAATGGCAGACTGAAGGGTACCGAATGCCTGGAGTTTTTGGAACGGCTGGAACGTGAGGGTTTTTTGAAGCTTCCCAAGAGCCGACAGACCGGAGCAAAGAAAGGGACGAGGCGGCACATTGCACCAACGACAGGCGATCCACGCTGGGCCAATCTGAGGGGCAGTGTGGGGGCGTTTTTGCCCTTGGATGTGGCGTTGGTAAAGAGTCGGGAACAGCGCCGGATTTTCAAGGATCTTGTAAGCCGACACCACTACCTGGGATATGCCATGCCCTTTGGTGCAAGGCTTCAGTACCTGGTCTACGTTAGTCGGCCTGGACGACAAGTAGTTGGTTGTGTGCAGTTCTCCAGCCCGGCCTGGCGGATGAAGGTCAGGGATCGATGGATCGGCTGGGACGATGCGGTACGCGGTCGAGGTCTTCAGCAGATCGTAAACAACAGCCGGCTGTTGGTCCTTCCAAGGATACGCAATCTGGCCAGTGCGCTGCTCTCGTGTGTACTGAATCGGCTTCGAGAGGACTGGCACAGTTATTATGGAGTGGATCCCTGGCTGGTGGAGACACTGGTGGACCGGGAACGGTTTCACGGAGGGTGTTACCGTGCCGCCAATTTTATCGTGCTGGGAGAAACGAGCGGCCGGGGGCGGATGGATCGTGCCCATCAGCGCCATGGGGCGGAAGTGAAAACAGTGATGGTTTATCCGCTGGTCAAACATGCGGCGCGCCGTCTCAGAGAGTCTCACGGAGGATAAGGGGCGATGAATGGATTGGCGGTGTTGTCGTCCCGGGAGCAGTTTTATGACCAGTCGCGGCAAGAGTTTGAGGAGATTGTCAGGAGTCTGGACTCCGATGAGGCCCGATCGATGACCCATAGCGATCTTGAGCGCGAACTTGAAAGCAAAAGCCGGGAATTGATGCGAAAACTGTTGCAGGAGCATTTGGAATCCCGAGGCCCTGGAGAATGTGCACAAGCCGTGCGGGGTTCTGATGGAACTGAGAGGTCTCGTGTGCGGTCTCATGAAAGAAAGCTTGAGACTATTTTTGGCACAGTGTCGGTGGAACGTGCCGGCTATGGTCAGGAAGGAAATCGGAGTCTGCATCCGCTGGATGCCGAGCTCAATCTGCCCGATAAGAAGTACTCCCTTGAACTTTGCCGTCGTGTTGCCGAAGAAGCTGCCAGGAGCTCCTTTGACGACACTTTTGAGAGCATTAATAAATACACCGGTGCACATGTGCCGAAACGCCAGATTGAAGAAATTGTGATGCGGTCGGCCCGGGATTTTGACGCTTTCTACGAAATAAGGCAAGGCGTCTCCTCTGAAGGTGAAAAGAGGGGGTCGATAATGGTGATGAGCGTTGATGGCAAAGGCGTTGTGATGCGCATGCAGGATCTTCGGGAGCAAACCCGTAAGGCCGCCATGAAGCGCAAGCACAAGATGAGGGCTCGGCTTTCCAAAGGGGAGAAGAAGAATGCCAAACGCATGGCTACGGTGGCAGCCGTTTACACGATTGCACCTTTTATCCGTAAGCCGGAAGACCTGGTTCCCCAAAACAATGCCATCCGTGTCGAGCAGCCTCGTCCCCGCCCTGAGCAGAAGCGTGTCTGGGCGAGCCTGGAGAAGCTTCCGGAAGAAGTGATTGAAAAGGCATTTGAGGAAGCTGATTGCCGGGACCCTGCGCATCAGAAGCACTGGATAGCGCTGGTGGACGGGAACAAGCATCAGATCCGCATCCTGCGCCGTATGGCCAAGGATAAAGGACATGACCTTACGATCATCGTCGATATCATCCACGTCATCGAATACCTTTGGGATGCAGGAAGGGTGTTTTACCCGAAAGCGAGCGAGGAGTTGGAAAGCTGGGTTCGGGTTCGACTTCTTGAGATATTGCGGGGTAAGGCCGGCTATGTGGCTGGAGGTATGCGCCGTAGCGCCACACGGCGAGGTATTGGCTCCACAGATCGTAAACCTGTGGATGTTTGCGCGAACTACCTCCTCACCTACATACCCTACCTCAAGTACAACCATTACCTTGCCCAAGGGTTTCCCATCGCCACGGGAGTTATTGAAGGCGCCTGCCGCCACCTGGTTAAAGACCGCATGGAAGTGACTGGCGCCCGTTGGAGCCTCAAGGGTGCTGAGGCGGTTTTGCGCCTTCGCGCCTTACGCTCAAGCCGTGATTTTGATGAGTACTGGAATTTCCATGAGGCTCAGGAGTATGAACGTAACCATCGATCCTTCTACGCCAATGGCATTGTGCCGCCCACAATTAAATCTAAGTCTACTCGCAAACAAAAAACCGCTCATCTAAAAGCTGTCAAATAAGAATAATCTCTCGAATCAGTTTCTTGGTAAACATATGACAAAATCTACTGCTCAACGTCGTTCTAAAAGAGCCGCACCCAAATAATTTGCGTTCCGATTCCTGATGGTTTATAGTGTCAG
>JAXHSV010000261.1:0-3681 GCA_034190305.1 Planctomycetota bacterium | reverse complement strand
CCAGAAACCCCTGCAAGGCAAAACGCGAGGAGTAAGTCAGGCCGATTTCGAATAGGCACCGTCGGCCGGTTAAGTCACGAAAAGGGGATGGACATGCTCATTGAGGCGTTTGCCCTGGTGAAAGCCCAATTGCCCCAGGCCGAATTGGTGCTTGTGGGCGATGGGGCGGAGCGACCAAGGCTGGAAGGGATGGTTGCCGAGCGCGGGCTGACCGATTCTGTTTGCTTTCTCGGCATCCGGGACGATGTTCCGGCGCTTTTGGCTGGTTTTGACATTTTCGTCTTGCCTTCGAGGAGCGAGGGCCTGCCGCTGGTTATTCTGGAAGCTATGGCGGCGGGTCTGCCCATCGTTGCCACAGACGTTGGAGGGGTTTCAGAGGCTGTTAGAGATGGCGAAAACGGACTACTGATTAGACCGGAATCATCCCGGGTAATGGCTGATGCAATAATCAAACTTGCTGAAAATGAGGATATGAGAAATTCTCTGGGTCAAGCATCCCGATCTAGTTTTAACGAGCGGTTTGAACTGTCGCTAATGGTGAACTCTTACGGAAAAATCATGGATATCCAATAACAGCATGTGCGGTATTTGCGGCATTGTTGATTTTGAAGGTCAGGCGAGCGATTTTGAAGGTCGGTTGCCGGAGATGGTGCGCGTCCTTCGCCATCGCGGGCCTGACGAATCGGGAACGTGGACTGACGAGCGGGCCGGGTTGGGGCATGCACGTCTTAGCATCATCGACCTGGCCGAAGGCCGACAACCAATGAGTAACGAAGACGGCACCATTTGGATTACCTATAACGGCGAAGTGTACAACTTTCAGGAGTTACGTGAGGAATTGCTGGCCAAGGGGCATCGCTTCGGCACGCAGACCGACACGGAGGTGATTATCCATCTTTATGAAGAGGAAGGGATTGATTGCGTCAATAGATTGCGGGGCATGTTCGCCTTCGGCCTGTGGGACTCGCGGGCCAATGCGATGTATCTGGTCCGGGACCGGCTCGGTATCAAACCATTGTATTATACGGTCTTTGACGGCAGGCTAATCTTTGGCAGTGAAATCAAGGCGATTCTCGCCCACAGCGGCGTTCCGCGGGTTGTCCGCGAAGACGCACTGTCGGACTATCTGACCTTCCTGTATGTCCCGGCGCCCAAGACTATGTTTCGAAATATCTTCAAACTTGAGCCGGGACACTGGTTGCGGTTTGACGCACAAGGTCTCCGCCAGCAGCAGTACTGGGACCTGGAACCGACCGATCCCTTTGACTTCGACAGGGAAAAGATTGAGCAGGACCTGGTTGGAGAACTGGCCGAGTCCGTTCGGCTTCGGCTGGTTAGCGATGTTCCTTTGGGCGCGTTCCTCAGCGGCGGCGTGGACTCTTCGTCTGTCGTAGCAATGATGTCCCGACATGGACAGGATCCGCTGGTAACGACAAGCGTGGGATTCCGGGAAAGTCGATACAACGAGTTACCATTTGCACGGCAAGTGGCGGAACGATATCACACGAAACATTACGAAGAAATCGTCATGCCTGAAGCGACGGGCATTGTAGAGACTCTGGCGTGGCATTATGACGAGCCGTTCGCAGACTATTCGTCTATTCCGACGTACTACGTTTCCCAGGCGGCCAGGCGACACGTAACAGTGGCGTTGTCGGGCGATGGCGGGGACGAGAACTTCGCAGGCTACCGCAGGTACAGGTTTGACATGATGGAGCGTCGTATTCGCAGCATGCTGCCGGGGTGTTTACGTCGCTGGCTCGTCGGGCCGATGGCGAGGATTTACCCAAAGGCAGACTGGTTGCCCAGGCCTCTGCGGGCAAAAGTTACACTAGGAAATATCGCGGTCGATGCCCCGGCGGCCTACTGCCGAAGCGTCGGCTTCCTGAATGATGAACAGAAAGCCGACTTTTATGCCGGAGACCTGGGTATGACGTTACGAGGTTACAGGTCGGATGACATCATTCGTAGTTATATGAACAAGGCCTCACGAAACGACTTAAGCCAATTGCTCTATACCGACATCAAGACCTATCTTGTGGATGATATTCTGACAAAGGTGGATCGAGCCAGCATGGCTGTTTCGCTGGAAGTTCGTGTTCCGCTGCTGGATCACGTTTTCGTAGAGTTCGCCCAGCGTATACCGGCGGGACTAAAAATAGATCGCAAGCAGGGCAAGGCCATACTGAAGTCCGCAATGAAGCCTTATTTGAGCGATGAGACGCTCTATCGCACCAAGCAGGGTTTTACGCCTCCGATTGCCGAGTGGATGCGTGGCCCGTTGCATGACATGGTAGGCGACATGTTGTTGGGCGCGGATGCCACCTACACCGATTACATTGACTGGGCGGTAGTGAAGAAGGCCTGGAAGCAGCACCAGTCCGGTCTGTGCAACTTCGAGCCGCTTCTATGGGCGGTATTTATGTTTGAACTTTGGGGTCAAAAGTATCTCCGAATTTAGGTAAATTGAGATATAATAATAACAAGATGAAAATATTATCATTTTCATCCTGTTTTCCCAGCAGCGCCGATCCGATCAGCGGGATTTTTGTTCTCCGACGCCTCTCGGCATTGGCGAAACTTGCGGAAGTTAAGGTGGTGCATCCTATTTCGCAGTTTCCTTATTACCGTGGAATGTATCCCGAACCGGACGCGCAGCAGGAGAATCTAGACGACTTGGAGGTTTATCATCCGATATATTTCTACATTCCTGGCTTATTCAAAAGGTTCGATCCATGGTTTTACAGCAGGGGGATTTTCCATTGGTTACGAAAGCATTTTTGTTCTTCGGGCAAACCCGATGTGCTGGACGCTCATTTCGCCTGGCCTGACGGAGTGGCCGTTTCGTACTTGGCCCGTAGCCTTGGAATTCCCTGCGTTATAACGCTTCGGGGTACAATCAACCCGCGATACCGAATTCCCTGCTTTAAAAAGCGCCTGTCTTACGCAATGCGTAATGCATCGTCCGTAATCAGCGTCAGCAAAGCGATGGCCGATATAGCAGTCGAACTTGGGGCCGATCCGCAAAGTGTTTACGTGATCCCAAACGGTGTCGATACCGCGATGTTTCGCCATGCCCCAGCCGGGCAGGCAAGAATACAACTTGGTCTTCCTGAAGATGCGCCGTTGATAGTCTCTGTTGGGAGCTTGAAAGCGCCGAAAGGATTTGAAGACCTGATCAAGGCGGTCTCGTCTCTGCCAATTAACGTGCAACTGGTCATCGTGGGCGGGCAGACGGACGGTGGGGCGTATCTTCGTCGGCTGGGCAAGATCGTTGATGAAAAAGGTCTGGCCGGGCGGGTAACGTTCGCAGGCCGTCAGCCTCACGAAACCGTGGCCACATATTTAAATGCTGCTGATGTCAGTGTCCTGGCCTCTCATGCGGAGGGTTGCCCAAACGTTGTGCTGGAGTCGCTGGCCTGCGGAACGCCCGTTGTAGCTACATCAGTTGGTGGGATACCTGAATTAATCAGACCCGGCGAAAATGGCGAACTGGTGCCTGTCAAGGAACCAAACGTTTTGTCCGAAACGTTGAGAAAGTCTTTATCCAAGTCATGGTCGCGCGAATCAGTCCGGCAATCGGTCGATGGCCGAACTTGGGATTCCGTAGCCGGACGGATTCTGTGTGTCTTTGGAACGGTTCTTGAGAAACGCTTGTAACATTTCTGGGGTGTTGATGTA
>JAXHSV010000260.1:0-3701 GCA_034190305.1 Planctomycetota bacterium | reverse complement strand
CAATTGTTCCGGGAGTGGCCATGGGTTATTCCTTTTCGATCCAGACGGTATTGTCTTCAACGGCGGCGATGCGTCCGTCGATGGATGAGTGGACGGGCGCGCCGAGTGCGGGCTTTCCGTTGCCGGACGGCACGGAGCCGACCAATTCACCTCTACTGACGGTTTGGCCGATCCGCCCGACCGGTTCGCAGACAGCGCCGACATGTTGCTTAAGTTTGATTCCAACTTTTCTCGTCGTTATCGTTTTCTCTTTCAGCGGACCGACGTTGCTGAAACCGCTCAGTCCCATTCGGCTAATCAATCGGCCCATGGGCGCCTTTCGGCCTGACATATGCAATGCAGGGCGGCGGGGATTGAAGGGCGGGTCTTGCCATTTCTCGCCTTTTTCCGCCAATTCCCGCTTTTTATGGGCATAAACTTCCTTTGGGTCCAAAGACTCCGGGCAGGCATACATGCTGCATAAATTACATTGGCTGCAGAACTCGGCCCCGGGCAGGCCAGCCTCGCTGAGAAGATTGAAACCAAGAGCCCTCATCGCCAGGTGAGGCTGGACTGGGTGGCCGAGAAGATAGCGAGGGCACAACTCGGTGCAGAAACTGCACTGGTCGCACGCGCTTTGAGCGATTCGACTGACCTGTTTCCAGTCGCGTTTCAGCCTGCGGATTACGACGTGGTCTGACGGCAGGACGATTACACCTGTGGTGGTCTTATCGACCGGCGCGTCCCGGTTTGTTTTGAGTTGCCCCATCATCACGCCGCCGACGATGTAGTTTGCATCTTCGACGGTGGGTCCTCCTGCGGCGGCGACGCACTCCGCCAGTGAGATACCCAAAGGTACGCGGAGCGTAACAGGCTCGGCGACGGCGCCGCCTATGGTGAGATATTTTTCGGTTACAGGTCCGGCCGGTGATGATGCAATGTTCAAAGCGGTCTCGACGTTTAACACCACCGCGCCGACGTTCGGCGGTATGCCTCCGGGCGGAACAATGCGGCCAAGAACGTCATAGACAAGAAGCATCTCGTCGCCTGCGGGATAGGCGTCAGCCAGAGGGGTGATGGACATGTTCGAGGATAATCCGCTCCGAAGCGAGGCGATTACATCATTATATTTTTCCTTGACGGCGATTACAGCGTTCTCCGCCCCGGTCAGTTTTACAGCAGCGGCCAGGCCGACCAGCACCTCATCACCGTAGCGGCGGAGGATTTCCTTATCCTTGTGCAGCAGTGGTTCGCACTCGGCGGCGTTGATGATGACAGTATCAACTTGTGCGGAGAGTTTGACATGCGACGGGAAACCCGCTCCGCCCGCGCCGACGACACCGGAAGACTCAATGTCCGCTTGAGTGATTACGCCCATGATTGTCCCTTGGCCAAAAACCAGGAAACAGAACCGTTCACCGTCTGAAAGAATACTACCATATTATTGGTTGATATGTGGCAGAAATCCACTATATATTTGTTGTCCGGTAAAAAATATTTCTGGTATCATAATCGGCCTGTAAGGACAGGAGTCTTCTGATGCGAATAATAGTACCTATTAAACAGGTTCCGGAGACTAATGCCGTTCGGATGGATGAGGAAACCGGCACGATGATCCGCGAGGGTGTCGAAGCGATCATTAACCCGCTGGACCTATATGCCATAGAGCTTGCCATTCGCCTGCGTGAGGAGCATGGCGGGGAGGTCGTCGCCGTATCTATGGGGCCGCCAAAGGCGATTACCGCCCTTCGTGAGGCTATTGCAATGGGATGCGACTCCGCTGTTCTCATTTCCGACAGGGCCTTTGCCGGGGCAGATACGTGGGCGACGTCTTATGTCCTTTCCGCTGCGATAAAACGTATCGGTGGCTACAATTTAATCATCTGCGGTGAACGGGCGACCGATGGCGACACGGGACAGGTCGGGCCCGGCATAGCCTCGTTTCTGGACCTGCCGGTAGCGACATATATAGGAAAGGTCGATACGGTCGCTGGAAAATCATGCCGGGTTCATCGTCTCGTCGAAAACGGATACGAGGTGCTTGAGGCGGACTTACCGGCTGTACTTACCGTCGTCAAGGAGATAGCCGACCCGCGCCTGCCGACGCTCCGCGGCAAGCAGAAGGCCAGGAAGATGGACATCCCCACCTGGGCCAGCGACGACCTGGAAGTCGAACCGGACAAACTTGGCCTGAACGGTTCGCCGACCAGAGTGGTGAAAATCCACAAACCCACCGTTACGCGAAAGTGTGAAAAACTCGTCGCCGGCGATGATGAGTCCGTAGTCGCCGCGGTTGACCGAATGGTGGAATTTCTAAAAGAAAAGCAACTTTTGTAGGGGTCATCGGGATAGAAATTTAGTGTAATTTGTGTAATTCGTGGACATATTTTTTCTTTTGGGATTTTTCAGATGGAATATAAAGGCGTCTGGATACTTGCTGAGCAGACCGGCGGCAGGGTGCAGCGTATAAGTTATGAATTGCTGACTCGCGGGCGGGAACTGGCAGAGAAACGCGGGACTGACCTGACGGCGATGATCTTCGGTTATGACATAAACACCGATGACCTTCAGGAGTTGATTGATTGTGGGGCCGATCGCGTGGTGGCGACTGAAGTGCCGGAGTTGGAGCATTTTCTCGTCGAGCCTTATTCGGCCTGCATGTTAAAGATAATCGAGGATTATCGGCCTGAAATTATCATCGCCGGTGCGACATCGACGGGCAGGACGTTGATGCCATATGTAGCGATTAAGGCCAATGCGGGCCTGACGGCAGACTGCACGGTTCTGGACATCGAAGCCGACACCGGCAATCTGCTCCAGACGCGCCCCGCTATCGGGGGCAACATCCTCGCGACGATTAAGACCCCAAGCCACCGTCCACAGATGGCTACCGTCCGGCCCAGGAGCACCAGGCCTGCCCAGAAGCAGACCAGGCGGACGGGCGAGATTATTCGCATAAAAGCGCAGGCTGATCTGCTGGTCAGCAGGATACGGCGGGTGGATTTCGAGCCGAGCGCCGAGTCCCACAACCTCCAGGACGCTGATACGGTCGTAACGGTGGGCAGGGGAATAAAGAAGGGTGAAAACATACCTCTGATGCAGGGACTGGCTGACGCGCTCGACGCAGCCTTGGGCGCGTCGCGCGACGTGATTGACCGAGGATGGCTCAGTTACCCGCACCAGATAGGACTGTCGGGCAAGACCGTTACGCCGAAATTTTACCTCGGCGCGGGCGTATCAGGATCGATCCAGCACCTTGCCGGTATGCAGACGGCGGAGACCATCGTCGCAATCAATACAGACCCGGATGCACAGATTTTCAATGTGGCTGACTTCGGAATTGTCGGAGATCTTTTTGAAGTCGTACCGGTTCTGACGGAACGAATACAAGAAGAAAGAGAAAGAGGAAAGAAATAGCGCCACAGAAGCGCAGAGGGACAAAGAGTAAAAAAAACGAATCGCAACACAGAAACGCAGAGAGACAGAGAACAAAAAAGATTATTTTGTTTTTCTATCTCTGTACCTCTGTGTCTCTGTGTCGCATTATTTTTTTATGGTGCCACAGACTCAATACAACCCGGTAACACCAGATGTCGTTGATGAGTTGAAAGAAATCGTCGGCGGCAAGTATGTCGTTTTCGGCGATGATGAGAAACTCCAGGCATTCTCGCACGACGAAGTGGCCGACGAGCATTACGCCCACATGCCCGAAGTGGCGGTCC
>JAXHSV010000026.1:0-19353 GCA_034190305.1 Planctomycetota bacterium | reverse complement strand
TTGATGTATTTTCAAAGTAGATCTAGTTGACTTGAAGATCCGACGCTTACACCCATACTAAAGTACGATGGATTAATCACTACAGAGTCTTCAGCCTTTAAAGCGACTCAGAAAGGCCCGGTGTGATCGCCAAGACCGGGCGGGTGAAGATCACCTCAAAGTTAGTCTCATCCAGAATCCGCACAAACCCCTTTGCCCCGCGGTGATTGTACCTGATCTGGATCGTCGCCTCGAATTCCGGTGGCACGTCGCAATGCCAATTCGCGCCCGATGCCGTCAGTTGCGCCGACATAACCTCATCGCGCGGGCCGACGGTTACCGTGGCCGTTGCAGGATCGATCCGCGTTACGTAGAACGGCTCACCGGCAGCAACGCCGATACCCCGCCGCTGTCCGATCGTAAAACGTCCATATCCGTCGTGTCTTCCAAGCAAACGCCCGTCAGATGAAACGATATCCCCGCTGCGCAGCGCTTCGGGAGCACGGGTCCGAAGCAGACCGACGTAGTCGCCGTTCGGAACGAAACACACTTCCTGGCTATCAGGCTTATCGTGGATGGGAAGGCGCATCCGGCGGGCGATTCGGCGCACAGACTTCTTGTCGCCCAATTCCCCGACAGGCAGCAGGATGCGCCCCAACAGGTCCCGACGGATCCCAAATAGCGCATACGACTGATCCTTTGCGGCGCTGCGAGATCTTGAGATAACGGGCAAACCGTTGCGCTCAACGATTCGCGCATAGTGACCGGTGGATATGTACCTGTAATCCGGCCCCAGCGCCTTAGCCAGTTCCACCAGTCGGGCGAACTTAATCTTCGTATTGCAGTGAATGCAGGGGTTGGGCGTTCGTCCGCGAGCGTACTCGGCTGCGAAATCCTCAATGATCGGCTCGAAGGCATCGGAGACTGAATGCGTAAGCAGACGGATACCGAGCACGTCGGCTACGCGGCGGGCGTCGGCGGCGGCAATGGGCGAGCAGCACGCCCTGGAGGCTGTGTGAGTCTCGCCCGGACGGTTCAGGCACAGGAACACTCCCGTCACGCTGTAGCCTTCTTCCAGCAGCAACCCCGCCGCCACGGAAGAATCGACACCACCGCTCATTGCGACCAGAACCTTTTCCTTGTTTGACTTATGATGATACATCATCACTCCGCGTGATGCCGGCCGGAAGGACATCATTCATCGATCCGCTGCGGAAACCCTCGAGATCGAGCGAAACGTACGTATAGCCGACAGACTTCAACCCCTCGACGATCTGCCTCCGCAATTCTACCGCAGCAAGGATTTCATCAGTAGGAACTTCTATGCGTGCGACGGGATAATGATCGCGTATGCGGCATTGAGCAAAACCCAAAGCCTTCAACACATCCTCTGCCGATTCAACACGGGCTAAGACTTCTTCGGTTACTTTCCGTCCATATGGAACCCTGCTGGCAAGGCACGCCATAGCCGGCTTGTTCCAGGTCGGCAGGCGCATCGCTCTCGAGGCATCGCGTATATCATTCTTTGTAAGTCCGGCCTCCATCAACGGGCTGAAACCCCCAAGTTCCTTTGCCGCCTTCATGCCCGGGCGAAAGTCGCCGGCGTCATCGGCGTTGGCTCCACTTACGACTGCCCGAAAACCTCGTTTCGCCGCCAGATTTTTCAGACGGCGGAACAGGTCGCTCTTGCAGTAAAAACACCTCTCCGGCGTGTTGGCTGAATAGTTTGGATCAGTCAGTTCGCCTGTTTCGATCTCGACGAGTTCAGCGCCGATCTGTTGAGCGAGATTCCGCCCAGCCTGGCGCTCCCGGCGGGCGAGACTCGGCGAAATTCCCATCACGGCAAGAACATTCTCCGCACCTAGTGTCTCAACGGACAGCGCTAACAAAAATGTGCTGTCAACACCTGCAGAAAATGCCACCACTACGCTTTTAAACAAACGCAGCGTTGCCCGACACTGGTCCACCCTGTCCTGAAGATTGCTATTCATCTATTCGTTTATGAGAGGCGCCATTGATCGCTTTCTTCCGTTTGCGTTCTGGAACAGCGACGATTCTATACCGTTCCTATTGAAAATTATTACTTTTACTTCCTTTGTTTCCCCAATCCATTTTATAAACTACCTTTCACTATTGGTTATTAGTGAAACCTACAGGATCATATTGACGTACACAAGACAATATCCTATTATACCAATTGACTCAATAGGATATTAAATCTTTTTGAAAAAGGTCTTTCTTGATGAGCGTATCACAGAAATGTCAATATGCTTTACGGGCTGTTTTTGAGTTGGCTGGACGTCATGGTGAAAGTCCGACCAGTATCCGCGAAATTGCCCGCATTCAGGCAATTCCACCGAAGTTTCTGGAGCTGATTCTCGCGGAGCTTCGCAAGGGCGGATTTGTCGAATCCCGCAGGGGCGTTCACGGCGGGTATTCTTTGGCGGCGTCGCCGAAAACGGTCTCCGCAGGCGAGATTATTCGATTCATCGACGGCCCGTTTGAACCGGTCCGTTGCGTCGGCGACCGGCGAGAAGGTGATTGTCCGCTATATGCAAAGTGCGCCTTTATGGACATGTGGACTCGGGCTCGCGACGCGGTGGCGGATGTGTACGACTCAACCACGTTCCAGGATTTGATAGACGCCCATCTTTCTGCTGCCGGAGAATACGTGGCCTGCTACTGTATATAGTTCTTCATTGCCGGGAAGGAAACGATTCCAATAGAATTGCTCGCAAACAAAGTGGCGGAGAACTTGAAAAATGGGCATAGCAAAAGACATGACGGAGTTGATCGGCGGGACGCCCCTGGTATGGCTTAATAAAACGAGCAAAGACTGCCAGGGGCGGATAGCGGCCAAACTGGAGTTCTTCAATCCCGCTGGCAGCGTCAAGGATCGTATCGGTGTAAGCATGATCCTGGCGGCGGAACGCGACGGTAAGATCCGTCCCGGAATGACACTTGTCGAACCGACTAGCGGCAACACTGGGATAGCCCTTGCATGGGTGGCTGCGGCAAGGGGATACAAACTGATACTCACGATGCCCGAGTCGATGAGTTCCGAGCGGAGAAAGATATTGCAACTGTTCGGCGCGGAAATCGTCCTGACACCGGCAGAGAAAGGAATGGTCGGCGCGGTGGACAAGGCCAACGAGATTCTCGAATCCACAGACGGGGCTTTCATGCCCCAGCAGTTCGAGAACCCCGCCAACCCGCAGATTCACGTCGAGACCACCGCCGAGGAGATTTGGAACGACACGGACGGCGGGGTGGACATCTTTGTCGCCGGCGTCGGCACCGGCGGAACGATTACCGGTGTCAGCAAAGTGCTCAAGTCCCGCAAGCCCGCGGTCAGGACCGTTGCCGTCGAGCCGGCAGGCTCACCAATTCTCTCCGGCGGCGATCCGGGTCCACACACGATTCAGGGAATAGGGGCGGGCTTCGTTCCCGGCGTACTGGACAGGCAACTCATTGACGAGATGGTTCAAATAACCGACAAAGAGGCGATCGACACAGCCAGGCGTCTGGCCGGACAAGACGGCATCTTCGCCGGGATATCTTCCGGAGCCGCCGCCGCAGCGGCGATTAAAATCGCCAAAAGACAGGAAAACGCCGACAAACTGATCGTCGTCATTCTACCCGACACGGCAGAGAGATATATCAGTACAGTGCTGTTCGATTGAAATCCGACGGCAGACGACGTTTTGCATTTATTCGGGCTGGCCTGAAAAGTCCAGACGGGTCATTTCGTCCGCTCGCAGCGGCTTGCCTGCCGGAAAGGGGATGTATATGTCATGGTTCTATGGTTTGAATCCTGTGTTACAAGCGCTTATGGCAACCTTAGGCACGTGGCTGGTAACCGCGCTGGGCGCTGCGTTGGTGTTTTTTACCAAAAGGGTATCGCAAAAGTACCTCGATGCCTCGCTGGGAGTGGCCGCCGGAGTGATGATAGCCGCCAGTTTCTGGAGCCTGCTTGCTCCTGCCATTGAGATGTCCGTGCAAGGATACGGGGAAAGGATGAAATGGATTCCACCTCTGATAGGTTTTCTGCTTGGTGCGATTGTGCTTCGCATCATCGACAGAATCCTGCCGCACCTCCATCCTGATCTGGTCACGCGTGAGGGATACAATGCACCCTGGCGGCGAAGTACGCTACTGGTGTTGGCGATTACGATGCATAACATCCCTGAAGGCCTGGCAGTGGGGGTCGCCTTCGGCGCCGCCGCCGGCTTGACAGGCGCTGCCCAGACTTCGCAAATCGGAGCGGCCATTGCCCTGGCAATCGGCATCGCCCTGCAGAACTTCCCGGAAGGCACAGCCGTGTCGCTGCCCTTGCGGAGGGAAGGTCTCACCCGGGCCAGGAGCTTCTGGTACGGCCAGCTTTCCGCTCTGGTCGAGCCGATCGCCGGAGTGCTCGGGGCGCTGCTTGTCATATTGATGACAGCGATACTGCCTTATGCACTGGCTTTTGCCGCCGGGGCGATGATCTTCGTCGTTGCAGAGGAATTAATCCCCGAGTCGCAGCGAGAAGGAAATACCCACCTGGCAACGGCGGGTGTAATAGCCGGTTTCGCCATTATGATGACACTGGACGTGGCGCTGGGGTAGGTTCAATTTCCCGGCCCGCGCGTACACTTGAGGCAATTCCCGAAAGTTTTTGAGAGATTTTTCCGGGCCGGAATCCGTCGGCATGTCCC
The DNA here is from genome assembly GCA_034190305.1 of Planctomycetota bacterium. Lineage (GTDB taxonomy): Bacteria > Planctomycetota > Phycisphaerae > SM23-33 > SM23-33 > JAUWNJ01. Next base: position 14,677 of record JAXHSV010000026.1, on the reverse strand, counting down.
GCCCGGCCTGGGTATTCCGAGCGAGTTCCGGAGAGTTTCCGTCGCCTGTTCCGCAGGAACCCCGCCGCCAGGATCTCAGCCGGGTCAATGGTCGCGTGCATGGCGTCTCCTCGTGACAATGCCATCCCTCCCTTCGTCCACAAGGGATTTCGGAAGGCAGGCACGGCGACCTTCCCTTCGGGACCGGCAAGCCGTCTGGTGATGGTTCAGGCGGAAGAACCATCCCGGGACGGCTCCTCCCCACCTGTTAACCTACGGGTATTAACCGGTAATGTCGGTTGGCTCGGTAGATAGCGTAAGATATTTTGTGTAAGTTTGCGGCGGCATCAGAAATGACGAACAAGTTATAACGCCAGACCCAGCCCAGCCCAGCCATAGCCATGGCTGGGCTGTAATGTCCGCTCTTCGACCGATTTTGCGAAAACCTGCGTTTGTCCGCTTTCGGAACTTACACAAAATACTTGACGCTATCGCTCGGCACGACAGAATTGCAGACTTGCAATTGAAGCGGTAAAAGAATGCTACACCTGATCAAGCCGATGATCGGTGCACCGTGGGCGCCGACATCCCCCGGATACACTTTTGCAGGTGGGCAGTGAGAACCCACCGGTCCTTACCCGTTCGGTCAGGCTGCCTTGGCGATTTCGATGCGATTGCGCCCGGTGCGTTTCGCCTCATATAAGGCAGCATCCGCACGGCGCAGCATATCGGTGCCGGTTTCATGCCCCTTGCCCGACCACACCGCCACGCCGCAACTGATCGTCACGGACTGATCGAACATCACCAAGTTTGACTCTACTTTCTGTCGCATTCTTTCGGCTGCATTGACGGCATCGTCCAGGTCGGTCTCCGGCATTAATACGACGAACTCGTCGCCGCCGTAGCGGGCCAGGATGTCGTTCTTTCGGATTTCCTGGTGGAGAATATCCGCCAAATGCCGAAGCGCCTGGTCGCCGACGACGTGACCGGACATGTCGTTGATTGCCTTGAATCTGTCTATGTCCACAATGGCTACGCAGAAAGGCCGCTTGTAACGAACCGCGCGATCGTGTTCGGCTTCCAGTTTTTCCTCCAGGACCCGCCGGGTATTTACGCCCGTAAGGGGGTCCGTTTGGCTGTCCTTCTTGGCCTGCTGGTAGAGTCTGGCATTTGTCAAACTGACGCTGAGGATTTCGCTGACCAGACCGGCTTTGTACTTCATCAGGTCCGACGAGTCTGCTGCCGTGGAATCCATGCCGCACATGCACAAATAGCCCCGCCAGTCTTCCTCGCCTTGGTCGTGGTTGCTTGAAACGTTGGTTACGACCAGTGGGACTACAACGTGGGCCGATCGGCCGCCGAGTTCGGCGCAAACGTCCGGGACGTCACCGCAGCGGATTTCGCCGTCACGGACCGCCTGCTGAGCGTCCACTCGCGAGAACAGGCTCGGCTGCGGACACGGACAATCCCCGCGGCGAACCAGTTCGATCGGACAGCCATCCCGGACGAAATACAGAACCCTCCTTTCAGCCTGAAAGATCTTGGGCACCTCATACGAGACCAGTTCGACAACCTCCTCAAAGTTCAGGCTCTTGAGGCCTTTGGAAAGCATGGCGACCTGTTCGGCTGCCACCTGCATCGCTCGGATTCGCTCGTTGGAGATGCGAAGTTCCTCGACCGTTGCAGCCAACTGGGCGGTCCGCTCCTGCTCCTCAAGATTCAGGTAATGGCGCTTAAGAAGGTTAGCCACCATGGAGGCAAACTCCTGCAAATCCTCAATTGGCTTGGAAACATACTGGTCAAGCAAGTGGTGATTAATGGCATATGCAGCCGAATCCATTCCGCCGTGGCCGGTCAGCAGCATGCTCACCATATCCGGATACTCGGACTTGAGTTTCTCGATCAGTTCGATGCCGCTCGTGCCCGGCATCATCTGGTCGGATATGACCATTGCCAAAGATGGTCTTTCTTCCGGCTCCGTAAGCATCCTGAACAGTTCTTCGGAGGAGGCGACAAACTCGAAGAAGCACTTGAAATCCGGGCACAATGACTCGACCCTGCCCGGCAGCGAACCTGCCAGCGAACTGAGAAATTGCTCGTCATCGTCGATGCAGATTATCTGATACTCTTTCATTATCTCTGCTCCTTTAGAACGGTCGGCTCGGGTACAGATGCCGGCTGTGGACAAATGCGCCGTTTCATAGTCTCCAGGAACGCCTTTGCCAGTTTCGGGTCGAACTGCTTTCCGGCGTTGACTTCGATTTCAGTCAGGGCCTCGGATGGAGCCATCGCGTGTCGGTACGGTCTGGCGGAGGTCATCGCATCGTAGGTGTCGGCAATAGCCAGTATCCTTCCGCCAAGAGGGATTTCCTCGCCGCACAGGCCGTCCGGATAGCCTTTCCCATCGTATCGTTCGTGGTGGGCGCGGACGATCATGCGCGCTGGACCAAGGAACTTCAGGTGTTGGAGTATTTTGTCAGCCCTGACGGAATGTTCTTCTACGACGGAGTGCTCCTGGGCATCCAGTGGACCGGGTTTGAGTATTATACTGTCCGGTATGGCGATCTTTCCGATGTCGTGCAGCAGGGCCGCCCGCCTGATATCCTCCAACTGGCTGCCTTTCGCGCCCACGGCCCCGGCCAATGTGACGGCCAATTCGGTTACTCGCTCCGTATGACCGCGGGTATAACTGTCCTTGGCCTCGACGGTCTCCATGAGAGAGGCCATCGTTCCAACGTAATGTTCCTCAAGGGCATGACGGTCCTCGAACCCTCTGGCCGTTACTGAGGTCACATCCGCAACAAAACTCAGCAGCATTCGCTCACTGCGCGTAAACGGTTTATTGCAGGCCGGACCGCTCACCATGATGACGCCCAGCGGCACACCGTTCCGGATCAAAGGAACAGCCGCCAGCGATGAAGATGCGAGAGGCAATGGCGACAGGCCTTCCGGCAGGTTGTCGTTGTCGGCTGCTAGAAAGGGCCGCCGGCGCCGAAACACCCACTCAAAGATGCTGTCTTCGGGCGCCTCGGCGCCTACGGGCAACTCTGCCGGCAGACCAAAGCCCGCACGGACGACGAGTCCGCCCTCCTCGGCCAACACCACTATTACCTGCTGCGGGTACATCTGTTCACGGAGGAAGTCCACAGTTGCAGACAAGGCCTTGTCGATGTTTGCTGCTGCGCTGATGGTGCGGATGAACTCGAATTGGGACATCAGGCGATTGCGTTGGGCCTCTGTCCTGACACGGAGGTGATATTCGCGGAGAAGATGCCGGATGTTGTTGGAGAAGTCCACCGGCTCCTCGATCGGCTTGAAGAAATACTTGTCAAGCACCCGCTCGTTAATGGCTGTAACGGCTGATTCAAGGGCTGCGAAGCCCGTCAGAAGCACACAATGCGTGTTCGGACAGATGCCCTTAATTTGCTTCAGCAGTTCGATCCCTTCCATCTCGGGCATAACCTGGTCGCAGATGACAACCGCCAGTTCACCGCCGGCAATGGCTCTTGTCTCGGCTAAGGCATCCTCCGGACTGGCAAAGAACTCGAAGTTCAGGGCGAACCGTGGAAAGGCATCTTTCAATCGGGCGGGCAGGAAGGCCTTCAGCGAAGCCAGGAATTCCTCGTCGTCATCGACGCACATAATCGTGTATTCAGTCTGGTCGGAAAGCACGGACCGCGACTCACGCCTGAAAACCTCCATCAACTCCGTAGTCGGCTGGTTCAATCTGTGGATATTTTCGGAGACGACGCCCATCAAGGGCGGACATTCCGCGACTTCGCATTGAGGCGGCACCAGGAAAATTACGGACATGTCTGTCTGGAGGCTCATCAGGGTATGCACGTGCTCTCTCGGCAGTTTTCGCGGCTGTCGGCAGGCTGCCACGGCCAGGTGATAGGCCCCCGACATCGCCAGGGATATGAGTTCGGCGAGGTCTTCGACTACTCTGACATTCCAGCCTTCGGCGGCCATGGCAGTGATTACATCATCACAGCAGGTGCCGTAGAGCCGGGCTATGGCAACGCGAATATCTTGTGCGGCATTCATGACCATTGTCGCATGTTAACCTCCAGGCCAGGCGACCTTTTCGGCGGGAACCTTCTGGTGAAACTCCTCGGCCTTTGGGCAATTTTGACTTATAGGCAAAGAGACCTCGAAGGTAACCCGACCGGCCTCGTTTCGAGCGGAGACTGTTCCCCCGCATCGACGAAGAATGCCCGTGCATATGCTCAGGCCAAGTCCCGTGCCTTTTCCAATAGGCTTGGTGGTAAAGAACGGATCGTATATCTTCTGTACGTTGTCTTCGAAAATAGGCGGCCCGTCGTTGGATATTTCAACGACGATGTGGTTGTCGTCAAGCCGTGTGCTGACCTCAATATGGCCCATTTCTCCCTGGTGTGCTTCTTCGATTGCATCGCAGGCGTTGTTGAGTATGTTTGTCCATACCTGCGAGAGGTCCGGCCCGCTCCATACGCGTGGAAGGTTCTCGCAGAAGTTCATCTTAATCTGGGCAATGTGCTTGATTCGGTTCTGGAGAATCACCAGCGTGTTGTCGAGACTTTCGTTGATGTTGACCTCGATGGATTCTTCATGGCGTGTGCGGGCGTAGTATCGCAGTGCACTGACGATTCGGGCGACTTTCTTGGCGCTGCCGAGTGATATCTCGGCGAAAAGTTCAAGCGCGCTTATATGCTCCAGCAGCGAAAGGATCGGCTCAGTCGCAAGATGCTTCACTATGGAGTCGTCGGTTCCATCTTTGTTAAATCCATAACTGACGATCACTTCGGCCATGCGCTTGTAGTCGGTAAAGCCGGCCTTGCGAAGGTCGCGCTCGATCTGGCGTCGCTCGGTCCGGGCCGAGGCCTCGCTGACGGCGCGTCGGCCGGAGAAAATGCGAGGCGTTATTTCTGTGAGCCACTGGATTGCCTCTTCGGGCAGGTTTCTGCTTCGGAGTCCCACCATGAACAACTCCTGAAGATGTTCCTGCACATCTACGGCGACATTGAGGATGGCGCCGATGGGAGTATTGATCTCATGGGCGATACCGGCCGCCAGCTGGCCCAGCATGCTCAACTTCTCGGATTGCACCAGGTCGGCCTGGGTCTGGCGGAGACGTTCATTGGCCTCAATCAGTTCGTCCGTCCGCTGCTGCACGGCCTTTCGCATCTGCTCATAAGCCTGTGACAGTCGTCCGACCTCATCGCCGCTCGAGTCCTGTATCGATTGTGTGAAGTCTCCGAGGGAGATACGTTCGCTGGCAGTGACCAACCGGCTCAAACGGCGGATCCAGGATTTCGCTCCCCAGAATATGATTGCCGAACTTATAACGACTGCCAGCATCACCACCACCAGCGTCATCCACATTTGACTGCGTTGGGTTGCAAGCATCTTGTCCGTTGAGTGCCCCATGACGACCCGCCCGATAACCTGGAAGCGAGTATCTTTCCTGGAGGGTGTGAGGGTGTCATGGTTAGATGCCCTGGTGGACTCCTTCTCGCTAAAGATGCCGAACTCGCCGCCGCTCTCGCATAATTTAACTGTCTCTCCGCCCAGGAGAAATCTCTCGTTTTCCTCGCCGCTCCGGCAGTAGGCCTCCCATGCGGCCTGGTCCTTCGCATCGCTTGCGACCAGGTTGTCGTTCTTGTCGTAAGCGGCGATGAACAGGACCTCTTCGGAGAAGAAGCCTTGGATCAAGCGCGAAAGTTCCTTCTCGTCGCCGACGGCGAGTGGTAGTTCACAAGCAACGGCCAGACTGTTGGCGGTGGAGTTTATCTGATGGCGGTTTCTGGAGAGGATCAGCCGGTTATTCTGCACGATGATCACTGTCGCGGCAGTAAGCAGTGCCGTCGCACTGGCAGCAAGGACGATCAGGGCCATCTTGACGCGGAGACTGATTCTGTCAAGCCATGTCCTCATTTGTTCTTCCCTCCCTTGCGGTCTGTCTCGGGTCTGAAGACGTATCGGGCACGTTCGATAATCTTTTCCGGTATGTCGACGGATACCTTCTTGGCCACGATGAGGTTCACTGCTATGTCGAATTTGACCTCTTCCTGCCCCGGCTTGCTTGTCGTCTCGCCGTGGCTGCCACTTTCCTTTGGATCAGGTTTTCGGTCCTGCCCGAGGAAGCGGTCCGTCAGGCCTGCTGCCGACACGCCCTGCGTAGCAGGGTCGATCCCGATACCGAGCATCGCCCCGGCCCGGACAAACGCCGGCGAGAAGCCGAAGACCGGCTTCTTGCGTCTCAGTCCGGCAAGCAGCAGCGACCGGACCATCGCCACGTTGTAAATCTTCGCGTCGGGAGACGTCCAGACAATGTCGATCTCGCGGGCGAACAGTGCATCTATCGCCTTGGCAACGGAATTGTATTTATCGGTGGCAACCGCCTCCAGACGCCAGCCCTTCGGCAGCGCGTCTTTGGCCGCTTTCAGCATCCGCTTGCCTTTGCTCGTCTTGGAGCGGTACAGCATCCCCACAGACCGGACGTGCGGCAATGCCTCGGCGATAAGTTCAAACTGCGCCTTTACGGGTACGTCCGTGCTGATGCCGCGAACGGGCGTATCGCCTTTAAGCCCCGCCCCGACAGGGTCTGCCACCATGCAGTAGGTAAGTTTGGCGTTCGAGTCGATGTTCTTGTTCAACCACACGGCAGCCTTGGTGCCAACGGCCACAATGGCGTCAATGCTCTCGGTCGTCTTGGATTTTGGATCCCTGCTAAACTGTTCGAGCATAACAACCCGGCTGGTGTGCCCCTGCTTGGCTAAGGTGCTTTCCAGCGCCTGCTGCGCCTGCTTGTACGGTAAGGCGTTGTTGCTGAGAACAACGACAATCTGTCCACCCACAGCGTACGGCGTAGTTGCCATGCCCAACAACGCAACCAGAATCACCACCAGCACCAAGCCCCCGCGCAATCTGGCTCCGTCGGCATATCCGATCGTGTTATCTGTGATCCTCGCCAATGTCGCCTCTCTTTAGAACTTGAACTGAAGTCTCGCGAAGAAAGCCCGTCCAGGCGTCTCATGCGCGGCGAAGGCCGTGGTGTTGAAGACTGCCTCGTGCGTCTTGTACAGTACGTCGCTGACACCGAACATGATCTCCCCGTGGCCATCGAATACTTCCTTGGAGACGGTCAGGTCCAGACGATGGGTAGTGTTGCTGCTGCCGCTTCCGCTTGGGCTGCCGGGCGTCAGGTTGGTGTACTTGTAGTTTGCGTTGAGTACCCAGTCATCGGGTAAGAACAGCCGACCGGTCAGGCCGACCTTGTGTTTGGACGGCAGGAATGAGCGGACCGATTGGGCGTTCATATCTTCCTGAAAGTCGTTGTAGGCGTACCAAGCCGACAACTTGCCGGCCTTGCCCTTCACCTCAAGCTCTATCTCGCCGCCAAACGAATTAGCTCCGTCAATGTTATCGGGCGTGATCGTGTTAACGATTCCTGCGGTGGTGGTGTTGTATCCGATCAGGTTATCGTATCGCTGAAAATAGGCGTTGCCCCGGACCGTCAGCCAACTGTTGAGCCTGCCGGTGTAGCCTGCCTCCAGCGACCAGGTCTCCTCATTTCTCACATCGTCGGGCCTAAGTATGTTGTACAGGAATGCCCCCGTGCCCATTGGAACTCGTGTTACCTGTAATCTGCGGGACGACACCAGCGGCGCGCGAAAGGCCTTGGCGGTGCTGAGACGGACGACGTGGCGGTTTTTTTCGTCGAGCGAATAAAGGCCGCTGAGCCTGCCCGACCAGTCCATCTGCGTTTCGGAGTAGTAGTCACCCCGGATCTGGCCCTCAATGACCAACCGGTCGGCCGCCTCCCAGCGGTCGATGGCGAACAGCCCAGCCCAGTATTCATCGAACGGTTCGCCATCACACCGGAAATGCTGCGGAACACTCCAATGGGTATTGATGTGGTCCCAGCGAATGTTGCCGCCCACCGATGCTTGATGTTTCTGGCCTAGTTTAAAATTGTACTGACCTTCGATATCGTTCTCGGCGGCGTGATATTTCATCGCTGCATGCTTCGTATAGTCAAAGTTGCCGAACCACTGCAAATAAAAATGTCGGCCGTCAGCGAATTCGCGGTCCATGCGAGCGAAGGCTCGCGTGGTCTGGAGACGCATCGTTATTTCAGGAAAGTACGCTGCATCCTCGTAATCGCCTCTCTCAATGTTTGTATGGCCGCCGCCGAACGACCACTTGGTCTGGTCGTTTAGCCGGTAAATGAACTTGCCGTCGAATCGCCAGTCCCGGCTGAAATCACGCGACTCATAACCTCTGAAGCCGGTGAACCGGGCAAGTGCGGGAACGGACGTTTCGAAGTCTGCCGTTCCGTCAATGGCGTCATCAGACGATTCATGCCCGGCGTAACCCATCGACAACCGCCAGCTCCACTTGCCGTCCTTGGCCGCCCAGCGGGCGTGCGAGTAACTGTCGCCGAAGTGGTTCCAGGTCGTCGTACCCAGCCAGCCTAGGCAGTCCTCAGGGTCCTTGGTAATAATGTTAATCACGCCGGTGAAGGCGTTTGCGCCCCAAGCCGCCCCGCCCGGACCGCGGACGATCTCAATGCGCTTAATGTCCTCTAACAGGACCGGTAGCCTGTGCAGTTCAGGTCCGCCGAATATGGTGCTGTCGGCGGCCCGGCCGTCGACCAGGCTCAACACGCGGTCGGAATAGAGATCGTGCATCCCCCGCACGCCCACCGCGTAGCGGTTTCGATCGAAACGAAGCAGGTCAACGCTGGGGGTAAACTGGAGGATTTCATCAATTTTGGTCAGGCCGCTGTAATGAATGTCCTCAGCCGTGATGATGCTGACCGGCACTGACAGCCAGTTGATCGGTTGAGCCTTTCTTGAGGCCGAAATGACTGTTGGCATGTCCTTAAACAGTAGCAGTTCGTCGCCGTCGGTGATCTGGCCAAGATCGTCGGTACCTGAGGTCTCATCGCTCTGACCGGTCTGCTGTGGGTCCTCAGCCCCGGAGGTCGCAGGACGGCTTGTCGCTACCTTGGTCGGTACTGTCTCGGCGCCGGCAAACGTCCAGCATACGCCGATTATCACCAGCGCAGCAAATAGAGGCTTTTTCCACCCCCGTTGTAATCTTGCCCTTATGTATGCCGTAGAACTTCCGAAGGTTCTTGGGTTCATGGGTATAACTCCAGACTCGAAGTCTTTTAGTACGAGATGAACATCGCCCTGCAAAATCGTAGCCCATTTTGGCGTCCGACCGCCCGACTTGCGAAGCGGCTAATCTACGTCTTACTACTTTTACCCGACCCTTTACCCTTTGCGCACTATTCCCCTTATCGGGCGGGATAAGGATCCGCTTGAGCACAAAGGTAAAATAATCCCAAAAATCGGATTGTCGGGTTTATACTGCGTACTATTAAGTTGATTCGTTTGCGTATGGGGGGGTTGCAGGCTGATCGGATGGTAGCTGAATCCAGGCAAGGGCCTCCCTGCGGTCCATCCAGGCAGTATCAATAAAGGGCGCCGCGTTTTCCGGCACCCGATGCCCTTATCGTCTTCTGCGCCACTCTGGAGACGCCGAAGTCCGTCAGGCGCAGTCGGCCTTGAGAAAAAAGAATGAGATTGTCGGGCTTGATGTCGCAGTGAATGATGCGATGCTGGTGCGCAAAGGCGGCGGCGCTGAGCATCTGATCGGCGAACTGGAGCGCTGTTTGCATTGAAAGCCGGCAGCGGAGGCGATCATCCAGAGATCGTTCGCCAAGGGGAAATGTAATCACGAAAAGCCCCTTGATAACACTGGCGTCCTTGACCGGAAGGATATTCGGGTGGTCCAGCCTTGCAGCCAGGCGCACTTCCCTGCGGAAATCCTCCATGACCTCGGGGCAGACCAGATGAGCGTGCGGTATCTTTAACGCCACGCGAGTACCTTCGATTGTATCGACAGCGCGGTACACTGCCGCAAAGCCGCCTTCAGCCAGACGGCGTTCGATCCGATATTTTCCCAGTTTTTGTTTTGCTCTGAGCATGACGTGCTTTGCGTTTTATTGGATATTGCCGCTGTTGTAAGGCCTACAGGACGATCCGCGCCCATTGGTTCAGATCACGCTGCGTGTTGCTGACCACGGGAACATCGGCAAAATCATTGAGTTCGTCGATGGCCAGGGGCGACGCCGAACACAGACCTGAAATGGCATGGGGAACCAACCCGAATCTGCTCCGCAGAATGTCAATGCCCGCGATGGCTCCCAAAGCGTCGTGCGCTGTGAATACAAGCCGGTGGATTCGTGATTTGACCTGTGGCGTCGCCAGCAATATGGCCGTTTCCCGCTGTAGTATTCCGTCTGCGAATTCAACCACCCAGTAGTTGGAGGGGTTATTCGCATACTTAAGGTCAAGTTTATCGAATATCTCCAGTAACTTCTCCTGCTTGAGCAGGTAGGTGGACGGGTAGCCGAAATACGTGAAGTCCGCCACCGGCGAGGCGCCGGCGTCTTCCATGTGCAGGATGTCTTTCAGGCTGGCTGTGCCTGTTACCTTGCATCCGCGAACCTTGTGCCCCATGGCGGTGAGCGCCCAGCAAATCGAGGCGGCAGTGAGGCTTTTTCCGCTGTTCATGGCCGTGCCCACCACCAGGATGAGTTTGGCGCGCTGACGGGTTTTAGTTTGTCGCTTGGGCTCTTTAATTAACGAAAAATTGCGCGTATTGAGTACGTGACCATCCTTGTCACAGATGTAACCATGTATCTGGACTCTTGTGGGATCCTTAATATTTTCATTCTTCCTATTAACCATGCCTACGATTCCGCTTCGAGCGAGCATGTCAGCCTCACGGGGCAGTTGCTCCGGAACGATTCCTTCGTAGGCGTCCGGTGCGTAACGGGTGCCAAAAACAAACACAGACCGGCTGCCGTAGTTAATCGCGTGAATCCGGCCTTCCTTGTTCTCCAGCGTGGAGTGAAATCCCAGGGACCTGACCGTTCCATAGGCAAGATCGCCGGCATCAGGGGGTTTGTCAATCCTGTCATAATACCGCAACTGCTTGCGTGAAATGCACAAAGCCGCGCTCGGGAGCATCAACATTGACTTTATTTGTTTCATCGAATTGTCCTCAAAACACCGGCGATTTCGTCCAGCATCACCACTTTCGGGAGCGGCTTGATAAACTCCTGGCGGAGGCTGTATGTATAAGCGCCCTGCTCCGGTATCAGCAGGACGTCGCCAGTCCGGATGTCCCTGCCCCAGTAATCGCATCCCCAGACGTCGTGAGGCGTACAGAGACAGCCCAGGATGTCGCATCTCTGCTTCTTCATGCCCGGGCGCGTCAGGTTAATTACGGGGGCGTAGTTGGTTTCGAACATCTCCCACCCGACGGCGTTTGTTCCGGCGTCCGTGATGACCACATCGTCGGCCTTGCGGTCCACGACGGTCATCAGCAGGTGCATCGCATCGTTGCACAGCCACCTGCCCGGCTCCATGCAGATTCTGCATGACAAATCTTCAGGTAGATGCACTCGAATTGCTTCGGCAATCTCCGCCGCAAATTCCTCAATCCGCATCGCGGGAAGCCGATAGTGCATATCGGCATCTTGAGATTCGGACGACAACATTTGGCGAAGCGCCCCAGCCGGTGTTCCATTCGCTCTTAACCACTCTCCCTGTGCAGGCCAATATCCGCCTCCGATGTCGATAAACTGAATGGCACTTCGTGTCTGGCTTGGCAGGTCTCTTAACACCCTGCCAAGGTCTCGTATAAAACGGCTCTGCGCCACGGCGGTCAGATTCCAACTGGTATGAAACTGGAGTCCGCAGAACTGCACGTAAGAGCACCGCATCGCCTCACGCAGCACCTTTGCCAAGTCGGCCGGCGGAATGCCGAACTTCCGCCACAGGCCGCGGGAATCAGTCGTCAACCGCACCCCGGCACGAATGCTTGTGTCGCAATCGGTCGCCAGGCGCTCCAGGCGGGCCATTTCGCCCGGACTGTCCATGAGCACAATGACACGGTCCGCATGTTCCAGCGCGAGTCGCAGTTCCTCATTCGTCTTACCCGGGCCACTGAAGATGATCTCCTCTGCGCCGCATTCCAATGCGAGTTGCAACTCCAGCCCGCTGGAGACATCCAGTCCAAGTCCTTCCTCAACGAAGGTGCGTACAACCAACGGAAGATTATTGCTCTTGACGGCGTAGTAAACGCCTATGTCGGGCAACTCGGCCCCAAACGCGCGAAGAAATGTCCCGGCGCGATCCCGCAACACAGCCGGTTCCAGAACGTAAAGCGGAGAACCATGTTGCTCCGCCGCGCTTAGAAACTCGTCCCTCCGATCCAGGTACGATGTAACGTGGCGCTCCAGTTGCTCCTTGGGCAACTTCGGTGTCTCCGTCGCCAGTATCTCCCGTGCTCTGGTTATGTAACGGTTCACTGTCAGTTTCCTGTCAAATCAGATTAACCGCAATGCCGGAGGCAATCTTGTCACATTGAAGATCGACATCCCCGTCATGAGGTTGAAATATAACGTGCCCCAGAAGCCACGAGTCATAGTCCTTCGGCGGAATTTGGACCTTTTCTTCCCTGGTGCGAAGGAACTTTACTTCACGAATCCGCTTGTCGTGGTCGAGGTCATCCGCGCGTATCGACTCGACGAAACCTTCCCTGTCGGCGTGAATTCGCAAGCCTACCAGACGCTCCCAGCGATCCGCAGGCGGAATTCGCAGAGGTCTGCCCTCGGCAAAGTCCAGATGCGCGCCCAGGATATCCAGCCCGCTGCTCTGACGAATCAATGCCGGCAGGCAATCCCCGCCGGGCCTGGGGGCTATCTCAATGAATATCACCCGCCCGTCTTGCACAACGAAATCGATCATGCACATAGCCCGGTTCAACCCCAGGGCATTAGCGGCCTGAAACACCATGTCGGCCAGGTTCGCCGAAGCAATACCCGACGGCGCCGCCGGCAACTCGTACGCACGAATCGTCCCGAACGGCGGACCCTTTCTGTGATACTTCCTCGCCACTCGAATGACTTCCACGCCGCCCCGGTCCACGACGGCGTCGAGGCTGTATTCCGTACCGGATATATACTGCTCGGCAATTACCGGCGCAGCGCCGCTCTCTGCAAGGCAGCGGTACATCCGCCGGTCCGCTCGCGACGCCAGGCCTTCTCGCAGCACGCCGAACGCCTCGGCGCCTGCTCGTTGGTCGTCACACCGGAAGACCAACTCGCTGCCGCTTCCGGTCAGTGGTTTTAGGACGATTGGGCCTCCGCAATCGGCCAGGAAGTTCGCCACATCGGCGACATCGCTGACCCGTCTGGTCCGGGGGCACGACACGCCGGCCCGCAGCCACACCTGCTTGCATCGGAGTTTGTCGCGGCAAAGAAGCACGGCCCTCGGCGAAGGATACGGCAGGCCGAATCGCTCACCCAGAATGGCCGACAGTTCCATCGACTCGCAATCGAAACAAGCGATCCCGCTTAGATTTAATCGCTTCCGTTGCAGGTGCCTGACAATGGCGTCTTCAACGGCATCGGCGTCACGAAGGTCGGCGAGAACCTCGACTCCAACCTCAGGAGCGGGTTCCCGAGCAGCATTTCTAACCTCCGGATGAGTTACGAACAAGGCCCTGCCCGGAAACGCCTCTAGAATATATTCGACATAGTCCGATGTCGTTCCAACAACGAGCACTCTGGAATCAACCGAGGACATTTACCGCTCTCCGAGGCTCGTTAACCGTGCGAACCACGGAATTGCTCCAGGCATACAGGGCGTTAGGACGAAGGTGAAATCTTTCCTTCCATCCGAAGTCCCCGCACAGAAAATCAACCTCCCGCAGCCGGCAGCGACACGCCCACTCCATGTGATGTAAATTGATCGCTTTGGCGATCCCCGTGAATTCGCCATCCGTCCCGCCGGCCAGGACGGTGTACCGTCCTTCGACAACGGCGCCCACGTCAACCGCGGCAAGCCTTCCGCCGACCATCGCGCTGGTTATGCGAAGCCGGCCCCACCCCTCAAGCAACCGGAGCAGGTCTTCAAACGCCCTCAGGAACCTCTCGTCATGAAAGTAGGATCGCTCGCCGAAACTCTCAAGATTGGCCTGGAACATCCACTCCACGTCGGCCAGCCGACCGAAGCGATACTTCAACCCCGCCTCATCCCAACGGGCCAACTCCAGCCCCAGCCGCTTGCGTGATTTGCCGGAGAACACATTCCAATACCTGTCCATGCTGAAACCGAATTCATCCGGGTAGAAAAAATACCCAGTCTCATCAACTGCCGCACCGTCCAGGCATTTGACCGACTCATTGGTGAGGTATCGCAGATGCGTTTCATCGGGGCAATGCGCCAGCATTTCACAACGTGTCCGGGTGGAATCTGCCGGAATCCGGTTCTGCTCCATCCACGTCTTACCCGCCCACGTCTCGCCCGGGAAATATCCGTAGTATCCGTATTCGTCAATCCGGCTGAGGGGCAGAAGTCCCACCGGATGTCGGCCAAACCAGGCGACGAGGAACCTGGGCGGGTTTCGATAGTGTTTCTGGAAGCAAAAACGGACGTCCCAGGAATCGAAGAGCCGCCTCGGATGTATCAGCCGTCCCCAAACCTGCCGACAATCTTCGATATCTGAGCACCAGCGTATTTCGATCATCTTATCGCCTCATGCTGACTTGAAGGACGCTGTGCGTACCCCTGAAGTATCGCTGGGAGAAATCCCGCACCACGTCCGGGTCGTACGGCTTGCAACTGAA
>JAXHSV010000259.1:0-3725 GCA_034190305.1 Planctomycetota bacterium | reverse complement strand
TTCGACAGAATCCCGCTCCCTACCGGTCGCGGCTAGCCGCGAGTGGAAACGAGCGGGTTTGACTCAACGATGTTGGTCAAACATGACCGCTCCCTTACGGTCGCGGCTCGTTTATCTCCCGACGGCACACAGGTTATATACGCCGGAATAATTCGTGCAATTCGTGTAATTCGTGGACTGATTTTTAAAACCGGGTGTAAAAATGACCTCGAAAAGCGCAAATAATTGGGCCACAATGAGATACAGGAATTTATTTCTTTCCCAAACTTTTCGAATCTTTCCAAACCTTTCCGAATTATTCCAAATCTTTCCGTTTTGTTCCCAATCGTTCCGAATCATTCCAAGCCGTTCCGAATCGTTCCCCATCGTTCCCAGCCGGTACGAGTCGGCGTATGGTATGATCGGCAATCAGAGTTTTCCATTTTCCCAGATTGTTTCGTACATCGCTATGATATTTTCGGTCGGCGAAACTGGTTGAGTGTTGTGGCAGGGGGCGCAGAACCATCTGGCAGGGGCGAAGATGCGGATGTTGTCCAGTACCTCTTGCCGCACGTCATCGACCGAACCGAACGCGAGTGTCTGTTGGTTGTCCACCGCGCCGTGGAAGGCGATCCTGTCGCCGAAGTCGCGCACCAGTCCTTCGCGCTCCATGCCCGGGCAGCGCCACTGGATAGGATTGAGAACTTCGATACCGGTTACTTCGATCAAATCGGGGATTACGTCGCGGGCGGCTCCGTCGGTATGGTAAAAAACGTGGATACCGTGGCTCCTGGCAAGGTCGGCCATTTTCTTCTGGTTCGGAAGGATGAATTTGCGGATTTGCTCCAGGCCTATCAGTAACCCGTTCTGGCTGCCGAGGTCCTCGGCTACGTATGTAAGGTCAACCCGCCCATCGGCGATGTCCCACATCCGCTCGTTGAGGGCGTAATGGTAGTCGAACAGGTGCGTGAAGATTGCTTCTGCGATCTCCGGCTCGACGAGCAGGTCAACAAAAGCCTGTTCCATTCCTCGCATCTGGCAATAGAGAAGGTACGGTTCGTATTGGGCGCAGCGGACGGCGCGGTGGCCCGGAATGTCGGCGACCTGCCGGGCGAATTCTTCCCAGTCGTGGTCGTCGGCGCTTGGCCATTTGAAAGCGTGGACATCTTCGACTGTCTTGACATCGGCCAGCGGGTGGTTGACCACTTCGGAGTATTCGCCGACGCCGTAACTGACGGCTTTACGCCGCAGGCCCCAGTAATCGGCTTGGGGATCGTCGGGATGATGAGTTACCGTTCGCTTCGCATCGATATTGCGAACGCCGTCGATGTGCAGTTTATCGTAAAGGGCTTCGGTATCATTACACTCGAGGTCTTTGAAAAGCCGCTGGGTTACCTCGTCGGTGGCCCAGTAGTCCGTGGGTATCCTGTCCGGCTTTTCGCGGTTAAGCAGCGCAATCCATCGCTCTCGTGGTGTCATGGACATCAGAAGATTCTCCTAGCGTTTTAATATCTGGAACAGGTTGATATGGTCGTCGGTCCACAGGTCGATTCGGGCAAGATCGCTTTTCGGCGGAGTGGCGGCGATTTGGATTACCTTTTGATTTATAAAACTCTCATCCCGCGTCAGGAGTATCCAGTCCGATGCGAAGATGCCTTCGGTGTCGTTTTCGTCGTTTTGAATCCATGCTGTTTTCAGACCGAGGCGCCGGGCGATTTTCCAGATTACCGATTGCAGGTCGAGATGCACCGAAGAGACGTGCATTGCAATAACGCCGTCGGATTTGAGGTGCTCAAGGAATATCTCAAATGCTTCCACTGTCAGCAGATGAACCGGAACGGCGCCACCGCTGAAGGCGTCGAGGACCAGCAGGTCGAATTCCTGCGGCGTCTCTGCCTCCATAGACAATCTCGCATCGCCCATAATCACATCCACTTCGCCCCGGCAATCCGACAGATACGAAAACCGCGTGCGGGCGATTTGTTCAACGGCTGGGTTAATCTCATAGAAACGGATGCGGTCGCCTTTTTTTCCGTATGCGGAAATCGTTCCGACACCAAGTCCGACGACACCGATGTGTCTGTTTTCCTGTCGGCGGAAAAATCGTATCGCCACTCCCGCACCGCTGTTGGGGCCGAAGTACGCCAGTGGTCGGCGGTGCTTTTTCGGATCGACAAACTGCAATCCGTGAAATGTCGAGCCGTGCTGAAGGATGTAGCGGTGCATGGCCGGGTCGGACCGGTCGTTTTCCCATACGGTCAGAACGCCGAAGAAATTGCGAGAATTCAATATTGCAATCTTGTTGGCGTCGCCCCTATGCCCTTCAGACGAGACTGCCGCGACGCCGACGACAATAATCAAACCTATCCAAACCCATCGTCGCGGGCTTCGGCGGAGGACCGACTCCTTGTCGGCCAGCAGCACGAACAGGCAGCACGCCAGCAGTCCGAGGTGCAGTTCGAGGTAAGTATTAAACACCAGCGGCGCCACAACGGCGACGAGAATCCCGCCGATCGCTCCGCCGGTCGCTATCATAAGGTAGTATCCCGTCAGGTGACGCGGGTCGGGCCTGAGGCGGTACAGTTCACCGTGGCAGACCATGCAGCAGGCAAAGAGCACAGCCGAGTACATCGCTATCTGCTGAATAACGGACAAATCCTCACTCCAGCCCCATGCCTGCACCAACGCGACCACTACGATGGACAAGATAAACACGCCGAGAAATACCGGACGGACATACCATTTCTCGTGGTGGAAACAAATGATGAATGACAGCAGGTACAGGCACAGAGGCAGTATCCACAGGAAGGGAATGGCCGCGACGTCCTGGCAGATTTTATTCGTTACCGCCAGCAGTTCAACCGACGCTCCTGCCGGAAGTGCCAGCCAAAGCAGGCGGAGACCCCAATTCTTTTTGTCGTCGGCATCTTGATGTGCGGTCTTTTTGTCCGGCGGAGGCTTTTTTGGTTGATGATGCTTCCAAAGCCAAAGCGCGCAGATACCGGCGAAGACAGCGAAAGCGCCGAGGCTCCACGACCAGAGATTAGCCTGACTCTGCCTCGACAATGCCGGTTCAACGATAAAAGGATAACTCAACAGCGCCAACAACGAACCGGCGTTGGAAAGCGAGTAAAGTCGATAAGGCGAGTCGGACGGGTTGGTTCGGTTGAACCATCCCTGCATCAGAGGCCCGGTGGCAGAGAGAACAAAGTAAGGCAATCCGATACAGGCCGACAGAAGCAGCAGGATGCGAAGTGTCGGGTATTCGGGGCCTTGGGGTTTCCATGCCGCCGCCGGTGTAATCGGAAGAACCGCCAATGCTGCGATAATTACAACGACGTGGACAACAGACTGAATGCGGGGGCGAAGATAACGGACGACCAGATGTGCATAGGCATACCCGATTAGCAGGAACACCTGGAAGAACAACATGCAGGTGGTCCACACCTCCGGGCTTCCACCGAACCACGGGAGGATGTACTTGCCAATCAACGGCTGAACCTGAAAAAGCAGGAACGCTCCGAGGAACACAGCCGGGGCGAATATCAACAACGAAGGTATTTTATTATTCATGCGTTACAAGGATCGCATAAAAAACGCCGGACGGCAAGGCGATGTTGAATGTGATAGCGTCAAGTATTGTGTGTAAGTTTAATTTTATGCCATCGGGCGAGTTGTCCGAAGACGGCTCGTTCGACGGCATAATGATCGTGGAAGCATCCCATCGGCCTAAGCCGTTGGCGAAG
>JAXHSV010000258.1:0-3845 GCA_034190305.1 Planctomycetota bacterium | reverse complement strand
CATTCCCGTCGAAGGCGGAATTGTTATAGAAAACGTGTCGGCCCTTTACCTCGGCGGGCACTTCGGTTTTTGATGCCTGGTCGGTGTTGCCGTAAGCGCCCATATTTATCCTTCCGCCGTTTGGTGCGGGTTCATCGGAGAAAGTACTGGCTGGGTCGCCGGCGTCGATACATGGACTGTTGACGGTGTCTGTAACCCACTGCTCCGAAACAGGGTTCCATCTGCCGACTTTGCTTTTGAGGTGGAAGTCCCCGTTGGCGGGATCCGCAAATAGCGGATCGGCGGAGATGGAACCGGTTCCTCCGCCCGTATCGCCGCCGACATTTTGCCACAGGTCGTTGTAGGAACAGTTGACGGGGTCTATCCCGTTTATTGCCTTTCCGGCGCTTTTGACGATGATGTTGTTGCGTACCTCCATGGGCGCCCCGACGACAAGCAGCACGGCGTCACCCTTGCTGTCATAAAAGGAGTTGTCAATGACTTTATTATCGTGATTGTAATACTCGGGCGGATGGCTTCCGCCGCCGCTCTTCTGAACAACGGCTGCGTAGTCGGTGATCTTCTTGTGATTGGCGAATACGTTGCCTTGAATTAGATTCCATGCGCCGTTCATAATGATGACGCCGCAGCTTGAGCTGCCCGCCCCGTTAAAAGTGTTACCGATTATCTCATTGAGCCGACTCCCCGAGTACAATTTAAGGTCACCCTGTCCGTTCGCCTTGAAGGTGTTGCCGATTATCTTGTTCCTGACACCTCCGCCGTTAAGATCGAACGCGTACCAGCGATTTGCCCTTTCGAAAAGGCAGTTTTCGATCCTGTTATCTTCACACATACTGAAGAACAGGCCGCCTCTATTGCTCTCGACGATCTCTACTCTCTCAAGCGCATTATAGTTGCAGCGGTACAGGAGAATCCCGTCGCCGAACTTTTCAACCTTTACATCCTCGATGACTGAATCTGATATTTTGGCATACAGGATCGAGTATATAGACTTGCCGCTTTCAACCCGCACGCCGGGGCCTATGAAGTGAATATCTCTTATGACAGCATAATTATAGAATGGTGCGTTCTTCAATCTCGGGTCCTGTTGCGCCGCGCCACCTCCGGCCTCGTGAATGATAAAATCATTGTCCTCCAAAGGACTGACCACAACCAGACATACATCCGTCGAAGCGGTCTTTAATACGGTCTTATCTGCGCCTGCGCCTCTGAGCGTTACGTTGTGCCTCTGGATGATTCTTATCACGCCTACGTCAACGTCGCCGGCAGCAGGGGTCAGGATCCACGTCCCTTCGCCCAGTTCCACGATTCCCCCCTCTGCCGGAAGCGTGTCAATCGCATTTTGAATGGACGCGCCGGCGCTGACGGTTTTGACATCGGAGGTCGTGATGCTCCAAACCAGATGCGTTTTGCTCCTGGAACCGGAATCCGAGACGGTAACCTTCACATCCCAGGTAGCCTTCTCATCGGGAACAGTCCAGCTGAAGGTTTTACCGGCAGAAGAGGTCGCAACTACCTTGCTTCCTTTAAGTGCCTGCCAGAGGTAACTCAACGCCCCGGTTCCACCGGCGGTTACGGAAAATGTAACGTTGTCTCCCTGCGTGATCTTGTATATGAGGTCTTTTACGTTGTCTTTGTACTGAGGCGTTCCACCCGTTGAGAACCAGTCGGTTATTGTCGGCCCCGCCAGTGCCGTCTCCGCGACCATACTGCCAACTATACATGTCATCAGCACCACAGCACATGCTGCTGTTATCTTCGACTTTGCGACCACCATTTGCATTTCTCCCATTTAAAATATCATGTTAGCGACTATAAACAACCTTATCCTTCCCCTAGTTTGATTCACGGACAACTTCCCCTGAGCCGAATTTCCTGACTCGGAATTCCAGAAAACAGACAGCCCGCGGAGAACGAGAAAACTATGCGGGCTGTGAATACAATTACTCAACCAAAATCGGCCGATTAATTACTTCCTGCGTCGGCGGAGAAGAACGCCGATCCCGCCGATTCCCAACAGAACCATCGTCGCCGGCTCGGGAATGACGCTGCCCCAGGTACCACCGGTGTGGATTCCGTCGATATTCATGGTATCCCCGGTTGGCTGCGTCCCTATGTCCAAGGTCAGGGTTGTCGCTGTCCCTGTGGCCTTGTAACTGTCGGTAACGTTCCATGAAGTCGGTTCGTCCGAAGGGACCGTATCCGTACCCACCTTGTAGGCGTTCGCGCCTATCCAGTCGTAGGTATCACCCGGTTTGCTGACAAACTTCATAACGATGAAGTAGGTTTCATTATGGGTGAGTGCCACTCCGCTCTTGGTGCTGCCTATTTTAACGTGGAGATAATTGTCGTGGCTGTCATCGTAGACGCCGAACCGAAATTTGCCAAAGTTTATGATCGCACCTTCCGGATCGGCCGCTGAGCCGTCAACCCTGAACAGCGCGCTGGCGAAGAAAACGTTGCCGTCGGCATCACAGTCTATGCCGTCCTGGAGTGTGCGGTTGGCCGATCCGCCGCCGTCGCTCACGTGCTTGCCGTCCGCCGTGAACGAGACACCGGCAGGGTAGGCCAAGGATCCGTCAGCGAGTGAGACATTCGCACCACTCCATTGGCTGCCGACAGCAAAACCGTTCCCGTCAACACCAACGTTGTTCAGCACGGTGCTGGTATACTCGAATTCCTCGGATACCGGTGCCGCCTGCACCACTGCGGCGAACATCACCAATACTGCCAATAATACGATTGTGTTTCTCATCTATACTCTCCTTTTCTCTCTAAGCGGTCTCAGGTAAGTCTTTTGGGGTGGCACAGCCTTTCCAGGCTGTGTCGTCGTCAAGAACAGGCAAGAATGCCTGTTCCACCATGCAGAACTTATGTAAGACCGCTTAGACTCCTCTCGAAAAGATTCTCACCGCTTCGCGCTACGCCGTGCGAAACCGGCCCCAGCGGTAACACACCGCCAGTTCCGGCGTTTTCGTCCCAAAGGGTCTTAAGCGCCGGCAATTTAATCCTCAATCAAAAATTTGCTTATCTCTTACATCCTTCCTTCCTTATCAAAAAACCTCCTCATTGAATTGCCGCCTGACTCACCTTTGTCCAGCCTCAGGGTTTCAGACATGCCCAATCTGTGCTGGACCGAACATCCATTATGACAATCGAATTATATCACGGGACACTAAAATCGCCAATAGACTAAAGCGCTTTGCGGGATGGATTTTTACACCTTGACAACGCAGCTGGTTACAGCCCGGATTTGAGTGCCTTGGCGGGATGGCTGTACGAAAAGGAGGCGTCTTTCATCTTTCTACGGTGCTGTAGTGGGCTGACGCCGTCGATTCGCTTGAACGCCCGGCTGAAGTAGTACGGGTCTTCGATTCCGACGAGTCTGGCTACTTCGGCGATTTTCAGGTCCGTTCGCAGGAGTTGTCTTGCGGCCTCCATTCGAACGTCCGCAAGATACTGCATAGGCGTTTTTCCGACGGCGGACTTAAAGAGTCGTCCGAGATGGTTTGAACTGGTCTCGGCGGCTGCGGATACGTCGTCGAGCTTGATGGGCGTGTGGTAATTTGAATGGATGAAGTCCTGGGCGACCTGGACCTGTCCGGGGACTTCTTCCGAAGCGGCCTTGGCCGTTTTGCGTCGCGATCCTTTCGCGGACGGACTGCGGAGCCAGCGTCGGGCCGGAAGCGACAATGGACTGGGAACACCTGTGAAGGTGGATGCTCGCAGGCACCTGTGCATGAACTCGATTAGAATGGCCCGCCCGATACCCTCGTAACCCTGTTGGCGGCGCCTCACCTCTCCCAGCAGGTCGGTTGTCAGGCGATTGAAGTGCCAGTCCAGAA
>JAXHSV010000257.1:0-3914 GCA_034190305.1 Planctomycetota bacterium | reverse complement strand
GGTCAGACCCGAAGGGAGATAATTCGCCAACGGGTTGACCAGCGCCCGCTTGAAGCCCCACTGGATCGCTGAAAACGTCTCGAATCCCACATCCGGCGGCTCACAATTTTCTATCAATTCGCCTGACATAAGCGATTAAGTATATCGTCCCCAAGCCTCAATTACCACCAGTCTATATGAGGCGCCCGATTCAGGAAGATTTTTCATTTTGCACAGTTTGTAGTTTGTAGGTCAGGCATACGTGCCCGACATTTTTTGCTGCGGGGGAATTATGTTGCCGGGGAGGACGATGTTGAAACGTTGGGGTAAATATATACCCCGGAAGGTTTGTATTCCGCGTGCAACCCGGCCCTTCGGGCCTAAGTTGCACTCCCTGCCGTCTCGTTGGGACACGTATTATCCCCCGGCAGGTACGTGGCATGGGCAGCTTGCCCGCGCCACGAACGACAACGCAACCGCCTCCCGCAGCTGAAACCTGCCTGGAGGCAGGCGGGTGCCGGAGGTGGGCGGGCGCCCCCCGCTTTTTCTGAAAGAAAAGTTTCCTTCTTGGCGGTGGCAAGCGTCGCCAATAGTGTTACAATGGTCGGACTTTGACAGGAAAGGTATCAAAAGTGGCTGAAGAGTTTTTCACACGCGAGTTCGATAACGGCCTGACGCTTGTAGCCCAGCGGATGCCGGGCGTTTCATCATCGGCGGTAACAATTGCACTACCGGCTGGTTCGGCGCACGATCCGCCCGCCGGAGCAGGGGCAGCATCTACGAGCGCGTTCTGGCTGCTGAGGGGAGCGGGCGGACGCGATACGCATCAAATCAACGACGTGCTGGATTCGCTGGGCTGTCAGCACCACGAGGCCGCCCATAGCGAGCACCTGCTGGTTGCGACCGCTCAATTAGGAAGGAACCTTCCGAAGGTTCTGGAAGTCTATGCCGACATTCTCCGCCGGCCAAGCCTGTCCGATGAGACTTTCTGCCCCTGCCGGGACCTCGTCGCCCAGGCACTCGACAGCCTGGAAGATGAACCGATGCGCAACTGCCACGTGCTTGTGCGCGATAAGTTCTACCCGTCGCCGCTCGGAAGGAACCCGCTGGGGACGAAGGAATCCCTCGCCGCCCTGAAAGGCAAACCGTTACGGTCGCACCTGAAAGATCATCTGACGCCTAGCGGCGCGATCATGGCGGTGGCCGGTAAGTTGGACTGGGAGGAATTGTCCGAAACGGTTGAAAAACAATTCGGCGATTGGGCCGGTCCTGCGCCGGCGGAAGTCTCCACCAGCCCGGCTGAACAGGGCGTAACGCACATAAGCAAAGAGACCGCCCAGGTTCAGATAACACTGGCGTACCCGGCTGCGACGATTGACGACGAACTTTACTACGCCGCACGGGTAACGCAGATGATCCTCAGCGGCGGGATGGGCGCCCGTCTGTTCACCGAGGTCCGCGAGAAGCGGGCTTTGGTCTATGCGGTGATGGCGCGGTATCACAACATTAAAGGTTACGCGGGCATGTTTGTCTATGCCGGTACGACGCCGCAGCGGGCGCAGGAAACCCTGGACGTTACCGTCGGCGAGTTGCGATGCCTGTCCGACGGCGTGGGCGAAGACGAACTGGCCCGCGCGCGCACACAACTCAAGAGCGCACTGATTATGCAGGGCGAATCCACATCCGCCCGCGCCGACGCGCTGGCCGGAGACTTCTATCACCTGGGCCGGCTGCGGGGTCTGGAGGAGATTTCCGCTGCGATTGACGCCGTAACCGTCGATGACGTAATGGAATACGTCCACGCTTACCCAGCCGACAACCTGACGATACTGACCATCGGGCCTGACGAACTGAAAGCGCCGGGTCCGGCATAGCACATGTTCGGAGATTCCAATGCAGTTCAAGCAGCAGACCCTTCCCAACGGACTGACGATAATCGCCGAGGTCAATCCCGCCGCCGCCTCGATGGCGCTGGGTTTTTTCGTTCGCACCGGAAGCAGGGACGAATCGTCCGCGCTTCCGATCTCCGGCGTAAGCCACTTCCTCGAACACATGATGTTCAAGGGCACCGACCGCCGAAGCCCGTTCGACATCAACCGCGAGTTCGACGAGATGGGCGCTGCCTATAACGCCTTCACCTCCGAAGAAAACACGGTCTATTTCGGCGCAGTGCTGCCGGAATTTCAGAACCGCGTCCTGGACCTTTTGGCCGATATGATGCGTCCGGCCTTGCGGGATGAAGACTTCCAGACCGAAAAGAAAGTCATTCTGGAAGAGATCGCCCTCTACCAGGACCGCCCGCAGTTTCGCCTGTTCGAGAAACTCATGGCCGAACATTTCGGGGACCACCCGCTCTCGCACAGCGTCCTCGGCACGAACGAATCCATCCAGGCGTTGAAGCGCGAAGACATGCTTGACTATTTCAACCGGCGTTACAGTTCGGGCAACGTAACGCTGGTGTCAGCGGGCAACCTCGACTGGTCCGCCCTCCTCGCCGGGGCGTCTTCGGCGTGCGGAGGCTGGAAGGATTATTCCGTCTCGCGCGACACGCCCGAAAGCGCCGGGTCGCGCAGGAACAGCGCAATCGTGGACGCCAGACTCGTGCGTCAGCATATCGGCGTGATGTCGGCGGCCCCGTCCGCGCAGGACGACCGCCGATATGCCGGGCAGATGCTGAGTATGATCCTCGGCGACGTTGTCGGAAGCAGGCTGTTCTACGCTCTGGTCGAGCCGGCTATTGCCGAAGAGGCCTCCTGCACGTATGAACCGCTGGACGGGACCGGCATATTCATGACTTTCATCAGCGCCGATCCCGCCCGCGCGTCCGAGGCCCTGCAAATCGCGCGAGATGAATACGATAAATTCATGTCGGAAGGCCCGACGGACCGGGAAATGTCCGCTGCGGCGAACAAAATCGCATCCACCGCTACGCTCAGGGGTGAACTTCCCATGGGCAGGCTCACTGCGCTGGGATTCGACTGGGTCTATCGCCGCCGGTACCGACCGCTGGCAGAGCACATCGAGCGAATCTTCGCCGTTACCTCCGGGCAGGTCCATGAACTGGCGCGGGATTTCGATCTGAATGCGACGACGGTCCTGACGCTCGGTCCTGACGGATCGGTAAAAGCCTGAAATGTAAGTTAGAGATGAATTGGCGGGTTCGTGCAGTGCGAAAAAAGACAACAGCGCTGAACGGCAGGCGTGTAACGGTAATGGGTCTGGGCCGGTTCGGAGGCGGGCTTGGCGTAACTCGCTGGCTCGTCGGTCAGGGCGCAGACGTAACCGTTTCCGACCAGGCGGGCGGCGAAGAACTCGCCGAACCACTGGCCGAACTCGAGGGTATGGATGTAAAACTGCACCTTGGCGGGCACGAGTTGGAAGATTTTGTCAAGCCCGACCTTGTAGTTGTCAATCCCGCCGTCCCGTTCGATTCGCCTTACCTCCGGGCCGCCCGCGGCGCCGGCGTCGAACTGACGACCGAGATAAACCTGTTCCTCGCCCGATGTTGCGCTCCGGTCGTAGGGATAACCGGATCGGTCGGTAAATCGACGACAACCGCAATGACCGGCGCTATACTTTCTGCCGGCAGGATCGCCCACGTCGGCGGAAACATCGGCGTCAGCCTGCTGGAGAACCTGCCGGAGATCGAACCGGACCACGTCGTCGTCCTGGAACTGTCCAGTTTCCAGCTGACTTACCTTCCGCTGCTCGGGCGAAGCCCGCACGTAGCGGTCGTTACCAATCTCCACCCAAACCACCTCGACCGTCACGGCCAGATGGCCGAATACGCCCGGGCCAAGAAGAATATCTTCCGTTTTCAACGCCTCGGCGACGTACTGATAGTCAATCGCGACGATGCGGAAGTGGCGTCCTGGCCAGCCGAAGCGCCGGGCCTGACGGACACATTCAGCGCCGCCGATGAACCGTTCGACTTG
>JAXHSV010000256.1:0-3938 GCA_034190305.1 Planctomycetota bacterium | reverse complement strand
CCAGGGACTACGGAGGGTCGATGCTACTTCGCAGAGCAGCAATGGCCGGTAACATCTAAAGCCGACGGATAGCTATCCGTCGGCTTTGGTTCCCCTGTATCCCAACCATTAATTTCCCCCCGGTTCCATCCGCCCGAAGCAGCGTTGATGACCATAAGTTATGGTGGTACTATTATGATCTATTAGAGGAGCCCAACATGCGAAAACTGATCAGGAGCAGATCGAAAAAACGCGGCCTGCCGCCGGGCACGCCCGTATATACAGGCGAGAAAAAGCCAGAAGCCGTCCGAATCACCGTCATGGATTACGACGGTGAGCAGTTCCTGGAAAAACCATTCAAAAAGGTCGAAGACTGCTTTGTTTTCAAGGATAAACCCTCCGTAACCTGGATAAACATCAGCAGCATTCATGACGAAACTCTCGTGCGGACTCTGAGCGAAAGGTTCGGCTTGCATCCCCTTGTACAGGAGGACATCCTTAATGCCGACCAGCGTCCGAAGATGGAGGATTATGCAGACTACATATATCTTGTCCTTAAGATGCTTCAGTGGGACGGTGAAAATGGGGAGATTTTGATCGAACAGGTCAGTTTGATTATCGGTTCGAACTTCGTTATCTCATTCCAGGAACGGGAAGGCGATGTTTTTGACCCGATTCGCGACCGCATCCGCACCGGTAAAGGACGTATTCGGAAAATGGGCGCCGATTACCTCGCCTACAGCCTCATTGACGCAATAGTGGACGGATATTTCATAGTGCTGGAAAAGTTGGGCGATAAAATTGAAGAGATTGAAAACGAATTGATATCGACTCCAAGCCAGAAGACACTTCAAGAGATACACAAACTCAAAAGGGAGAGCCTTTTCATTCGCAAATCAATATGGCCTCTGCGTGAAGTTGCCCACGGCATGGGAAGGGCTGAATCATCGTTGATAAGCGATGCGACCGGTTTGTACCTGCGGGACGTTTACGACCACACTGTGCAGGTCATCGATACGATGGAGACGTTCCGCGACATGCTCGCCGGGATGCTGGATACGTATCTCTCCAGCCTCAGTAACCGCATGAATGAGGTGATGAAGGTGCTGACGATCATGGCGAGCATTTTCATACCACTTACGTTCATCGCGGGCATCTATGGTATGAACTTTGAGCACATGCCTGAATTGAAATGGGTCTGGGCCTATCCGGTTGCCTTGGCGATGATGCTCGTAATAGCTGCTGGAATGATTGTCTATTTCAGGAAGAAGAAATGGCTCTGACGATATGGCAGAATCTTACGACCTGGGTCGCCAATGAAGTAATACGGGCCTCAATCTGGTCTTTCCTTTCCGTCTTGTTGGCTGTCCTGACATACGCGATACTCAGACGCAAAATCCTCTCTTCAGGCGCGCCGAGAAAACATTCCCGGCTGCTGGCGATGAGCGTTCTTTTCGTGCTGCTGTTCGTTCTGGTCCGAGTATGGACTGGTGTACTGTTTGCCGGCGCCGGCGAACCGGCAGGCCGAGTCAGAACGCTGCTTGAAAAATCCCTCTGGACTTTCGGGGTGGCCGCCGCAATCTACATCCTGGTCACTGCCGCACGGCATGCCTTCATCAAGAGCGGAGTCAGCATCGAGGCGCGTCACAAAGCCCGCATGGCGTCTTCCTGGATCGGGATCGTCGTATTCGTTATTGCAGCAGCGTTCATATGGGTAAGCGGGATTCAGGACTTCGGTATATTTCTGGGCATAGTCGGCGCCGGTGTGGCGCTGTCCCTCCAGGAAACGCTGGTCTGCATCGCCGGTTGGGTGCTGCTTGTCGTCCGCCGCCCTTTTGACATCGGCGACCGTATCGAAATCGACAAGAGGGTCGGCGACGTAATCGGCGTAAGCGTCTTCCAGACGTCGATGATGGAGGTCGGTAACTGGGTCAAGGCCGACCAGAGCACCGGCAGGATGCTGATTATTCCCAACAGCATGCTCATACGGCATCCGGTGTACAATTACAGCAAGGGCTTTCCCTTCATCTGGAACGAACTGTCCACCGTCGTCACTTTTGAGAGTGACTGGGAGCAGGCAGAGAAACTCCTGCTCGAGAAGGCGGAGATCGAGGCGGATAAAATCGAAAGCGAGGTCAAACGCCGGATCGAGCAGATGCAGTCTCAGTACGCCATACGTTACGAACATCTTCGCCCGATCGTCTATACGAACATCGCCGACAACGGCGTCGAACTGACGCTGCGATACATCTCGCCCGTAAGGCAGCGCCGCGCCACCGCCCACCGTATATCCAGGAACATCCTGCATGCATTCCTGGAGAATCCTCGCATTGATTTCGCCTATCCCACAACGCGGATTTTCCGCAACACCGACGAGGGAAAACCAGGAACGGGAGGACCACCGGCAAGGCAGCAGGGCGGGGTTTCCAAAGGCCCAGGGATGAGCGAAGCAAATCCCTGAGAAACGCTCCGCTCCGAACGAGAAAAGCCCCCGGCACTGCCGGGGGATATATGCTTCAACATCGTCCCCCTGGCAACATTATTCCCCCGCAGAGCGAGGAGATTCTCGCATCCGCGTGCACCTGCCTGCCGGTAGGCAGGTAAGGATCGGGGGAAGAGCGACAATAATATTAGGATTCGGACCCATAAGGGGTGACACGTCGCCCTTGAATCATATCTGCCGCCCCCGCCGGGGCTTGCAATTTATTGACGGCGCCTCAAACCCCGCCCTCACTGACCTGCATGCAGGACTATGAATCTTTCGCCCTGCCGGGCTACTACAAAATCGGTTAGTTTGAGTTATTTTACCATTCAGACACTACTTATGTGCGACCCTTTTCTACGAACGACGGGTGGCCTGAACAAGGGTTGTTGAAGGCGCCGCCCGGCCTGTGCTAGCATGTCGGCATGACAAAGCGAGACGTTATCCTTGACGCGATGGAGTTCCGCCAGCCTGCGTATGTGCCCTGGCATGTTGACCTGACCATCAAGTGCGCCGAACGCCTCAAAGAAAACCTCGGCGTCGATGACCTTTCAGTGTTCCTCGACGGCCATTTCGTCAGCGTCTCACCGGGCATCCAGGGATTTATCAAGATCGACGAAAACCACATCCGCGACCACTACGGCGTTACATGGGACCGCACTGTGGACAAAGACATCGGCGTCCCCGAAGACTGGCCTTTGAAAGAACCGACATTGTCCGGCTACGAATTCCCCGAACCTGACGATCCGAAATGGTACGCAGGCCTGGCCGAGAAAATCGCAGCAGCACCTGACCGCTTCAGTCGGTTCGCCATAGGCTTCAGCCTGTATGAACGGGCATGGACGATGCGCGGCATGGAAAACCTCCTGATAGACATGATAGAGCGTCCGGCGTTTGTCGATGAGATATTCGACGCCATCTGCGAGCACAACATGTCGATAATCCGCAACGGCCTAAAACTGGACGTTGACTGCGTCCACTTCGGCGACGACTACGGCTCGCAGGTCGGGCTGATTATGGGTCCGAAGTTCTGGCGGCGGTTCATCAAACCGCGCCTTGCAAGGATGTATGCAGCCGCCCGCGACGCCGGAAAATATGTCTCACAGCACTCCTGCGGCAAGGTACAGGAACTTTTTGGCGACCTTGTGGAGATGGGGCTGCGACTGTTCAACCCATTCCAGCCGGAGGTGATGGACGTATTCGATTGCATGAAACGCTACCACGGCAATCTCGCCTTTCACGGCGGGATGAGCATCCAGAAGACACTTCCTTTCGGCGGCGTCGAGGAAGTCCGCGAACTGACGGCCCGCCTCATCCAGGCCGGGGCGAATAACGCGAACAAAGTAACTCACAGGGGATAGCGTCAAGTATTTTGTGTAAGTTCCGAAAGCGGACAAACGCAGGTTTTCGTAAAATCGGTCGAAGAGCGGACATTACAGCCCAGCCATGGCTATGGCTGGGCTGGGTCTGGCGTTAT
>JAXHSV010000255.1:0-3944 GCA_034190305.1 Planctomycetota bacterium | reverse complement strand
TGGGATAGGGATTCGATCTGTCACTGGCGCCGGGATAATACATGTAGTTACCGACGAATGCGCCATTTACCGCCGGGGCGCCGTGCGCTCGAACCTGCTGGACCATTGCCAGCGTATCCTCGCGCCGGGCAAAGGTGCGGGAGTAATCTCCTCGTGAACGGCGTGAAACCCGCTCGGAAGAGTTAAAGGCGAATATGTACCACCGGCGTGGACCGGAGCAACGCATCAGTCGAAAAGCAGCGGCCAGTCGAAGTCCTGCTGCGACTTTGATACCTGTGGGCAAGCGGCAATCACCGACACTAAAAACAAGACGGACCACTTCGGTCCGAGCAGCAATGCAATACAGCGTTTTGGCGCAGATTTGATAACATGAGCAACCATTGTTCCTCCTTTGTAAATGTCATCACTGTCAGCTTCCCGCCAACAATGCTAATTAAGACAATTATACCGAAAATCCACGAAATCGACAAAATATTTCCGGAAGCTGAAAGGCGGTTGCGTTGTAACTTTCAGAGATAAACAGGTGGGGGCGGATTTCGAGATCAAAACGGCAACAGATGGAAAAAAGAACGATGGGAACGGGCGTTCAGATGGGCTTTACTGTCTGATTTAGGCTAAAATCCTGATGCTTGTGCGTAAAATCCCACAATGTTTCCGCCAGCGGCTGCAATACGCCTCACAGCCGTAATTTCCCGTGCTATGTCCATGCGAAATTGACATTGCCGGCGGCATGTTCGCCAACGCCGTCGAGATGATGGCGACGGTCTGCTTCCGCCGCTGCCACGGGGTTAGTTCCGGCCTGGACTTCCGTTTCCGATACGACAAATTCACGCTCCTTCGTAAGCAGGCGGGCCTCTGGGCTGCCACCTACTACGATCTGCAGTCGCCGCCGATCTGTCGCGTTACTCTGCTGCTGTCACCGAATCCGGTTTGACAGGGCTTACTGAAATCAAACTCTGTCTGCTAACTTTCCTTTCAGGTTGCCTTCAGGATTCATCCGCGATAATAACCGCCGGAAATCTTGCACAGAAGGGACCTTGGCAGTGATAATGGAATGAACCACGTGGTTGAGGAAGATGAGAGTCTTTGCGGGAAAAACTGCTTATGCGCGTACTGATTGTTGAAGATGAGCAGCGACTGGCGAGAAATATTGCCAAAGTCCTGGAAGAGGAGGCATTGTTTGTCGTTGATATCTCTACCGATGGCGAGGATGGTCGGCATATGGCCATGACGAATCCGTACGACTTGATCATCCTCGATTTGATGCTTCCGGCGATTAGCGGCATGGAGATACTCCGGGACCTTCGGGCCAAGGGAAGCATCGTGCCGGTCTTGATTCTAACCGCTCGCGACGCCGCCGATGATATAGTTGAGGGCCTGGAGACGGGCAGCGACGACTACCTCACCAAGCCGTTTGACATGGGCGAACTGATCGCCCGATGCAAGGCGCTGGTGCGTCGCGCATATGATCGGCCAAACCCGGTAATCAAGGTTGGTGAATTGTCCGTCAACACGGCTTCTCGCGTAGTCAGTTTTCATGGTAAAAAGATTCTGCTGTCAGCGATGGAATATCGGCTGTTGGAATACCTCGCAATGCGGGCCGGGCAGGTTGTTTCCAAGGAAGAGATTCTGGAGCATCTGTACGATTTTAACTCCGAAAGGTTTTCCAATGTTACAGAGGTGTACATATCCTCGCTGCGGCGAAAGCTCGCTCCCGCCGGCGGCAGCGAGTTTATCCATACGCTTCGAGGTCAAGGTTATCTTTTGGAAGACACCTCCACGTGAAACCACTCCCGCTGAAATGGCGAATATCACTCCTGGTGATCGTCGTACTCGTTGCCGTGATTACGACGATCTCTGCTGTGGCGTACTACGAATTGCGTGAGAGTCTCTTATCCAACATTGACCGGACACTTCGGGCAATGGCAGGCGGCGTTCTCGCTGACCTGGAGGAGTTTCATGATGCCCGGGAACTCCAGAATGAAATCCATTCTCTTATGAAAGGCGCTGGGAACGAAGAAACTGCACGGTATCGAGTCTGGCTGGACGGAAAAGCATCGGACCTGATCGCCGGTGATCCGCCCGCCAGTAAGTACGGTCGCCGGCTCCGGGAATTGCCCGTTTCGGACCGGCCCGAACTCGGCAGGCAGGTGTTCTTCAATATGCGACGGGAGAAAGAAGAGTATCGGGCCATCTGGATGCGTCGCCCCAATTCGCGTGGAAACGTGAATATCGTAGTGGCTTATTCGAGCCATCATGCGTATCACGAGATGAGCGAATTCCTGAAGATGCTCGTAATCCTTGGAGGGAGCATCGTCGCTGGATCAACGATTGCGGCTATACTCATTGTTCATTGGGGTCTGCGTCCGATCGGGCATGCCGCCGCGAGAACCTGCCGGCAACAAATCTGCAAGGCGATTACGCGGCATTGGTTCAGTTGTTCAGTAACTTGCTGGATAACGCAATCACGCATGGCCCAGTCGGGGGTACGGTACGCATATCGCTCAGTCATTCAAGCAGCACCAGGGTGAGCGTTTGCATACACGACGACGGCGGGAACATACCGCCGGATGCGCTGGGCCACTTGTTCGATCGTTTCTACCGTGTGGATTCGGCGCGTGCGCACGCCACAGGCGGGACGGGGTTGGGATTGGCGATAGCACGCCTGATTGCCCAACGCCACGGTGGCGACATCGAAATCACATCTGACCCCGCTGACGGAACTGACGTTACCGTTTGGCTGCCCCTGGCCACCATGTAAGAACCAACAGACCGTTGTTTCCTTGCATTTCCACGAAGGCGGTATTGTTTTCAGTCTCCCTTCAGGTTCTACGGCTATTCTGGCAACGATGGAAACGCAATGCACCAGCGGCGGCGTGAAACAAAACAAGGTTGCCACGCCGAAAAAGAGGTATCCTCGCGACAAACACGCTGCGCCGAGTACGGCTGCGCATCTTGCGCTGCTGATTCTGCTTTGTGGAGGGTTGTTTCTGTTCAGGATCCAATCGTTGCCGCTAGCCGACCCCGAAGAGGCTCGATGTGCGTTGATTGTCCGTCATATGCTGGATAGCGGCGATTGGATTGTCCCGCACCTCGACGGCCAGGTGTACTACGACAAGCCGGCGCCGTATTTCTGGTTGACAGCAGCCGGATGGAAACTCACCGGCAGCGCCGAACTTGGAGGACGCCTGGTTTCGGCATTGGCCGGTCTGTTGGCTGTGATGATCACCTACGCATTCGCCCGACGCCAATTCAGCCCGCTGTCCGGTATGCTGGCCGGGGTGGTCCTCGCGACCAGCGGCGAGTTTCTTTTCCTGGCTCGCTGGTATCGGATGGACATGCCATTTGCGGCGGCGATGTGGGCATACCTTATATATGCGAGCGGCGCAGGCGGCAAAGCACTGACCTGGCTGGGCGAGAAGTTCGGCGTCCTCAAGGACGACGTGCTCACCGCCTACCGGGGCATCGCCGACGCGCTGGCAGCCGGGGACATTTCCCTGGCCGTGAAGGTCCTGTGGCTGACGCTCAAGATGGAATGGACGCGCGGCGTGAACTTCCTCGAGAAGGCCTGGCTGAACTTCCGCAATTTCTTCATCAAGATCGGCTACGACGCATGGCACGGCCTGCTGGCCGTCGTCGAGGTTGTCTGGCACGCACTGGAGGTCGGCTGGATCGAGACCGCCGCGTTCTTCGCCAAGGCCTGGTATGGGTTCGTGGGCTTCTTCGCCAGGACGTGGGAGCGTATCAAGTCTGGGGCTAAGAAGGCGTGGAACTGGATTAAGAGTCTGTTTGACGATTCGGTCGATTTGGAGGCCGAGAACAAACTCGTCGAGCAGGAAAAGCAGCGGGCCATTTCGCAGATCGACGACGAGCAGGCCCGCAAGACCGCCGAGCGTGAGGCGAAGCGAGAAGCCGAACGCCGCCGCGCGGCGGCGGTCCAGGAA
>JAXHSV010000254.1:0-3958 GCA_034190305.1 Planctomycetota bacterium | reverse complement strand
CTGAAGGAGGCTTTGCAGGCTTCGCGTACAACCGGTCGTGGGCGACGGCAGACCGGTAATCGCCAGGAACAGCGCCGGCGGTAATTTACCCCGCACCAACCAGAATACCCACCAGAAGCAGTAGATCAGAAAAAGCCCCGCGGCAAAAATGCGAAGTATATAAAAATAAAGGCTCCGCACGCGCGCCCATACACGTGAGTGAGAGCCGAGAAAACTGATGCAATCCGTCTTTGGATTGAGTGCTCGATCTTTCATTCCACTAGACATTCTTGGCTTTTAGGCTGTCAATGACCCATGGCAACCAGCAGAGGGGGATGCAGCACAGCAGCAAAATAATGAAAACAACCACGCCCGCCATATTCAGGCCAAAGACGACTTCTTTGTTTTTGTCGCTGCTGCTTAATGCATAGGAAAACTCAGGTATCGCACCAACAGGGGTCCAATTCTCCATGCCGTCGCGCCAAACCAGTGTAGAAGCACTCACTGAGCTGCTCTGAATCATCCCCAGGAGGACTTGTGTTGTAACCGGCCCGAGCCTCTGCTGGTTCATCATAATAGAACCATTTCGATTTGTCTTCCGGCGGATAAGGAGGCGGCGGTGTCTGTGTCATAACGATTCTCCTGTAATTGCAGGAAGGCCATCCATGTCCCCTGGTTCGAGCATCAGGGAAATATCATCCTTAAGATTTTCCCCGGCCTTGTTTAGTGTTTTTCCCTGCGCCAGAGCGCCGGGAACGTCGTCGGTCCACGCTCCCCGCCACTCGCCGCGATGCAAAAAGTAGGCTTGATACTTCTTTATGATTTTATCATCCACCTTCGCTTTCCATTATGTCTCACGAGTAGATATTCGTCAACCTACAATCCTACGCCCTGGGGGCGGTTTCGTTGTCGTTCGTGGCACGGGCGTCTCGCCCCGTGATCAGTCGTATGGACGTAAATTTACACAAGATAAGCAACATGGGCGAGACGCCCATGCCACATTCAGACGAAAACGCAACCGCCTCGTTTTGATAAGGATAATCCACATCTCCGAAATCAGTTGATTCCACCTTCAGCCACGAGGACGTGCAGCAGCGTTCGCTGGAAGTGCAGTCGGTTTTCGGCCTCGGCGAAGATTGTTTCGGCGTGAGCGGACATCACTTCATCGGTAATTTCATACCCACGGTAGGCTGGCAGACAGTGCATGACGACGGCATCGCTCGGAGCGGCGGCAAGAAGTTCGGCATTGACCTGGTAGGGCTTGAATACTGCGATGCGCTCGTCTTTTTCGTCTTCCTGGCCCATCGAAACCCATGTATCCGTATAGATAATTGACGCGTCGGCGACGGCTTCACGCGGGTCGCGGGTTTGCGTAACGTTCCCCTCGAATTGGCCTTGAAGTTCGTAACCTTCCGGGCAGGCGATAGCAAATTCCATCTCCAGTTTGGCGCACAGCGTCGCCAGCGAACGGGCGACGTTGTTTCCGTCGCCGATGAAAGCGAGTTTCCGCCCGGCAAGGTCGCCGAAGATTTCCGTCGCCGTCATGGCGTCGGCCATCGCCTGGCAGGGGTGGCAATAATCGGTCAGCGCGTTGATTACCGGCGCGGAGCAGTACTCGGCCAGGCCCAGGACCGTATCGTGACTGAAGGTCCGAGCCGTTACGGCGTCGCACATTCCGCCCAGAACGGTCGCCACGTCGGAGACCGGTTCACGTTTGCCCAGACCTATGTCTGCTTCGGTCAGATTGATTGCCGCTCCGCCGAGTTGAACAATAGCAGCCTCAAAACTAACCCGCGTCCGCAGCGACGGTTTTTCGAAGACAATTGCCAGAACCTTCCTGATGCACGTAGCCGGCAATCGCCCGGCGCGAAAGAGTTCCTTGTCCGCAATCGCACGCTTAAGCAGGCTCTTCAATTGCTCACCGGAGAAATCCGCAATGTTAACGAAATCTTTCATCTTTTTTTTTCTATCTTTTCCCTGAACCCTATTCCCTAACCCCTACTCCCTATTTATGCACAACCGTTCCGATTCCCTCGTCGGTGAATATTTCCAGAAGCAGCGAGTGTGCGAATCGCCCGTCGATGATGTGGGCGCGTCCGACGCCTGCGTCCAGTGCGAGCAGGCATGCCTCCACCTTCGGAAGCATTCCGCCGGCGATTGTTCCGGCATCGATCATTTTCCGGATTTGCTCTTCGGTTGCATCGCTGATTCGGCTTTCAGGGTCGGATTCGTCAGCGCGGATGCCGTGGGTATCGGAAACGACGATAAACTTGTCGGCCTTCAGGGCTGCGGCGACCTCGCCGGCGGCGGTGTCGGCGTTGCAGTTGAGTTTTCCCCCCGCCCGGTCGCGCGCCAGCGGGGCAAGGACCGGTATCGTGTCGGCCTGGCAGAGAAGTTCAATCAAACGGGAGTTAACCTCATTAATCCGCCCGACCTGACCAAGATCGATCTTCCGCCCGTCTTCATTGAGAAATAATCGCTCACCGAAAAGAACGCAACTGCCGAGCGTGTGTAGGGCCATGGCCGAGGAACCCAGGTTCTGAATGGACGTTACGATCCGGCGGTTGATTTCGTTGCACAGGACGTGCTCGACGACGGTCAGCGTTCGCTGGTCGGTATATCGCCGGCCTTGGACGAACTGGACCTCCAGACCGTGGTTCTCCATCGCCTTGCTGATGGCCTTTCCGCCGCCGTGGACGATTACGGGGCGCATGCCCACGGTGTTCATAAACACCACGTCGGTCAGCAAATCGTTCAGGGTCTGATCGTTGTCCATCACAGCCCCGCCGATCTTGATTACGACGGTTTTGCCCGCGAAACGCTGAATGTAACCCAGCGCCTCGATCAGCGCTTTCGCTTTGGCAATTGCCTCTTTCATAACTTACGTCTTCCAGTGAGCGAGGAAGGCTACCACGTCTATGGGGTGGTGTCAATAAATGGAATTCAATTGACGAAGGGGCGCCATATGGGGTATAATAATATTTTATGTAGCTAATGTGTTCATTGGGTTTTGGGGCGCGATGTTTTGAAAGGGGAAAAGGCATGTTGTACTCTCGACGATTCGTATTGTCTTTAATCTGTGCTGTAGTCTTTTCAATGACCATCACGACAGCCTGGGCTGACACCTACTGGGACGGTACCTGGTGGCGGCACGACCCTGCCACGCCGGGCGACTGGTTCGATGATGCCAACTGGACTGCCGGCGTACCGAGCCTTGAGGATTCGGCCTACGTCCACAACAGCGGTATAGCCGTAATCGCATACGGAAACGCCCTGGCAAAGCAAATCAGCATTATGGGTTCTACCCTCTGCCCTTATCCTTTAGAGCAATTCCATGCAAGTACTGTTCTTCAGACGGGTGGAACCGCCACGGTCGAACAGTCAATATACCTTGGCGGGATGAACGAGGCACCCGGTTCATATACACTGATTGGCGGCAGACTATTCACGGCGGACATCACCGTGGGCCATGGACTCGGCAGTGGGAACTTCACCCAAATCGGCGGAATCAGCAATGTTGGCGGGGAATTGAAGGTCGGAGATCTACCCTACGATAGGTCTTACAGCCTTGACTCGTCGCTCGGTACCTATAACTTGATGGGTGGAAAGGTTTCAACCGGGCGGACTTCAGTGGGAGAGGCTGGGCGGGGTGAATTCATCCAGACCGGCGGAGTCCACACGGTCGAGGGAACGCTTGCCATCGGTGAATCAAGACCATCACAACGATTCTATCCGTATCCATGGGGCGCGATAACCAACGGGTCGGACGGCTCGGTGACGTCCAACGTCGTATATACTCCCTCGTCACCTTCCGAAGGCCGTTATGAACTGAGCGGTGGGCAACTTTCGACGAAGGAGACTGTCGTCGGTGAAAGAAGTGGTCAAGGAGATTTCATACAAACCGGAGGTGTTCATACGGTCGAAGAGGCGCTATTGATCGGCGGGGCGCGGGCATGGGGTTGTTGGCCCTTGCTAGTCG
>JAXHSV010000253.1:0-4012 GCA_034190305.1 Planctomycetota bacterium | reverse complement strand
GATAGCGTCAAATATTGTGTGTAAGTCAGTGGGAATTCCCAAAAAGATTATTTAGACGTTCGTCGGCTCCAGGCCCAGCCATTGCAATGGGATGATCCACGTTAGGGGAACTGCTGCCCCCCGGAGGGTTCTGAATTCCCGTCAATACGCCCACAAGCCCCGTGTCGGCGGGACGAAAACCCTCACCGACCTTCGATGAAAATTTTCAGAACCTGAACATCAATTCATACCTGAGGAATATCGCAGGATCGTTGCTCATGTCGGTGTAGTAATCACCGGGCAAGAGTAATTCGCCAATCAGATGTCCGCTGACGTGCTCGTTGAATTTGTATTTCAGCAGACCGGCGAACAGATGTCCCCTGAGGCAGCCGCTTTGGGAAAAGCGTTCACCCAAATCGTCACTCTGATTATCGTCGGCAAATAGAAGATTATAATCGGCATGTACCGAAAGTTTCTTTGTCGGCTCGCACGACCAGCCGAAGTTCACGCGATGCAAATTGCTGAACATTTCGAAATTGTTTTCCAGTGAACCGAGATAGTCAACGTATATGTTGCTTATGTACGTCCAGCGTCCCCAGAGGATGTCGAAGTTCTCCCTCGGATGGCGCCCGGCGCTGCGGTATTCATATCCGAGGCGGAAGTTATTGTTTAATTCGTCGTTAAGGTGGTAACTAATCCGGCTGTTACCGCCCATGGCGGAGACGTGAAATCCGTCCTTGGAGCCGACCTGAGTGGCAAGCTCTGCGTAGTATTTCCAGTGGTCGTCGATATCGCCGGCGATCCGCCCTCCGATGGTTGACAAGTCGGAATCCCAGCCATTGTCCAATTCGCGCCAGGTCCTGCGCCAGATGTAGTAACCGTCAATCTGTGTTTTATCCAGCGACTTGTTCTTGACGTAC
This sequence comes from Planctomycetota bacterium, assembly GCA_034190305.1. Classification (GTDB taxonomy): domain Bacteria; phylum Planctomycetota; class Phycisphaerae; order SM23-33; family SM23-33; genus JAUWNJ01. Next base: position 3,113 of record JAXHSV010000253.1, on the reverse strand, counting down.
AGAACAACGGCCCGCTCGTCGTTCTCCAATAAGTGCCTGTCGATGTGATCGTTAATCGGCGGCAGCCACTTGTCGGAATCGGAGTACTGGTTGATATAGACCACATCGACGGTGGTTTTGCGCTCGGCCAGTTCATACGTGAAGCGGGCTGCGTCGAAATACCACGTTCGTGAACCGTCCAGCGGCGTGCCTTCGGCAAAAAGCCACCTGTTCAGGTCGCCCAGGTTCTGCCGGCCAACTTTTACACGCAGCGGCAGGCCTAAGGCTTTGGACCATTCGATGTTCAATGTTTCGAAGACAACTTCGTCGAAATCGGTGTCGCGCATTCCTTCCGGACGGCAATAGTTTCTCATCTCCCACGCCGCGCCGAAGTTGAGTTTCAGATTATCAGCCAGAGTCGAAGTGGTCCAGAGACGTCCGCGATACCGCTGCCAAAACCGTTCGTTCCCCTCGGCAGAGTCATCGCATGACCGGACGTTCTTGTCCCAGATCGCGCGGAGACGCAACTCGGCGCCCCATTCAAGCCATGGGAGCGCCTCTTTGGCTTGTTTCTTGAAATCACAGATACCGCAATGTGCGTCGGACTTTTCGGTATCGCCCGCAAAAGCAGAACCCAAAGCCGATATCGACACAACCGCAAACACCAATAAACCACTTTTCATCCGCCGCTCCTTTGAGAATTAATATGATTCCACATTTCCTTGTCGCCCGGATACTAAAGTGGGAAGTTATATAGAAAACTTCGTAAATTGAAAAGCGTCAAATCCGCCCCCGATGCAAATTTTTTAACTCAACAAGCGATATGACGATAAGGTTGGCAACTTCATCTGCGTTCAATCCGCCGGGTGAAGGTAAAAGAAATATACTGGGGAACAAGGATTCGAACCTTGACTAACTGATCCAGAGTCAGTCGTGCTACCGTTACACTATTCCCCAGAAAGCACCGCCTGTTGGGAGCAGGAAAAAACCGCACGCCAACGGAAATAATATATTATTCGCCCGCGTAAGAGTCAAGAAATGATGATGCAAACACAGCGGATTGGTGAGCAAACAATCCGCCACGTATGAAACACGCGCCCTCGTCGCCCTTCCGATATGGTCCTTGCCGCCTTTGCCGTCTTTATGCAGCCATCGCTGCCGGCGCTTCATAAGCGGTCAGACCCAGGGCGGAAGGATCGAATTCCAGACCGGTACGGTACCCCTCCTCGACCTTTTGGCAACGGACTACCGTGGCGTTTAGATTGTTTTGTCCACCCTCCGGGTGCAGCGGGATAGACACGACGATCCTCTGGCCCGGATAAAGCCAGTGATCACTCACTACGCCCATTCCACCGCGAGAAATATCAACCATATGGAGGGTGTTCTGGACATCCCCGCCGTCTGGGTCCAGCCGGACTCCATGCAGCATCATATGAAGATGAGTGCGCGGATAACGGCGCCGATCAGGAGGACTATAGTTTATTGCGCTCATAATAAACTCCAAAGTAACCCAAGTCCATCTGCTCTATCTCTATCGACTGGTAAAATAAGTAACTTGAACAATCTGCGTAATATATTATGACTCTACTGTATCGCAGGTTTTCCAGGCTCTGTCTTAAAACTCCTCTTTCAGCCGCGTCAGCGGCGTTTTTCTTAGCCACGGGCGGGTAAGCCCGTGGAAAATGTCCGGTCCGAACCCAGCCTCGTAGAGGCGTCTTGATTCAGGCACAAACTCTTACGGTAACAGCATTAAGACGTCCCATACGGGGGTTGGATATTCGGCGTCGCTCTTTTCCCCGCCCTTCCGGACGGGGCTAAGAAAGGCGCCGCTGACGCGGCTGAAAATTACTTTTGAGACAGAGCCTAATTCAAAAGACCCTGACCGAAGTCGTCGATCCCTGGGTCCGCCGTCTTTGAAATAAGGGGCGCAGATATTCGAATTGCTCTGTCGAATCGCCGCCTTCTGTGCAACCGGCAGGCAGGTGTGGACAGATTTTTAAAAAACGGGCGGAAAAGGCCTGGTTCAATTCAGGGTAACACTTATGATGCAAAAGATTTTCATTCAATGTTTTGTAACAGGCCCCTGCTTTAGCGGGGGTGCAAGGTGGTCTTTCGTTAATCCCCACCCCCTTTTCTTCCTCGCTCTTTTGGGGTGGGAAAGAGAAAAAAGGGGGGGTGTGGGCGGATGGGTCTTGATCACCCCCGCTGAAGCGGGGGCCTGTTACAAAACAATATGTTACCCGAAAACGCCATTTTTGAACCAGGCCCGCCTGCTCCAATTGTTCCCGAAGATGCCGAACCTCCTGCGTGAGTTGATCAACCTGGTCCGTCAGCCGCGTCACTGCTTGCGCGAGATGTCCATTCACTGCCGCTGGTGTTTGTACCGTCGTTGTCGCGCAGCACGAAGAATAGCATCACCATGCTGTATGCCGGCAGCGCCGCGTGCCGCGAGGCGCCAAGGAGCAAATACATCAAGTAGGCCAGGTAATAACCCAGAAACAACACCCCTTCCAACCGCGAGATCCTTCCACCCGTGAAGAAGATCGGCAGACAGGCAATCGCCACAGCCACCATGACAGGAAGGTCAAAATGCAGGGGCGTTTGCGACACCGCCACTCCTGCTGTGGACGCAACCGCAGATCCCCCAAGCACCGCCAGGATATTGAAGATGTTACTTCCGACGATATTTCCTACGGCAATATCCCGCTCTCCTCGAACGCCGGCGACGACGGATGTCGCCAGTTCGGGAAGAGACGTGCCCACAGCCACAACTGTCAGGCCGATAAGCAGTTCGCTGACTCCCAGGAGGCGTGCAAGATCGACCGCCCCATGCACAAGCCATCGGGACCCCAGTACCAGAAGGACCAGCCCTGCCGGCACCAGCAAAAGCGGCACGAGGAATCGCTCCCGTTTCCGGCTGATTGTCTTGTTCGGGACAGATTGGTCCACGGACATTTGTTGCTTCTTTCCCATGCGGATCAATATCGCCGTGTAGGCTATAAAAGCGGTCAATAGAAGCAGGCCCTCCCATCGACCGATCACGCCATCGGCGGCGAGAACCCATGTTAACACGGATACGCCGATCATCACAGGTACGTCAAGGCGAACAAGCTGTGACGATACCGTTAAAGGCA
>JAXHSV010000252.1:0-4052 GCA_034190305.1 Planctomycetota bacterium | reverse complement strand
ATTGCTCATCCGTAAGCCGATGTCGAAGCATAAAGTCTCCTTTCTTTCATGTCTTTCATGCGTTTCTGCCATACATCGGCTATAATCAATGGATATCTACAGTTTTGAGACAGAGCCTAGTTCCAAATCCCTAGTCCCTGTTTTGCCTTCTATTCACTTGTAAAAAACTTCACGGGGGCGCTATATCGCCCACTGTATTAACAATCGTGTTCACGTTTGCGTGCCCGGACGGGCACGCGGATTCCCGCCAGCAGGCAAGTGAACGAAAAAGCATTCAAATGGGTCTGCACCCAACGAGCCGCGACCGCCAGGGAGCGGTCATTCAGGCTTTCGCGGCATGCACCTACAAGCTTCGCTTGAAGGCGCCACCCACCTGCCGTGGAAAATCGGGGTTCCCCCCGAAGATGATTTAGGGCGCTCGTTGACTCCAAGCCCAACCATTGCGACGGCTGGGCTTCGGGCATCGGCCCCAAAGACGCCCCCACCTGCTTACTTACCTGCCTGCCCGCCTGCGATGAATCAACGCCAACGCACCGAGGCACAGAAGCGCCATCGTCGCCGGCCTTGCCACGCCGAAGCGTTAGTGAACTACTTCCGTCCTCGTCGGAACAGCACCAGGACTCCTCCTGACAACAGTAACATCGCGGAAGCGGGTTCGGGAACAGCCGACGCCGAGGCCGGAGGGTAGGTCCAGTTGGTCAGCAGGAAATTCAGGTCCGAACCGTCCACGACGCCGTCACCATTGAAGTCGCCTTCGTCCCATTGCGTACCTGTGCCCCAACCGGTCAGCAGGAGGTTCAGGTCGGAACCTTCCACCTTGATGTCCCAGTTGGCATCGCCTTTGATCCATTCAATCGGCGCCAGCGCGCCTCCTTCTTCCAGAACGGTTCCGCTAATCTCGCCGGTGTAGTAATAGAGGTTTAGGCCGTTCAGGTCGAGCGTTGAACCGGCACCGAGTATCAGGTTTGCGACGTATAAGGCCTCACTGCCGACCCAGCCGGATTGGTTGTCGAAATTATCGACCAGTTGAATCTGCCCGATGTCAACCCCGCCCAGTTGCAGAGTGCCCAGCGCGAAGTTGTTGTCAAATCCAGCCACCACCGCCCCCATGTCTTCACCGGCGGACTCGAATGGATCAAAATCCTCACTGCCGCCCTCGAAAATAAGCGTCAGATTCCTAAGCCCGGTCAGGTCGGATGAACTGGTGCTTTCGTTCCCGAAGGATGCACCGGTCATGTGAATTGTCGCATCGGGAACGGAGGTGAACGTACTTCCGGTTTCAAAGGACAGTCGGTTTTCCACAACGACATCAGCAGAGGCAGAGGCAAGATTGAACTGGCCCGATACGTCCAATTCGGAATTGACTTCCAGGACGCCGCCGGAAAGAGTATAGATGCCGTTTTTGCCTATCGCCACAGTATCCGCTGCATTAACAGCCCCGCCCGACTGGTTTACAGCCCCGGCGGAAGCAAGTGTTCCAACCGTAAGCGTACCGCTCTGAATATCCATGTTTCCGCGATTCATGACGTACTTGGCCTTGGCGTTGGACGAAATCGTGATACTCGCATTGTCGGTAATGGATGCATACGACAATTGGTTTGGCGTGCCGGTGCTCCATCCTGCATCATCCCAGTCTCCGCCGGCGGACGTCCACATCGTGTCACGGAATGTCCCGGCGGGACGAAAACTGTTCCATCCGTTGATACCCCAGGAGTAGGAACTGGAGGCTGGGCGGAATCGTTCCCAGCGGGGCGTTGATGAGGTGCTCCACGTGTCACGGCAGGCATATTCCCAGTAGCCGTTCGTGTAGCGAAAACCGATTGCTGCTACGGAGTGATCCGTTTCGCCGTCGCCGTCGGAGTCCACGCTGAATTTCACGGGTCGGCCCATGAGAATCTCGTGTTTGAAGTCATCTATAGTGGGCGTGGAAGAATAATTACCCCCGGCCGTAAAACTGTACCCGCGCCAGGAAGTGTAGGACTGAATTCCCAAAGCAATTTTGCTCGTCCAGGTCGAAGCATACGTAAGCCCTTCACTGCTGAAAGAGGTTCGCATAAAATCGGCCATACAATTATTCGTATGCGCCCCTCCCAACTCGGATTTGTCCGTATAGGGAAAAGGGTCGCCCGCGTCGTTAACGTCGTCATACAGCGCATAGTCGGCCACATGCTCCGGGCTGGCGATTGCGTTCTTAATCACCGCCTGGTTCGAAGACCAACTGTTTGAGCCGGGAATCAGGTCCGAATAACCGAAGGCGTCCCAGTATCCCATGATTATTATCCCTGTCGTGGGGCTGCAACCGTGAGTCCAGCGATAGGCGGGCGCCTCGCTGAGAACCACCTCCTCGCCGCCGACCGGGACGACGACCAGCGTAAGCAGGGCGACGCAAACGACAGCCAAAGTTAACCGTTGCACCATTGACGCCTCCTTGTTTTATCCTCGGACAGGAAAAGCTAAAATCGCAGCAAACCTGACGAAAGATAGTTGAATTCTCAAAACACCTGTATATCAAATTATACCACAGATTTCGGATATAAGAAGTCCAAAGTCCGACGGTCGTCTCACTTTTTCGCCTTCGTTATATCGTAAATCAGCACCATCGCGTCGCCTTAACGGCGAATTCCGACTATATGGGAATCTCTGTAAGTTCTGGAAGCCAGACGCCTGAACCCGTATTATACCGGCAATATTAGGCGGAGAGGAGAATCGAATATGAGCAAAGTCGCATTCGCAGCCGCAGCCCATCCGGACGACATCGAACTGATGATGGCGGGGACGTTGATTCTGCTTGGCGAGGCGGGTTACGAACTGCATTATATGAACGTCGCCAACGGCTCGTGCGGCACAGCCACGATGGACTACGACGAAGTTATTGCGGTCCGAACAGCCGAAGCCCGCGCAGCCGCCGGGCATCTCGGAGCGACCTTTCACGAACCCCTCGTCGATGACCTTCAAATCTATTACACCCCGTCGCTGACCGCCAAACTCTGCGCGATTATCCGCCTGGTAAGACCTGATATATTGCTCCTCCCCTCGCCGCAGGATTACATGGAGGATCACGTCAACGTCTCCCGCCTGGCGGTAACCGCCGCCTTCTGCCGGAACATGCGAAATTTCATCACCGACCCGGCCGTCGCCCCCACAGGCGATGAGACGGCCTTGTATCACGCCCTTCCCTGGGGACTGAACGACCAGTACAGAAGGCCTATCGAGCCGGACCTTTACGTCGATATCTCCTCTGTCATCGAACGGAAACGAGAAGCCCTCGCCTCTCATCGAAGCCAGAAGGAATGGCTGGACGAGAGCCAGGGACACAACTCCTACCTCAATACGATGGTGGAGATGTCGAAAAGCGTCGGCGGGATGTCAGGCCGATTCGATTACGCCGAGGGATGGATAAGACATTCGCACCTCGGCTTCGGCGCAGAGGATTTCGACCCGCTCAGTAAATCGCTGGGCGATTTGGTAGTTCGAGGATAAAAAAAGTACGACACAGAGACGCAGAGGGACAGAGAGAAAAAATATTCTTTTTTTAGTTCTCTGTCCCTCTGCGTCTCTGTGTCGCAATATTATTGCAGCAACGAAATAACCAACAAACGGATTAAGAGGAGAACGAAGAAATGGCCAGACCTTTGAGTAAGATCGCCCCGGACTGGTGGGACTACACAACGCTTGACAAGGAAATACTGACCGACGCCGCCAAACTGACCGCTGACGACATGCTTGCGATGTCGCGGGAGGGTTTCAAGGTTGTGTTCTACGACACGCTGGCGGAGTTTTACCTGGCCGAAGCGCTGGAATACACAGAAGCGTGGCGCCGGGCGACGGCGGACAATCCCGTCGGTATCTGCGGACCTATAGGACCGACCGAGCAGTTACCTCTGGTCGCCCGTCTGGTCAACGCGATGGACCTGTCTCTTAAGAACGCCCACTTTTGGGGCATGGCCAGTTCGTCCCGGATGCGGTTGAAGCATAATTCCATGTCGGCCTTGGCGAACGACAGCGGATGGTCAAAGGGCGCCTCGGACTCGCCGATGACCCATTCGTCCATG
>JAXHSV010000251.1:0-4095 GCA_034190305.1 Planctomycetota bacterium | reverse complement strand
AACAGGTACCGTCATGACCACACGAAATTTTGGCATCAAAGGAAGAGTAGCGACCTCAGAAAGAGAGTTTGTTCAAACAGTGAGTACAGCCCGCCGGGCCCGATCGTGTCGCCGATGCACTGGTCCACACCGTATCTCAAGGGGATTCCGTTATCGAAGCGGACGCAATTCTCGCCGCTGACCTCGATGCAGTTGATGATGTAGTCGGCGCCGGCAAGTGCTTCCCGCCGGTCGGTCGTGGCGGTAACCGACCAGCCGCCGGATTTGCCCATTCGCTCGACGACGATTTTGGTCAAGGCTTCGGCCATCTCAAGTCGGTCTTGGTCGATATCGACAAGGGCGAACTGACCTTCATCGGCGCCGCCGATGTTCAGCACATCCTTGGAAAGAGGCTCAAGGAACATGCTTCCTGCGCCAAGAAAGACGACCTTTATAGGCCTGTCAATGCGGTCCTTGATACCGAGATTTTCAGCCACTTTTACGTGGGCTGCGTGCCCCTGAATCGTATTATCTTCCGGCATCGATTTTCCTTTTGAAGGTGTCAGTATTCCCATGCCGGCGAGTCCGGCTTGAGGCAATTATTCTGCTCGTCCCAGTCCGACTCGGTGGTGAAATCCGTCCATCCCGGACCCATCCTGCACTTGCTGCAAGGTCCCAAGCCGCCGCGCCCGTGCCTGATTGCGTCGGTTACAACGTCGAAACAATCCGGCGCAAGACGGAAGAACAGCACACGGGCCGGTCCGATGTGATCCTCGACGTGGACCTTGCTCATTTCTTCGGCATATAACGGCGGGGCGACGTCAAAAATGGGGCATTGCCCTTCCCGGCAGCGCCACGTTCGCCCTTCGACCATCCTTCCGTCAGGCAACCTCATCGGCATTGCTTCCCGTCGCTTGCTTAAACACCCGACGTTGTGGAACGATTCGACGACATGGTGATAAGTATTGGTGTGGTAAGTCGTTCCCAGCATCAGCGCGTATCCGCCGTCGGACGCCAGCAGGCCCAGAGGAGATTCAGGTCCCATTGTCAGCGTTCGATGATGGAACTCGGTATATCGCCCGGCGTTTTTGCCCCAGGCGGCGAATTAATGCGTCGGGTTCAGGCTCCGCAGCACCCCAGGCCGGCGCCAGAACATCTCCGCAATCGCCCCGCTGGCCGTCGGTGTCGTGAGCGGATCGAAATATCCCGGAGCGCCTTTTCTGAAAGCCCTGCCGTGATTAAACGACGGCATCAGGATCGTCCCCTCGGGCGTTACCACCTCCATCAATGACTCAATAATCGTCCGCGCGCGGACTCCGCGTCCGAAGGTCTTGAGAGACGAATGAACTATCACGCCGCATCCCGCCTTGAGGCCCACTCGCTTCAGACCGGCGATTATCTCGTCTTTGCTTACCGTAGGGGTTTGTGGCATTATTGCTTCCCCGTAAGAAGTCCGCTTATTCAATACAGAAACAGGCATTTTATATAACTCTTATTGCGGAAAGCAAAAAAGAAAAATCAGGTTTTCTCTCCCGACGTATCAAGTAAACTGCATACAATGAACCGGTCAACGGAACTGTCGGATGAAGGAACTTCGCATGCCGGAGCAATTGAAAATCGCCTTTATCGGTGCGGGTAACGCCAACTTCGGCGGCGGGGAAGGACCGTGGGACCATGCCTCCCGGCTGGAGAAAATCGGCGACGTCCGCATCGTCGGCATTGCCGATTTGAACACTCCCTTGGCGGAGAGACGCCTGGCTGCCCGCCGTAGCGGACCGGCGGGCGATATGTACGCTGATGCCGAAATCTTCGCCGATTATCGGCGGATGCTGGAGCGGGCCGGACCCGACGCGGTCTTTATCGCTCTTCCTCCAGAGGCGCACGGAACAGCCGAGGCGCCGAAAGATATCGAACTGACCTGTGCATCCGCCGGCGTGCACATGTTTATTGAAAAACCGCTCTCGTCCGCTCCGCCGGAAGAGGTTGCGCCCGTCGCCGACGCCCTGGCCCGCGCCGCAGAAGGCGGACTGATCGTCTCGGTAGGATACATGTTCCGTTACAGCCGGGCGGTCGAAAAAATGAAGGAAATCCTCGCAGAAACTCCCGGCGGAATCCGCGCGTTCGTCGCCCGCTACAACTGCGCCTACACCGAAATCGCCAGCAAGGTCTGGTGGGACATTCGCCGCACCGGCGGGCCTATCGTCGAACAGGCTACGCACTTCTGCGACCTGGCGAGGTACATCGCAGGCGACATAGACCTATCCACCATCCTTGCTGTGAGTATTCCCGGCGGCGAAGCGGCGAGTCAACTTACCAAGGTCCCCGCCGGTTCGGACGGCAGGTCAATCGAAGCGGACATTCCCGACGAGTATCGCATCCCCCGCGCCACAGCGGCGGTGTGGCGTTTCACAAACGGGGCAGTCGGTTCGCTGACCCACGGCATACTTCTGCACCGAAAAAAATACCTCGCCGAACTGGAGGTGTGGGGCGACGGTCTGCGAATCGCCTTAAAAGACCCTTACGGCCGATGCCGTCTCCACGTCCGCTATCCCGGCAGCGAAAATGTTGAAACTCTGGACTTCGCCGACGACGATCCTTATCTGTCCGAGGCCGAAACGTTTATCCGCGCAGTCCGCACCGGCGATGCGTCGGCTGTCCGCTGCACCCACGCCGATGCGGTCAAGACCCACCAACTGACCTGGGCTGTTCGCCGAGCGGCGGAAAGGCGCACTTGACTTGCTTTGAATTCTTTGAATAATGCCGCTCCTGAAACACCCTCCGGAAAGGTCAATAAAATGGACGTCGCCCGATACGCTGACTTCTATCGCGACAAACTCCTCAATGACGTTCTGCCGTTCTGGGTTCGACACTCGCCCGACCGCCAATGCGGCGGATACTTCACCTGCCTGAACCGAAAAGGAGATGTGTACGACACCGACAAGTTCATGTGGCTTCAGGGCCGGCAGGTCTGGGTGCTCTCGAAGATGTATCGTCATTTTCGACAGGATGAGTCATGGCTTGACCTTGCCCGGCTTGGGGCCGAATTCATCCGCGACCACGGATTCGACGAGAACGGGCGCATCTATTTCGCCCTGGAGCGGGACGGGAAAGCCTACGCCAAGCCCCGCATCTTCAGCGACTTTTTTTTGCGCGATGGGTCTGGGCGAGTATTTCGCCGCAGCCGGGTCCGAAGCCGACTGGGCGCGCGACCTGGCGATGAAAACCTATCGCGGCATTCATCAATGGCTCGTTACCAAAGAAGAGCCGCGCAACGGATTCATTCCCGGCGTCAGACCGACCGAATCAATGGTCTTCGACATGATTAACGTTAACGTCTCGCAGGAACTGGATTCGGCGATTGAGAAGCCTCTGTTTCGCAGCTGCGGGCTGGCGTCGGCCCGGAGAATCCTCGACCTGCACGTGGATCGCAAGGCCGGTCTGGTTTTCGATAACGTCGCGCCCGACGGTTCGCACCCCGACACCTTCGCCGGCCGGGTGATCCTCCCCGGCCATGCGCTGGAGTGCCTGTGGTTCCTAATCTCCGCCGGAGAGAAATGGGGCGCCGGCGACATCGTTACCGCCGCCGTAGAGGCGATTCCCGATATGCTCGAGTTCGGATGGGACAGCAAATACGGCGGATTTTTCTATTACCGCGATTCTCTCGGCAATCCGCCGGAACAGTTGGAGTGGGACCGAAAACTCTGGTGGGTTCACGGCGAGGCGCTGGCGGCGACTTTGCTTGCATACAAGCATACAGGACGGAAAGAATTCGCCCAGTGGTTCGAGAAAATTCACGAATATACCTGGGACCGATTCGGCGACAGCGAGTTCGGAGAATGGTTCGGCTACCTCGACCGTGCCGGTGAAGTCTTTCTGGACTTGAAAGGTGGTAAATGGAAGGGCTGCTTTCACGTGCCGCGGACGTTACATGTATGCCTGCGAATTCTTGAAGACCTGACTGCCGCAGGAAGGAATGAAAGGAAAAAACAGTGACAACTAGGTTGAAATTTAATGACCCTCGGTGGATGGTGCTTACAGACAGGGACAAACCGCTCGAGCAGTACGCCGCTTCCGAGGCCGGTGCGTTAATCCAGCAGCACGTTCCATACGTGGTGC
>JAXHSV010000250.1:0-4133 GCA_034190305.1 Planctomycetota bacterium | reverse complement strand
TACGGAGATGACCGACGCCCTTCCGCAGCAGGCAAAGGATATCGCCCTGGACCTGATCCCGTTGAAAAAGATGGGGCAACCTTCCGACGTAGCCAGGGTGGTGGCGTTCCTTGCCTGCGACGACGCGACTTATATAACCGGGCAGATAATCAGTGTGGACGGCGGGCTGCATATGTAAATAAAATTTCCGGGCGGGAACTGTTGCATCCGACATGTTGCAAGCAGCCGCTCCGCCCGCTATAGTACCGCGACATTTACGACCAGGGTCCGGACGGGACGGTTCCGGTGGACCGGGAGTTTGGAATTAAGGATTTGCTTTGAGGAGAAGATAGTGGCCAACGAAATTGAAGAAAAGGTCATAGAGATTGTCAGCGAACAAATGGGCGTCGATAAAAGCGAGATTACCCGCGAAACGTCGTTCGTCAACGACTTGAACGCCGACTCACTGGATACGGTGGAACTGGTCATGGAGTTCGAGGATGAGTTCGAGATGAGCATCCCCGATGAAGAGGCCGAGAAAATCCAAACCGTAGGCCAGGCCATTGATTACATCAAGGAACACGGTAAGAAGGGTTCCGAATAACGCGATGCGACGGGCGCTGCCGCTGCGCCCCTCGCAGCGTGCACATAAGCGCCGAGGTGTTCTATGGCGGTCAGAGACGACCACGGGAAGGCGCCGCACAATGATGAAACGCCGGGTAGTCATTACCGGTCTGGGTACGGTCAATCCGCTTGCCCATGACGTTGATAATTTCTGGACGGACCTGCTGGAAGGTCGCAGCGGCGTCAGGCATATTGCACGGTTCGATACCGAAGGATATGCCTCACGCATAGGCGGCGAGGTGATCGACTGGACCGGCGTCCCTACGGAGTATATCGATAAGCGCGAGTTGAAACGACTGGACCGCTTCGCCCAGTTCGCCGTCGGTGCTGCTATCGAGGCTGTAACCGACAGCGGTATCGACTTCGATGCAACCGACAAGGATCGTTGCGGCGTGCTGATAGGCAGCGGAATCGGGGGACTGGAAACGCTGCAAATCCAGCATGACAGGCTTCTGAATGGCGGACCGGGGCGAATAAGCCCTTTCACCGTCCCCAAACTGATGGTCAACGCCGCAAGCGCGAACGTGGGCATCCTCTGGGGACTGCGAGGCCCCAACAGCTCCGTCGCCACTGCCTGCGCATCGGCGGGAAACGCCATAGGCGACGCGATGCGCCTTATCCAGCAAAACCACGCCGACGTGATGATTACAGGCGGGTCGGAGGCGGCTCTTATCGAAATCGGATTGGGGAGTTTTTGCGCCCTCAAGGCACTTTCCACGCGCAACGACGACCCTCAGCACGCTTCCAGGCCTTTCGATAAGGACCGCGACGGGTTTATCCTGGCGGAGGGCGCCGGAATCGTAATCCTGGAAGAGATAAATCACGCCCTCAACCGCCGGGCCGATATCCTCGCCGAGATTGTCGGGTACGGCACCACCTGCGACGCTTCCCACATTACCGCACCGGATCCGACCGGGCAAGGCGCTGCCGGTGCGATTCGCCAGGCTCTGGTCGATGCGGAACTGGCGCCCAGTCAGGTTAATTATATCAACGCCCACGGCACAAGTACGCAACTCAACGATATTATGGAGACTCGCGCGATAAAGGAAGTCTTCGGCGACCACGCGCGCGACGGGTTGGTTATCTCCTCCACCAAGAGCGCCATAGGCCACCTTCTGGGCGCAAGCGGAGGGGTGGAAATGGTAGCGACAGTCAAAGCCATCCAGACCGGCTGGGTTCCCCCGACGCTCAACCTCGAAAACCCCGACGACGAATGCGACCTGGACTACTGTCCTCTGGAAAAACGACAGGTGGATGTGAAGGCTGCGATTTCCAGTTCCTTTGGATTCGGCGGGCACAACGTCGTCTTGGCGGTCAGGAAATTCGAAGAATAGAAAAGCATTCAGCATTCGGCGATCAGGGCCTTCGCCATCTGCATCGCTCCCCGCCGGTCGGTAATCCGTTCGTTCAACTGCATATCATACAGCGTCCGGAGGATCCGCCCAAGCGTCGGACCTTCGGCGACGCTCATTCTCTTAAGGTCTTTGCCCGTAACAAGCGGTGGCGGGGTTATCTGTTTCGGGTCGATTTGTTTAATCTTTTGACGAATTTTCCGAAAACGGCTTAAATGGCCCGTGGCGGCGCGCTCCTCGATGCGCCAAAGCGTCTTCAGACGCCTGAAGTCCCTGTGTGCAAGTAATCGTTTAAATTCAGCCAGCGACATTTCCGAAACGGCTCGCCAGCTATCCAGATGTTTTCCTGTCCAGACGAGTGAATCGCGCATATCGTTCGAACCGCCCCATCGGCGGACAATCCCACGGATGTCTTTGGCCGGCAGGTCGCACAGCATCGCCGCCAGCGTCAACAGCACGTCGCGCCTTCGTCCGAGCACCTCGACCCGCCTGAATGAAACCGGCCAAATTGCGGGCTTTTCAAACACCTCCGGAAGGATCGCCTCGAGCAGGCCGAGTTTGTAAAGGTGTTTCAATGCCGCTGTTGCCGACGGATCGGCAAGCATTTTTGCCAACTCGTCGTGAATTCGTTCTCCGCTGATTTGCGTAATCCGCCCGGCGTTCCGCCCAATCGCATCGGAGGTGGTCCGGTCGATTCGGAAACCGAAGCGTACGGCGAATCGCACTGCCCGCAGCATGCGCAGGTAATCTTCGGCGAACCGATGAGCGGGATCGCCGATGGTGCGAATCAAGCCGGCGCTGAGGTCTGACCGCCCGCCGACGTAATCAATCACTCTGTCGGAAATCGGGTCGTAAAACATGCCGTTGATTGTGAAGTCCCGCCGCTTTGCGTCCTCGCGGGCTGTAACAAATTTCACGCCGTCGGGCCTTCGTCCGTCGGAGTATGACAGGTCGCTGCGAAATGTCGTTACTTCCACCGTCCTGCCTTTGATGATAACCATTGCCACGCCGAACTTCGCCCCGACCATCAGCACGTGACCGAAGAGGCGTTTAACCTGTAGCGGCGTGGCGCTGGTGGCTACGTCGTAGTCGGAGGGACGATGCCCCATCAGTATATCGCGCACGCATCCGCCGGCCAAAAGCGCCTCGTGCCCAGCCTTGCGAAGCCTTTTAATGACCCCCACCGCCATTGCTTTGGTTCCCGAATATTCCATAACCGATAAGGTCGCTGAACCGGGCACGAATGTCAATCAGTCGTTGGATAAATCAGACAATGGGCGCAAATGAGACGGAGATGGGAATGAGAAATTATATGAGGACCGGGATGCAGCCATCGACCTGCCAAAGTACCTTGTTACCCCGACCGGCCACCGGATTTTTTCAAAAATGCCTACGCCTCGGACAGCATTTTCCTGGCCTTTTCTTCCCTGTCGCTCAAGGCCGCGAGCATCTTTTCCATCATCATCTTTTGCACGGATTTCTTTCATTTCCGCTTCAACCTTGGCCCGTTCTGCCCTGGTTTTGGCTAGGGTGTTTTTCCACTCATCGATTTCGGCTTTTATGTTGGCCCGCTTGTCGGCTGAAAGCGGTTCTTCGCTAATTGTAATTCGGCCGGTGTGCGTGGTTGGTGACGGCGCAGGGGATTGGGTGTTTGCGCCGGGCGACCTCATCGCAGCACCGGTGATCGATTCGATGTGTCCGGTGAAGATTTTGAGAACGGGGCCTGGTTCGATTTTGAACTTGATGTAATCGTCGGCGAGTTTTCCCGCCAAGGCGGTCCCGTCCCGAATGGTCAGTTTGGCCTGTCCCGGAGCGGCGGCGTTGAATTCGGCCTTGGCGACATCGCGGCAAAGGACCGTAACCAGGCCGATCTTACTGTTGACGGTCAGTTTCTCATCGGCGAACCGGCCGAAGATTGTATCTGTGTTACGGAAGGTCAGCCTGACCAGGTCCTTCGATTTGGTCGGACCGGTTGGAAAAACAAACTGCTTGAGTTGCCTGCGGGAGACCTCTATCGTCGGACCGCCTTCTGTCAGCGCCGCCGAACCGCCTGCGGTGAGCGCCGCCGAACTGCCTGCGGTGAGCGCCGCCGAACCGCCTGCGGTCAGCGCCGCCGAACCGCCTGCGGTGAGCGCCGACGAACCGAGTTTGAGTTTCAGGCGGATTCGTTCTGCCATC
>JAXHSV010000025.1:0-19865 GCA_034190305.1 Planctomycetota bacterium | reverse complement strand
TTCAGATTCTGCTTTATGTTACCGAAAGGCCATTCAACGGTCTCCTTACGCTTTTTGTACGTCTCTTTTCCCGCATCTGAGTGCATCTTTGCAACCATCCTACGGCGTCGATGACGGACTTTTCAACCCGCTCGATCATCTCGCGCCGCTCGGAATCCGACATTCCCCCCGCCGGAATGCTGTCGGCTGTTGCGCCTACGAGCAACCCGACCGCCGACACCACCGCGCATGCTGCCGCAGCCTTGATCTTAGTGGTCGTCATTTTTTACTCCTGTATGCTTTTTGACGCTTCTTCATTATTTCCGTATGCGCACATAATTACCCTTCCGCCGTCGGGCGCAGGCTCGTTTTTATATGCGCTTTCCGTATGTGTCCTCGCGTATCCCCGGGAACTCACCCATAGCCGCACACTATCCCCCCACCTGCACATCTGTCAAGAGTTGATACTACTCAAAGAGGCGGTTGCGTTGTCGCCTGAATGTGGCATGGGCAGCTTGCCTGTATGGGTCTCGCCCATGTTGCTTATCTTGTGCAAATTTACGTACATACGCCTGATCACGGGCGAGACCCATACGGGCGAGACCCATACGGGCGAGACCCATACGGGCGAGACCCATACGGGCGAGACCCATACGGGCGAGACCAATACGGGCGAGACACCCGCGCCACGAATGACAATGCAACCGCCTTTCTTAAATCAGTCAAGGACCTCTCGGAGGCCGATGCCCGAAGCCCAGCCATTGCAATGGCTGGGCTTGGCGCCGACGAACGTCTAAATAACTCAAACTGACCGATTTTGTCGTGTATTTATTGTAACTTCTTGCTTTTCAGCCCGTTAGGGCGAAAAGATTTGTAGCCCGGCCCGTGAGGGCCGGGGAAAAGATCGGCCCACTTCCAGCCAAGCCCCGGCAGGGGCGATACGACGTCATCTAAACCTATCTGTCGCCCTTAAAGGGGCTTACATCTCATCGGCGGCATCCCAGACCCCGCCCTTACGGACGGGGTTACAAATCTTTCGTCCCCAAGGGACTACAAAATCGGTCAGTTTGAGTAAATAATCTTTTGGGGAATTCCTATTGACTTGCACACAATATTTGACGCTATCTTGACAAAGCGACCACTTGTCAAGACGTGTCGGCGAGTGTCCGCCGAAGTCGCCAACACGCCCGAGAGGACTCGAACCTCTAACCCTCGGTTCCGAAGACCGATGCTCTGTCCAATTGAGCTACGGGCGCTCGATGTTTTTTCAAGTTACCGGTTCGGGAATGTCTCTGTCAAGCATACACGGGCAGGGATGTAATGTAAAAGGGGTGTTCCCCCATTGTCCACGGCGTCCGCAGCCTCAATACGACGGCGGACGTCCGTGGTTCGGCTCCGCTCTTCGAGTTCCGAACCTACGTGGCAGAGGCGGCTTTGTCCCCGCCGACGGCGGAGTCTCCGGCATCTCTGAAGATAGGCAGTCCTGCCCTGACCCGTTCGGCGTAAATCTCCACGTTGGCCATACGCAGGATTTGATCCTCTTCAGTTTCTTCCTCGGGCAAGCCGTACCTGCCGGGACGGAAACCTCGGATAGGCCATTCCTCTCTTACTAACATGACGGTCCCTCCGGACCGACCTTCCATGTTTTTTAACCTGCGGCCAACCTCCGTGTTCAGCCAATGAGAGATATGAACACTGACATAATTATAACACCGGTGACTATGGTTATGGCAAGAAAGATTTTTCATTTTTTTTCTTCCGTTATTTTGGGCCTGGAACGTCTGACCTGCCGGTAGAGCGATAGCGTTAAGTATTTTGTGTAAGTTCTTCGATCAGCCGAGGGCGTCCTGGAGACCGATGCCCGAAGCCCAGCCATTGCAATGGCTGGGCTTGGCGCTGACGAATGTTTAAACACTCTTTTGGGAACTGACGCTGACTTACACACAATATTTGACGCTGTCCGGCAGGGCAGGCATGTTGCCGCGGTAGTCCGGCCGGTCTATAATTGAAAGCGAAATGGATAAACGAGATTACTATGAGATACTGGGCGTGGATCGTTCCGCTTCTGCCGAACAGATAAAATCGGCCTATCGTCGCCTGGCGCGTAAATATCACCCGGACGTGAACAAATCACCCGACGCCGTGGGGAAGTTCAAGGAAGCAACCGCCGCTTATGAGGTTCTGACGGACACGGAGAAACGGAAAATGTACGACCAGTTCGGTCATGCCGCCAGGACGGGCGGTTTCGATCGAGGCGCACCCGGCGGGGCAAGGGTCTATACGCGGACAGGCGGCGGGGCGGGATTTGATTTTAACTTTGAGGACATTTTTTCGGCCAGTCCGTTCAGCGGGATGAGCCTGGAGGACCTTATGGCGGCGCTTGGTGGTCGATCCCGACGCAGATCGAAGCGCTCTTCACGAACGGCGGGGGCCGCCGGCCCGGTTGCCGAATCACATATCACGCTGGATTTCATGCAGGCGGTCAAAGGCTGCACCACCGCCATGCAACTGCAGCGCCCGGACGGCGGGAGTGAGCGAATCGAGGCGAAGATACCCGCCGGCGTCCGCGAGGGAAGCAGGATTCGCCTCCGCGGCAAAGGCGCGCCGAGACCCGGTGGTCCGGGCGACCTGTACATCATAACCCACGTTCGCGATCATCCATATTTCCGGCGCGACGGGTCCGATATATATCTCGACCTGCCTGTCAGTATTACCGAGGCGGCGATGGGGGCGAAAGTTAGCGTTCCGACCATAGACGGTCAGACAGTGGTGAAGATTCCGCCCGGAACAGACGGAAGGACGCGCCTGCGTCTGCGAGGAAAAGGCGTCCCCGACCCGAAAACCACCGGACGAGGCGACCAGTACGTAGTAATCAAAATCGTCCTGCCTAAGAACATCTCCGAAAAAGGCAGGGGGCTTCTGGAGGAATTCAGCCGGTCCGACCCTTACGATCCGCGGGAGAAGGCGCCATGGTGAAAATTTCCACGCACTACATGCGGACGACGAACTTTGCGATCCTTTCAATCGCTATGGTGGCGTGGATAGTGGCGCTGGCGGGCGTGCTTTACCTTGTGCTCACGGCGGTCCCGCAGGATCAGGAGCAGCGAAATTACTTTCTGGGTCTGGCCTGGCTGACGATGGGCGTGCTGGCGGTCTCGCTGATCCTGCTGGTAGGTATTATCGCCCACCACGCCGCCGGCAGACTCAATCAGCCGACGGAGCCGTTCAAGACGACGAAGTACGAGGACGCCTGGACCGAGGCGGGCCGACGACTCAAACCCGAAGACGCTCCGCCTGTTGAAGGTTTCGAAGAGGAAGATAACAGCGGATAACGAACACTGAACCCGCCCTACCAGGAGGAAGCTTCCTCCAGCCGCACCACTTCGATGCGTGCGCCGGTTTCGCTGCCTTCGGGATTCACCAGATAGAACTCTCCCGCTCGCTGGTGCCTGTTGCGCCAATAATTCAGCAGACGGCGGGTATGGAAGTTAAGGTTTTCTCCGCCTTCGCCGCCCATGAAAGCCCAATACGACTGCGCCCGGTCGTTCCGAACCGTTATCTTGTCCACGGCGTCGGAGTTAAACGACCAGACCGAATCGTCGTGAATCAGCAGCGCATCTTCACGTATCCAGTGGTACTCAATAATGAGTCCGTCTTCCTTTCGGCGCACGCGCCCTCGCGGCAGGTCGATTACTTCGGGGCGTCCTCGCCAGTCCGGTCGGATAATGCGAACCAAACCCGGACGGAGCGTCAAATGAATCGTACCGGCAACCGGATTTACCATAGTGTTGTCGCCATCTGCAGCATGGCGGTCAGGCCAGACTGGATACGGCAGCGGCGAAACCTTACGCGACCATTCCATCGTTTTCCGGGCAGAGAGAATTGCAAACGAATCCAATTCAATCCCGCCGACGCCGTCGTGCAGACGCAGGTTGTAGCGATGTTCCTGCACAACAGCACCGGCTGGAATGTACACGAAGACGATCAGTGAAGTGGTTCCGGCTGCGATAATAATAACGAACACGACTCGAAGCATCGGTCTGCGAATAAGCAGCGTCGCAGCAACGGCTGTTACGAACATCGCCAGCACCAGAAGGTAATTCCAGCGGGTCCTTGCAGACCAGCGTGCAGGCTCATCCGTCCATGCCCTGAAAGCGTCGTCAATGAAGGCGTCGGCGGTTACCAGTTCCGCCGGCCAGGTGATCGACGCGGAAGTCCGGGCGACGACCTGTCCGGAAGCGTCTTGGGCGGTTACGGCATATTCCTGCGCGGGAGAAATGGCGGGAAGAAAAACTATGCGCCTGCCGGTTGCTCCCGGCGGAACAGTAAGGTCATAGCGAACGGTCAGCCCGATGCCGGTCGATTTCAGCAGAACTGTTTCGGCCGTCGTTTCAGACGAGTTGGTAACCTCCAGTTCCGCCCGACGATAAGGTCCGGCCGAAACGGCCTGACCGGCGACGACCTCCAGAGAAGCGGTTATCTCCGCGCCGGCGAGGCCGTCGGCGAGAAAAACAACAGTCAGGATGATTATAAATCTTCGCATGTTTAAAACTTCAAGCAGTGATGCAGGGGATAAACAACAAAATGAATGTCGAATAATGAACGGGGAATGTCGAAATTTTGAAGCAGCAGAAAAAAGAAAGGCAGGCCCATGCCAAGAAAAAATGTTACGCTCCCTGGCCTATCTTTTTCTTTTGCTTCTTCCGGCAAAATCACAATCCCCATAATCCAATAATCCCTGTAATCCCGCTATCTTTCCGTTTCTTCTTTTTACTTCAGAATTCAAAATTCTTTGTTCAATATTCGACACTCTCTTTTCCCCTGTACCTCCTGCATCCCTGGAAATTTTTTTACCCGTTTCCGCGACCTTCGGCTGTCAATCTCTTTGCCCGCAGGATTTCTGCGACCGACCACGCCTGTGCGATACACCCTCCGGGATTATGCGGTTCGTCGCCGTCGAAGACTTCCGAGATGAATCCGACGCCGGCCTGGACAAGATGTTCGTCGAATGCCGAAAGCCACCGGCGGACCTGCCCGCGCGAAGCCGACGAGAAATTGTGAACATTAAGATACGCCTCGATGAATGGCCCCATCAACCACGGCCAGATCGTTCCCTGGTGATACGCCGAGTCCCGCGATTCTGGATTTCCTTCGTATCGCCCACGGTAGGCTGGGTCTTTGGGCGAAAGCGTCCGCAGTCCCAGGGGCGTCAGCAGCTCGGACCGGACTACCTTGATGACCGACCGTTGCCTGATCGGTGTCAGCAGGCAGTGCGGAGAGGCAACGGCGAATATCTGATTGGGGCGGACAGATGCGTCCTTTCCGTCGGCGCTGACGCAATCATAGAGGCAGCCCATATTTTCATTCCAGAATGTCTGCTCGAAGGCTTTGGCGACTCGGGCGGCCAGGGCCGACCATAGAAGCGCATGATCGTGTTTATCGGACCTCTCGGCGGCTATATGCAGGGCATCGTGCCAGAGGGCGTTGATTTCGACGCACTTTCCCCATCGTGGCGTAACGGCCCTGCCGGCGACTGTCGCGTCCATCCACGTCAGTTGCGTCCGTGCGTCCCCTCCGGTCAGCAGACCGTCGGAGCACGCGCGGATACCGAAACGAGTCCCGCCCTGATATGCCCGGAGTATCTTCTCGACGGCGCCGCCAAGGTATGTCCGCCAGGCGACCTCGTCGCCGGTGACGCGGACGTAGCGATCGGCGGAAATGATGAACCACAGCGATGCGTCGATACTGTTGAAACCTGGACTGTCGCCGCGCTCGTCGAAACAATTGGGAACCATTCCCTCATCGACGGCGGCGGCGAAGGTTCGCAGCACGCCAAGGGCGGATTCGTATTGCCTCGTCTCCAGCGCCAGTCCCGCCAGGGCGATCATGGCGTCCCTTCCCCAATCGGCGAACCAGTGATAACCGGCGAGGATTGTATTACCCGATTGGGCGTCGGAGTCCCCGCGTGAAACGATGAACACGTCGCCGGCGGCGGCGAGTCGGCGAGTGGTCTCGTCGGCGCTGTCTCCGACGGCCTCGACGATGCGCACCAGGCGGCGGCGCTTACGCTCGACAGCGGCGTCGAAATCCACCTCTCCGACTGCGGTAAGAGAAGCCGTCAACTGCACCACCCCTCCGCTCGCCAGACCGGCGCTGAAGAATCCCGGCGTGTAAAGGTCCTCAAAGCCTTCCTGCCCGCGGGCAATGTCGGCGCGGTAACGAAATCGATACCACCACTGCGGATCGGGATTAAACTGCGCCGGTATGGACATGACCGGACCGGCGGAACTACTGACAGAAATGCAAACCGCGCCGGTGTCGGTATTCTGGTCCTCGACGTGGATACCGTCGAGATAGTGAAGGTAAGTCATCCGGTGCGGAGCGCCGCAGCATCGCAGAGTGTGGTAGTCCCGAAGCGACACGAACGGCCTGATGTGCAGCATCCCGCCGGAACCGGAAAGAAGCGAATACCGAACGGCTACGGTGTTGGCCGATTCGGCAAGAATAATTTCCTTGAGCACCTCCGCGGCGCCGCAACGGTAAAGGAACGTCGCAGCCGGAGCGTTGCGGAACTCGATAAGGTTCGCCCCGCCATCGGGCGAAAACGATCCCTCAAACTCGAACGTCGCCATCTCGAACGTCTTTTCGTCGGAAACGACTAACTGGTCCATCAGGCAGTTCAGCGCTACGATCCGACCGACCGGCGGATTTGTCGCTGCCACCAGCAGACCGTGATACCGGCGGGTGTTGACGCCGACTACCGTCGAGGATGCGTACGCGCCGAGTTTGTTGGCAATGAGCCACTCCCGCGACAACAGGTCTTCCGCCTCGCCGCGACAGTCGATGACTATCGGCGACGGCATGACTGTGTCTTGAAATACGTCAGCCATGTAATTATCATACCAACTTTCTCAAACAGGAGACGATGAAAATGTACGCACAGATCAGTTATTGGGCGTTCGAGGGCGGCATGAGCGGCGGGCGCAGCGTTTCCGAGGCGATGAGGCTGGCGAAGAAGACCGGCTTCGACGGCATCGAACTGTGCGTAGGCCCGGCGGGCGACCTGACGCCGAACACCTCCCCAAAAAAGTGCAGACAGATCGCCGCCGAGGCGAAGGAAATCGGAATAAAGATCGGCTCGGTCGCCAGCGGGCTTCTTTGGGAGACCAACCCCGCCTCCGCCTCCAGGCGGGTGCGCGACAAGGCGCTGGCGACAACAATCAAGTGCCTGCGCGTTACCGCAGACCTTGGCGCAAAGCACCTGCTCGTGCTGCCAGGACACGTCGATGTGTTCTTCATGCCCGATGCGGAGGTCGTGCCCTACGACGACTGCTACAAGCGGGCGCTGAAGTTCTCCAAAGCCGTCGGCCGGGCCGCCGAAAAACTCGGCGTCTATGCCTGCCTCGAAAACGTCTGGAACAAGTTCCTCACCAGCCCGCTGGAGTTCAGGCAGTTTCTCAAGGACGTCGCAAATCCGCGCGTGGCGGCCTACTTCGACGTGGGAAACGCCTGGAACTTCGGATATCCGCAGCACTGGATCAGCATCCTGGGCAGGAGGATTAAACGCGTGCACGTGAAGGATTTCAAACGATCCGTCGGAACCGTAGAAGGATTCTGCAACCTCGGCGACGGCGATGCGCCGCTGGCCGAGAGCCTGAAGATGCTGGAACAACTGGGATACAACGGGCCGGTTACTGCCGAGGTCGGCATAGGTCCGGACGATAAGAACGAGACGGCATTCCTTCGCAAGACCGCCGGTCGCCTGAAAAAGATAATTCCATAAACAGCATTCAGCGATCAGCATTCAGCAAAGAAAAAACTGACCGCTGAGGGCTATTTTCCGTAACCAATGAAAGGGTTTCTGCGATGACTGTGAAAGTCGGACTTGTCGGGCTTGGCATGATGGGCGGGGCGCATTTCGCCGCCTACAGAGACGAGGTTGACGCCGCCGAGGTCGTCGCCGTCTGCGACTCCCGTGCTGAACGCCTGGCGCCCGGCGGCGAAGCCGTCGAGGGTAACATAGACACGGGCGCCGGCGAGACAATGGACCTCAGCGGCATCAGGACATACACCGAGTTAGATCGCCTGCTCGATGACCCGGACATCGACATGGTGGACCTGTGCCTTCCGACGCACCTGCACGCGCCGATGACGATTAAGGCCCTGGATGCCGGTAAAAACGTCTTCTGCGAGAAGCCCATGGCCCTGACGGCCGGCGACGCCAACAAAATGATCACCGCCTCCGACAAAGCCGGTAAAATGCTGATGATCGGGCACTGCCTGCGATTCTGGCCTGAATACGTCATGATCAAGGAGATGATAGATTCCAGCCGGTACGGAAAGGTCCTCAGCGCGGTGTTCAGGCGTGTCAGTTCGAACCCCACCTGGTCGGCGGACGGTTGGCTGCTCCGCGCCGGTCAGAGCGGCCTGGCGGCAATTGACCTGCACATTCATGACGTCGATACGCTCCAGTGGTTCTTCGGTCCGCCGAAGGCGGTAATCGCCGGCGGTGTGAAACACGAAGACGGCGGCATCGGACATATAGTTGCACACTACGAATATGACGACGGACCGATGGTTGTGGCAGAGGGAGGATGGGACTTCCCGCCGGAGTTCCCCTTCAGCATGAGCGCGGTGGTCATGTTCGAAAAGGCGACCGTGGAGTACGACTCCCGGCAGTCGCCTGCGATGACGGTTTATCCGGCCGGCGGCTGCAAAGTAACCCCTGAAGTACCGACAGCCAACGCATACGCCGAGGAACTGAAGTATTTCGTCGGCTGCATCGCCGGCGGCGGCAGGCCTGACCGAGTCTCGCCGGCCGAGTCGGCCAAGGCTGTCGCCATCGTCGAAGCCGAAATCAAATCAGCCAAATCCGGCGGGAAAATAACGAAGATCGCATAACAAGTAGGCCGGACCGACAGGCCCGCCGCCGAACGGTTTGACGGAAAAAAAGTTCCGCGGGCCGGTAATACTCTGCGAAGTAGCATCGCTACATAGCACGAGTTGGCCCGCACTACTACTGAATGCCCGCGTCCTTTTTGATTTCGTCTATGTTCACTTTCCGCAGGTATTCCACCAGGTTGTCCCACACCCCGTGGAAGCCGAAGCCGCCTTTGGTCATTTCATCGAGCGCCTCGTCCTGGCTCCACCCGCAGACGGCTACACGGTACACCGCGCACATCGTGCCGGTTCGGTCCGAACCGTACTGACAATGCACGAAAACCGGCGTGCGGTCCGGATCGGTCGCAATCTTCAGAAAGCGGACCAGTTCCTTACGTTCGGGATGCCAGGCCTTCATATAGATATGTTCATATCCCAGACCGGTATCGCCTATCTCGTCGCGGTCGGAGTGGAACGACCGAAGGTTTATAATTGTTTTGACGCCCATTTCCTTGAGTTTCTTCATGCCTTCGGCCGTCGGCTGGGCGCCGCGATAAAGGTCTTTTGTTACGCGATGCAGGTTCGGCAGCCCGGTCGCTTCCATCGGCTTGGACCATCGACCATGCGGAGCGTCGGCATCTCGCGTCCTGTTGGCAGAAAACAGACCAGTCTCGTGGCTGTACGAAAGCACCACATACATCCCCGCTGCACCTACAACCGCACCGGCCAGAAATGTCAGAAACGGTTTTTTCTTCATTGGCGAAACCATCTTGCCGCTTGACTGGAGCAAACACCTGTCTATTTCGGCAGCCGGGACCGGATTGAATCGAGTATGTTCATGTAGTTGATGTACGAATCGTACGGCGATTGGTAGGGATTGAAATACTTGTGCACGTCGCCGTCGGCGAAATACTTGGTGCACATGTAATAAAAGTGGTCCGAGGTCTGCAATTTCCGCCAGTCTTCTATCAGGGCTTCATCGCCGCTGCCCCGGACGGCATCGGCGACGGCGTAGGTCTCGTACAGCGCGTTGGCCTGCATGGAGTTTCCCAGCCAGGCGGATATGTCGCGCTCGGTGTCGGCCCAGGAGATCATGTGCGGGACGTCCAGTTCTCCCTCGGCAGGATAACGATCTACTGCCTGTGAGACGGTCAAAAAGTCGTTTTTCCCGTTGCCCATGATTTCAGCGGGAAGGGCGCGGAGAAAATCAAAGATGCCGGTATCGTCCCACTGGTGCTCACCGAAAGTCTCGTAATCCATGAACAGGTTGCAGACGTACCCGTTGCCGTTTATCTGGTCCACCCAGCCGGCGAATTTTTCCACTGTCAGCGGCCATTCCGTCCACGCCCGGTCGCCGAAGCGGAAGGCGATGTCGTCGCTGAGACGGTAGTTTTTCAGCATCAACCGGATGCCTTCGCAATTGGGCGGGCGATAGATGAAATTCGGGCTGCGATGACCGAGAACGTGATCGGCGCCCTCGGTCAGAGCGATGTCGAAGCCCATTTCCTCGACAACCTCGGCCACGTCGTTGTTGTAGGTCAGTTCGGTGTTTCGGAAGGCTCGCGGCTCCTGACCGAAAAGATCGGTTATCATCCGCCGGTGCTTGTTGACCTGATCGATAAACTCATCCCGCCGATACAGGAAGGCCAGAGTGTGATAGTAGGTTTCGGCGATGAATTCGACGCATCCGGTTTCGCTCAGTTTGACGAAACTGTCCAGCACCTCCGGGCAGAACCGGCGGAACTGCTCGATCGCCATTCCAGTAACGGAGTAGTTCACGCGGAAGCGCCCGTCGTGAGCGTCGATTAACTCGCCGATCAGCGTATTTGTCGGAAGATAGCATTTCGACGCGACCTTTCGGCAGATTTCGGCGTTGACGTTATCGTCAAAATAGTCCGTTCCGCTGTCGAAGATGCTGTACCGACGAAGACGATAAGGCTGGTGAACCTGAAAATAAAACACTACTGAAGCCATTGCAAAACTCCGATATTAGGCACTGTCTGAAAAGTCAGACATTGCCTCAAAGCATTCAGCAATCAGCCTTCAGCAATCAGCCAAAACCCAATAAACAAAGGACCTGAATGCTGACCGCTGAATGCTGAAAGCCTGTCTGAAATAGTTTTCAGACAGAGCCTAGCACCAATTTCCCATGTCCGGCAGTCCTGACACTACAATAATCTCTGATGACCAGGATTTAATGTCTGACTTTACCCTTTCGTAACATTTCGTAATTGGTTATTGGACATTGGTAATTTTAATGCTTTCTCCTGGCCGGCCGCTTCTTGCCCGCCTTTCGCTTCTTCTCGCTGGTTAGTTCCTTGTAAATCTTCTTGCATTTTCTGGCTGAATCCCGCCAGGAGAGTTTTCGCAGTTCTATCTGTCCCTGCTCCCGGAGCACCCTTCGCAGCGGCGGGTGACGGAGGACCGCAACGATCTTGTTGGCCATATCGTCGGTATCCCAGAAATCCACCTTCAGGACGTGCGTGAGGACTTCCGAGACGCCGGACTGTTTGGAGATTATTACTGGGACGTTGTGGCTGATCGCCTCCAGCGGGGCGATTCCGAACGGTTCGGAGACCGACGGCATGACGTACAGGTCGGCCATGCGGAATATTCGCCCGACGTCGTCGCCGCGCAGAAAACCCGTGAAGGCGACGTATTTGCCGATGCGCAGTTCGGCGGCGAGCGAGACGGACTGGCTGATGAGGTCCCCGCTTCCGGCGATGACGAAGCGGACCTTCTTGAATTTTTCCAGCACCTTCTTGGCCGCCTGGAGGAAATACTCCGGACCCTTCTGCATGGTAACTCGTCCGAGGAACAGGACGATCTTTTCGTCACACGCGATGGTTTTGGTTCCGACGGTTCTTCCGGACGGCATGTCCACGGCATTATAGACCACCTCGACTTTTTCGGGATTCACGCCGTAGCGACTCAGCGCGATGCCTCGAGTGAGGTAACTGACACAGATAACCCTGTCGGCTCCGTGCATACCGGCTCGCTCGATGTCATACACCTGCTGATTGATGTTTTCGCCGGAGCGATCGAACTCGGTGGAGTGGATGTGAACCACAAGAGGCCTGCCCGAAAGCGCCGCGACCGCCAGACCGGCTGGATACGTCATCCAGTCATGGGCGTGAATTACATCGAAGTCCTCATCCTGCGCCAGTCCGACAGCCAGCGATGCATACCTGTGCACCTGCCCCATCAGGTCTCCGTCGTAACCGACCGCCTTGCCCATCGGAGGGGTCGGTCCCGACGACTCGCCTACCGGGAAAGCGCCGACCGGCAGACCCAGGCCTGCAAATTCGCCGGAGAAACCCACCTGCCCCAACGTTTTCATCGTCTCGGCAAATCCTTCCGGCGTCGCGTAAGGCTGGAGAAATGCAGGAAGAACGTGCATCGTTACATCGCGAAACGCCCAGTCGGTTTTTCCCTTGGCTTTGCCTGTTTTACCTGTCAGGTTCGCCGGTGTTTTAAATGAAACGTGGTCGCCGGCATCCTGCGGCAGGGAAACAGGAAGAACAAAATCCACTTTCACACCGGCAGAATCCAGCCCGCGCGTCAGCCCGTAACAGGCTGTGCCCAGTCCGCCGCTGATATAAGGAGGAAATTCCCAACCTAACATCAGGACCTTCATGACTTGTGTTCTTCCAAGATATTCGCCGACCCCTGCTGCAAATTCAAACCATTAATATCGACAAAAGTCAAACATGCTTTACGGTAATTCTTCCAATTACCTCAGCGGCTCCAACCAGCCGAAAATCTCCAGAAGAGTAACAATCGCCGCTATTGCAGCTATCGCCAGCCAGAATATCCAGTTCAGCACCAGAGTTTTCGTTACATACAGCCCGCCGCGAACATACCATTTCCGGTTGCTGCGCCAATCCTGTCTGTCCGGAAATATCCACTCCTTGCAGTTCGGGCACTGTTGGGTCTGGTCATAAACAAGGTTCCCGCAGGACGGGCAGTTCCGAAGCGGCAACGGCAACTGTTCATCATCGTCAACCAGATCGCTCTCATCCGGAAATTCCTTTTCTTCCAACGGTTTTTCGCTGTGTCTGAACACATCTTTATCATATTGCAAATCGCCTCCGGAAGCGACAGGTAAAAGAATAGCACTCCGTCATTACTAAATCTATGAACAATTTCGGGCGTTGTTTATTCGACACAGAGACGCAGAGGGACAGAGATATAGAAAACCACAGGTTTTTGTTACATTCTCTGAACCTCTGCGTCTCTGTCTCGCATAACCATGCTTAAAGAATCAAGGTTGACAGAGTAATAGTAGTCGGTAGTCGGTAGCCGGTAACAACATCCAAAGAAAAATATCCGATGGTGAGCTTTTTATTCTCTTTTACCGGTTATCGGATGATTAGTCGTCGTAGAGTCCGCGTCGGGCGTTTCGCCGGATCGTCAACAGTTCGGCCACCATGCGCATCGAATCACGGAACAGCCTGACACGCGAGTCCGGATCGAACCTCCAGGTAATAGGCCTTTCGATAATGCGATATCCCCGATGCCTGGCGATCCGGAGCACTTCAACGTCGAAAGCCATCCCCTCGAGCCTTTGGCGGCTGAAGATGTCTTCGGCCACGGCGGCGCGAAAGCACTTGAATCCGCACTGCGTATCCCGCAGCCCCGGAAGCGCCATCAGCCGAACGATAGCATTGAAAGTTCTTCCGATCCGTCGGCGAGAGACGGGCTGATCGACGACCGCGCCCGGCGCTTCGCGCGAACCGATTGCAATATCAAAATCTTTCAGCAGCGGCGGAAGGAACTGATTGACCTCGGCGATCGGCATGGACAGGTCGGCATCACAGAGGAAGCGATACTGCCCCCGCGCCTCCAGCATACCCCGGCGAACGGCCAGACCTTTACCCCGCCTGCTCTCCTGCAACACGCGCAGCGACGGATGGCTGCTCATAAAGGATTGGGCGACTTTGAGAGTTTGGTCCTCGCTTCCGTTCTCGACCACCAGCACCTCGGACGAGTAAGGCTGGACGCTCAGGAAGGAAAAGACCTCTTCCAGAGTTCCCGGAAGGCGGGCTTGCTCGTTATGGGCCGGTATCACAACCGACAGAAGGGGCTTATCCGCCGGTCCGTCGGAAGGATAACCGTTTGATTGTTGCTCCCGTCGCGGCACTGTAACTTTCAAATATGTCCGATTTTCTTCCTTTTACCTACAACCAGAGCGGCGAGGATACACAGAAACGGCACAAGCATATAGTGATATTTTCCCTGGGATTCGAAGACCATGTGGACGACAGTGAAGTACATACACATTATGGGGATGACCATCCAGGAGCGGTTTGTTCGCAACTGCCTGCGCAGCCGCCACACGCCCAGTGCGCCGGCGAGTATCATAACCACGTAATATCCCGTCGAACCGGCCTGGGCCCGCATCCGCCATTTCACAGGGATGCCCAATCGGGGGTGCTCCTCATGCGTCTGATAAACGGCCCACCAGGCAATCTCCTTGTCCGTGTGCCAGAAGAGGACGAACTTCTGCAACGCCAATCGGGTAAATCGTCCCGGATTGGCCTTAATCCATGAAAATGCTCGCTCCCTTCCGATACGCATCAAGGCCAGGTCGTCAGGCGAATTATCGAAAACGCATTCCCACGCTTCCTGCGTGTACGCGCCCTGCGCCTTGTCGTTATTGGCTGAATACAGTACACCTCCGGCATTTGAACTTATAACGATGAATCCGCCGGTGGCGAGGTAGTTTCGATACGTCCACGGGGCGACGACGGCGGCCAGGCCGGCGGACATGATGACAGCAGAGAGAATCGCCCTGCGCGCCCGCCCCCACGACAGCAGCATGTGCAGGCCTATCGGAACAGGCAGAAGTAAATAGGTCGGACGAATCAGCGATCCGACACCAAGGCAGATTCCACATAACAAAGCCGGAACCAAAAGGTGGTCTCGCTCGACCGCCGTTACGTAGAAGCACATCGCCAGCACCAGCCAGAACGCTTCGGGGACCTCGGCCCCCAGTAACATGCACCCGAAGATCGTCGAAGGAAGCATCGCCGCGAGCACAGCGGAAATTCGCCCGATTCGCTCGCCGAACATCTTCCGTCCAAGATACCAAATTCCCACAACCGTCAGCGTGCTGTAGATTATGTTCAGAATTTGAGCGGCCAGTACATGGGGGCCGAACAGACTATACACCACTCCCATGCTGAAGATCTGCCCGGGCGGCAGGAAACACCGGTAACTACTATTACCTGCGGCGGCCCGGACGCCCAGCGTCCACGTTTGGGCCATGACTGCGCCGGCGTCGTGATAGACCTTGAAGTCCGCGCAAGGCAGATATGGAATAAGCATTACACAGGCAAGTCTCAGCAGCAGAGCCAATGCCGCCAACGCGATTAACCACGTTACTGTCGATGCCCGCATCAGCCGGTCGCCGGACGCAGCCAACAGCACAACGACGCCAAACGCCACTCCGAACAAGGCAGGCCGACCATAAATCCACCAGGCAGAAAGAAAACTCATGATAAATATAAACGCCAGCGAGAAGAGCGTTACGGTCCAGATGCTCCGGCCATACCATCGAGGAGGCTCAAGGTTGATAAACTGCGGAGGCTCGATTTCCCCAGACGATCTGTCATCATCATCAGACACGCAACCATACTATCGGCAGTTACATAGGCTGGCAACTGTTCCGGCGGGGATGTAAAATAACAAGGATGAAAATAGGTCTTGTTTCAGATTCACACGGGAAAGCCGGCGTGCTGGCGCGGGCGTTGTCGATGCTCGCCGAGCGCGGCGCCGAGGCAATTGTGCATTGCGGGGATATCGGAAACGATGAATGTATAACCGCCCTGAGCGATACCAACCTGCCAACCTACGCCGTAGCCGGAAATATGGACCGCCACCCCCGGAGGCTGCAAAGTCATGCCGACCGGAACAACATACATTTCAGCCCGGATACGATCCTCGTACCGCTCGGTGGTGATAAATACCTGGCTGCGACACACGGGAACAACTCCCGCATAATGACGGAACTGCTGGGACAGAACAGATTCGACTATCTTTGCCACGGGCACACCCATCAACCTCGCAATGAGAAAATCGGTCCGACGCGCGTGATTAATCCCGGTGCGCTGCGGCACGCTCATCCGCCCACCGCAGCCATCCTGGACACCGACACCGATACCGTTGAACATTTTGCAGTGCGTTGAAGAAGAACCAGCAGGGATGCAGGGGATATAGGGGATATAATTTTTTATTTCTTATTATTTAATCTTTATCCCCCGAATCCCTGCTATTCTTTCCGCCGCATGCTTTTAAACGAAAAAACCGGAACTACTCGCCTGTTTGTGCGTCTAGTATCAATGATGTATAATGCGCCGTCTGCGAAAGTCTTCTGGAAGAGGAAATAATGTCAAGAAGCGTTTTGTTGAGTTTATCGTATGGATTTCTGGCTTTATTATCTCCGGTAACGCCCGCCTGCGGTCAGACAGGTAAAGTGCCCGACGGGCTGCACGTACCCAATAACCAACAAAGATCCTTCAACATTCAATTGAACGACGGGACCGGTCAGCAATGGTATTTCCAGGGTTACCTCAATGTTTACAGGGGAATAAACTACGTCTATAACGGCGGGCTTTATTGCCAGGTCAGCGGCGCCAACGTGCAGAGCAATAACATGGCGTGGATGAACGCCTCCGGTGACGAGATAGAAATCGGCCCGTACACCCGCAACAACTGCCGGATATATCGCCGTGCCAGGGTTTATAAAGACCGCGGTCTGGCTCGCTGGCTTGATATATTCGTCAACACCACCTCTTCCAGGCAAACCGTCCCCGTGCGCATCTATACCAACCTGAACCGCCAAGTCTCACGTGTGATTACCTCATCGGGGGCGAGCAGTTTCGGCAAAAAGGACTGGGCTTTCATTACGGAACATCAGGGTCAGCCTAGTCTGCTCCACATCGTCTGCGGAAATCGCAGCAAACTGCGTCCGTCCGTCAGCGCCGGAGGCAGGGCAATAAGCGTCAACTACTCCCTGGTCGTACCGCCCGGGGGCATAGCGGTGCTGTGCTACTTCGAAGCCCAGGCCAGCGGTACAGCCGAACTTCAAAAGACATTGTCGCAGTTCAACGCCGGCCAGTTGTTGAACGACCTTCCCCGCGACGTACGCAGGCTCATCGTCAACTTCCGCAGTGGAGGTGGAATTGCGGATATTACGCTGGACCGCAGCGGAACCGCCGACGTGGTAATCCTGAAAAACGACGATGCGATCTCCGGAAAAATCACCAATAAAGAATATGTCATCGAACCGTTTTTCGGCGAACTGACCCTTCCCGCCGAGGAAGTCATCGGTTTCGCCGCTGCTGCGGGGAACGAATCGAACGTTCACGCGGTAATCGCCGGCGGGCAGGTCATTACCGGAAAACTCAAGGACGCAGTTATCAAACTGGACATCCCGACCGGCGGGAGTCTGGCGATTCCGCTGTCGCGGATAAAGCAGTGTTCCTACCGCATCAGCAGGGAAAAGCCCGAAGAGTCAGCCGCCGGTCCGCTGATCCTGCTGCGGACCGGCGACCGCCTGGCGTTCGATCCCGCCGATTTGAAATGCACGTTCCAGACCCGGCACGGTTCAATCACACTCGACGGCAAAGACCTTCGGAAAATTTCACTGAACCACGAAGCCGGCGGCGTCCACCATGCGGAATTCATCAACGACTCGACGCTGGCGGGGATACTCGGACCGGAAAAGATCGCCCTTCCTTTGAAACTGGGTCCGAAACTGGATGTCTCGCGCGACATGGTCCTGGCGGTGCGTTTCGTCGAAAACGGCGAGACGGATTCGACGTCAACCAGCGTGATGCTAAATAACGAAGATGAACTTTTCGGACAACTTGTTGACGAGGTGTTCGAAGTAGCGACCGACTTCGGGACGATCAGCGTCAGGCCTGAAAACATCACGGAAATGTCCTTCAGCGACAAAGACCCCGGCCTGGCGATTATAAAAATGTGGGACGGTTCGACTCTTCGCGGTAAAATCCGCCAGGAGGCTCTCTGCTTCGCCGTTCAGCCCGGACCGGAGTTAAACCTGCATGTCGGTCATATCGTCGCCATCAGGCGAAAAGACGCCCTGCCCCCGGAGGCAACGGTCAAACTCGTCGAAAAATACGTCGCCATGCTTTCGGCTGCCAATTATAAGGACAGAGAGGAGGCGCAGGAGGCTCTGACCGGAATGGGCCGGACTATAGCACCGCTGCTGACCGGGCATCTTAAAGACCCCGACCCGGAGGTCCGCCAGCGAATTCGCAACGTACTGGAAAAACTAGGGGTAAAAGTGCCCGAATAAAAAGATAGCAATCAGCGGTCAGCGTTCAGCAATCAGCGACTAACTGAATGCTGAACGCTAGACACAACGAAGGAGCGGAAAACACAATGAGATATACGACTCGTCCGGGCGTTGTGTTGTTCATGGTCGCCGTCTGCTCGACGGTCTCACTTGCGCAGGCAAGACTCGAGATCAGAAGCGGAATCCGCCCCTCGCTTGCTCCCCCGACAGACACATCAGGCAACGAAGGCATTCACATTCCCGCCGGCAGGAGCACGTCGTCTCCGTGGACAACAACCGATTCGCTCGGCTACCGGTGGGATATTCTGAACAATGGAACGGTTTCCGACGGCACCAACGACGCCTACGACGGAGGCATGCAGTTGTCGGTTAACCGCACGGCTTTCCCTGTTCAGCCCACGGCAAGATTGAGCGCCAACGGCAAGGAAATCGAGATAGGATGGCGATACAACAACCTCAACATCTCCCGTCGGATATTCGTCAACACCAAGTCCGGTTACTGCCGATGGATCGACATTTTTGAAAACACCACCGGCGCGGAGGTAGCGGTTTCGCTGCGATACTACTCCAACATGGGAGCCTCCACCAACAGGACGCAAACCACCTCCGGAGGCACCAATGTAACCTTGAGAGACTGGGGCATAGTAACGTCCGGGTCGGCAGGTTCAAACCGACCGGCGGTTGTGCACGTCTTCGCCACGTCCACCGCCAAATTCAAACCCACCTTCTCGTTTTCCAAAGATAACGACAGTTTATACTGCGACACCTCGATCAAGGTTCCGCCCAACAAGGCCGTGGCGCTTTGTTTCTTCGAGGCCCAGCGTAAGTCGTTCGACCAGGCAGTCGGATTCCTCAAAGATTTCGACCCGGCCGACGAACTTCGGCTCGTTCCCGCTTCGCTGCGAAAAATAGTGCTGAATATGGTCGATGCCGGCCTGACGACACTGGGCGGAGTCGAGTTGAAACGCGATAAAAAGAGCGACCTTCTGGTCCTCCGCAACGGTAACGAGATCCGCGGCGAGATAACCAACGATGAATACGTGCTGCGAGCGGATTTCGGGCAGGTGAAGATACCTTCCGGTGCGGTTATCGGTCTGATGGGGCGGTCGCGTGCGAATGACCGCGTGCGCCTGGTAATGACAGACGGGCAGGTAATCGCCGGTGAACTGAAATCGGGGCCGCTGACGGTGGAACTGACCGGCGGAACGTCGCTCAAAATCGCGCCGAAAGAAATTCTCCAGGCGACCTTCCGCATATCGCCGGAAAAACCCGAAACAATAACTGCCGCCGATTCGCTGGTTGTTTTTCGGTCGGGAGCAAGGCTTGCTTTCGACGGCGCCGAGGCCGACTTTGCATTTATGACACAGCACGGCGTGATAAAACCCTCAGCCGGTAATTTGCGGGTTATCGAAATGGACACGCCCGCCGGCGGACTGCACCGGATCGTCTTCAATAACGGCTCGATGCTCGCGGGATTGCTGATGGCAGAACGAATCCGCCTGAAACTCAAACTCGGTTCGTCGGCGCTCACCGCAGGCGGTTCGGCGGCGCTGACCGCAGGCGGTTCGGCGGCGCTCACCGCAGGCAGTTCGGCGGCGCTGACAGAAGGCGGTCCGACGATAGAGGTCTCCCGCAGGCGACTCAAGCAGTTTGTTTTTCCAATCGGTCCGACCAAATCGAA
>JAXHSV010000249.1:0-4139 GCA_034190305.1 Planctomycetota bacterium | reverse complement strand
TTTCGCACCGATCTGACCGCTCCCTCACGGTCGCGGCTCGTTTATCTCCCACCAGCGCATAAACTTCGTGCGCTCGGTATAATCAGATACAAATGAACGACGCTGAGCATGACGGGGCGATCTTTTCGCCCGCCGCCGACGGCCTGGAGACCGTCGAGACGCCCTTCGAGGCTGAAGCCGACGGCCTGAGGCACGTGCGAATCGACATACGCAAAGCCCGGCCCGGCAGGCGGCTGGACAAGTACCTCTCAGGCCGACTTGGCAGGAGTGTCTCCCGCACGGCGCTTCAGCGATACATACGCGAAGGCAACGTTACCGTCAACGAGCGGACGGTCAAGCCCAGCTATACCATCCGCACTGCCGATACGATCGACATGATGCTGCCGGTCGTCAAACCCCGCCACATCCCGCCGGAGCCGATCCCGCTTGACGTTGTCTACGAGGACGACGACCTTATCGCCATCAACAAGCAGGCCGACCTGATTATCCACCCGGCCCGAGGCAACTGGACCGGCACGCTCGTCAATGCCCTGGCGTACTATTTCAAGGTCAACTGGCGCGACATCGGCGAGCTGCCGACGGCGGGCGAGGTGTTTCGCCCGGGCATCGTCCACCGGCTGGACCGCGACACGACCGGCATCCTGCTGGTAGCCAAGAGCGACCTGGCGCTGTGGCGGCTGGGCAGACAGTTCGAGCTTCGCAAGATAAACAAAACCTACAATGCCATCGTGCACGGGGCCGTAGGCCCGGATGAGGACATCATCGACGCGCCTATCGGGAAACATCCTAAAATTCGCGAGAGGTATGCCGTGCACCGCCGCACCGGCCGACCGTATCCAGCCACCACCAAGCAGGCCGTTACGCGCTACAGGGTGCTGCTTCGGCTGACCGACGTCGGCCGGAGCAGGGCGAGCTTTTCGCTGTTGGAAATGTATCCCCAAACCGGCCGAACGCACCAGCTTCGCGTGCACGCCGGCAGCATCGGCCATCCGATCGTGGGCGACAGGATGTACGGCGGCGGCCCGGTGTATCGCAGCCAGCTCGACGGCCACGCCGACCGCGCCGTCGGCCCGCTTATTACGCGGCAGGCTCTGCACGCCCGCAGCATAGAATTCAGCCATCCTCGCACCGGCAAGGCGATGAAACTTGAGGCGCCGCTGCCGGATGATTTTGTCGAGACGTTAAGCGTGTTGAAAGAGCTGGCCGACGAGGTATAATCAAAGTTTACACACGGGCGATTAGCTCAGTTGGCTAGAGCGTGCGGATCACACCCGCAAGGTCACTGGTTCGAGCCCAGTATCGCCCATGAAAGGACAGGACCTGGTTTGGACCTCACGCCGAGACCAGGGCGCATGCATGGGGGATTTCGTGCCGGCTTCCAGACCTTCGGCGGGCACGCCGACCTTCAATATGACTCGGTCATGTTCCTTTATCATGATTTCCGTCCTTCCAGCGAGTACGCCGTTACAGGCCGAGGCGATTCCAAATCGCGATCCACTATCCAGACCGTGGGCATATGCATGCTTTTACACGACAAGTGCTTTTTTCAAGCGATTCAAGACGTGATCAGGATTGCGTAGCCTGCACTGCCATATGGTCATAACGTGCCATCCTCGCTTCCGAAGCAAACGAGCAGTTCGGGCGTCACGCCTTCTGTTTTTGGCAATCTTTCGTTTCCAGAAGGCCTTGTTGGTCTCTGAAAGTTTGGCGCGCTTGCAGCCGGTATGACCGTGCCAGAAACATCCGTGTACGAAAATAACCGTCTTTGCCGATGAGACAACAAAGTCTGGTTTACCAATGAGAGACTTCACATTCCGCCGATATCGAATCCGAAGTTTCCTTAATAAACTTGCAACTTTGTCTTCCGGAGCGGTCCGGCGATTCTTGATATGGGACATTATCTCGCTGCGTTTGGCTTTGGTATAAACGTCCACTATAAAGTTTATCCGATGAGATTTGGCGGAAGTTCTCTACGACCCGCGTGAACATCGTCGTGGCACCTGCTGCACAGCACGACCAGGTTGTCCGGCGTGTTTGGTCCTCCCGTGACATGTTCGACCAGATGGTGTAATTCGAGAATTCGCGGATCTTCCCTGGTCCATCTTTCACGATTCCACCCGCACAGTTCACAAGTGCTGTCGGATCGCTCGTAAACTTGTCTTTGAATTTCAAAGGGGACCCTGCGGTCGTGCGGCTCGGCAACCCGTTCCAAACTCTCAAGAACGTACTCTCCCATCTTCAAGTCAGGGCGCCCCGTGAACTTTGTGGCTATGGCATATCCTTCTTCCGTTCGTAGTTCTCGCACGCGTCGCCCGAACTCCCTCGCTTTAGCCACGTAGGCCAATTCCTCGTTCGTTACTACTTGTCCTTCATTTTCCATGAGGTAGCGAAGCAACCTGCCCCTGCTGCCGCCAAGCCTTTCCCGTCTAATTCTATTAGCGATGTGCCAGCGTCGGGCTGCTGAAACGTCCGGATCGGGCTCTAACAAAAGATATTTCGAAGGCCCAAGGTCAATGCCGCTCTCCGGATCATTGCTGTGCCCGGTAAGGATCTTGTATCCATCCTGCACTCGCAATTCACGAACGCGCCGTCCGTATTCGGAGATTCCCGAAACCACTTCCAGCTCCTTGGCCGTGATCACAACGCCGACATGCTGTGCAAGGTACAAGCGAATGCGTTCACGTGCTCCTACGCTAACAGCGGCAGAATTCGTATTGATGCCGAGTTTCTTGACCGACGTGGCAAGTTCAACCAAGAGGAGAACCTTTTCGCGCCAGGAAAGCCCACGGTAACTTCGACGGTATCGCGCAAGCGTTTCGTCGGTTTCCGAAATGAGCAAATCGACTATGTTGTTCTCATCAGGCATTTGCAACTTCCGCTTTTCTCGATACTTTCCTTCGTCGATTATGATGCCGCTTCTCAATTTCCACCATCGTAGCCAACCCGATTTGATACGCTAGCGGAGGGGGAACGGCGTTACCTATCTGTATGCCCACTTCAATTCTTTTTCCGATGAATTCGAAATCATCATCGAACCCTTGTAAACGGGCTGCTTCCCTATGAGTGATGGGCCGATTCTCCACAGGATGCAAGTACCGTCCCTTTTCCGGTTTGTAAAACTCCGTTCTTATCGTAACTGAAGGCATGTCCCACCAAAGACGACCGAAAAGGTCGGTGCCCCCCTTGGTCTTGCGTTTCCAGCACTCTGGCATCAGTTTCAATGGGAGGTTCCACCGATTGCCGCCCGGTGGGATGCACCGGTACCGCTTTAACGACATTTCTGTCGGGTTGCGCCCAATGTGCCAATTCTTTTCATCTGGAATCGGGGAAAGGTTCCCAAGGGCATCTCGAACAGTTTTCCAAGGAGGTAAATCTTGCATTTCGAGCATAGGTGCCTTATTGGGATCGCGATGTGTAGGCGCCGGGAAAACAGGGGAGCCTATTCGGCTTGCGATTACAAAGGCACGTTTCCTTTGCTGGGGAGCACCGAAAAACGCGGCGTTCAGAATACGTCCCTCGATCTTGTACCCAAGTTTTTCGGCTTCTCGGCAAATTTCCTGATATTCCGCAGACTTCAACAAAGGAGGGACATTCTCCATTACGAAAATCAAAGGTTGAGCATCCTTCACGGCCCGTAGAAAATGTCGCCATAATTGGCGCCGTGGATCATTTGGTACACGTTCTCCTAGGTTACTAAAACCTTGGCATGGTGGTCCGCCCACGAGAAGGTCGCAAGACGGAAACGTCTCAATCTCTTGTATTGCGCAGTGAAGAATTCTTGGGCTAATGTTTTTCTCGAAAGTTTTGCAGCAAGACTCATCCCATTCGACGGCTAACAAATTTTGAAACCTAGCCTTCTGTAGACCAACCGAAAAGCCACCACACCCTGCAAAAAGGTCTATGGCGGTAGGTTTGTTTGGATCAATGGACGGCCAGTGGTCGGGGACCACCGAACCGGCGCGAACGTTCTTACTTTCAAACGGATATATCCGGTAAGTAAATTTCTTTACCTTTTCAACGGCAATTACATCACCTTCGCGGATTTCATGTTTCTTGAAAAATCTTCTAACCCATCCGCGTTTGCGGAAGAAATTCCGCGGATTTCCGTCATTCCCATTGGTTGCAATGTCCGTCTCTAC
>JAXHSV010000248.1:0-4146 GCA_034190305.1 Planctomycetota bacterium | reverse complement strand
CACATATAACGCAGAATGGATCCCATAACGGGATTACGGACTTTCAGGTGCGTCCGCAGGTGCGTCCGCAGGTGTGTCCGCAGGTGCGTCAGAAGGTGTCTTTTCTTTGGATGGAACGGTCATCCTGACCGAGGCCCAGATGCCTTTTCCGTCCGCCTGGGCCTTCTGCTGATAAAATCGGAATAATTTCTCGTGCTCGAACGAGTAATCATCCTCCGCCAGCCCGTAACCCTGACGGACAACCTCGAGGTTCAGGAACAATCCGTCCGGCGCTCGGTACAGATAGGCCACAGCCTGCCCGGTTTCGTCCTCCTGCTCCAGCGACGAATCGTATTCTACTGAAACAAATTCCCCCTTCAGCAGGTTGCTTATGAACTCGTTTCCATTCTTCCCTGCCTGGCTGGCGGGGGGGATCGGGGCGACGCCTATCATGCGGACCGATTTGCTCTTTCCTTCCCTTGTAATGACCACGCCGCTGCAATCGTCGGAAACCTTCGTAACCTTATATGTAACGGTGTCGGTGGGGTTCCCGGCGGGAACGGCCTGGAGCGCCTCGGCGCTTTGAATGGTTTCTACAGGAACCTTCTGGACGACGGTTCCGCCCCGTTCCACGACCACAGCGGCTCCCACCCTTCGGACCAGAACCCCCCGACGGCGGGGGATCCGCCGCAACCTTATGTTCTTATGGCGGGCGACCTGGCGTGCTCTCGCATGCCGCCTGGCGGCCCTGTGCGCCTTCGCCTTTGGGTGCGGTGGTTGGGCCAATATAAGCGACGTGCTAACCGCCGCCAAACCCAGTATTAAAGCAGCTATCCCGATTCGTTTTGACCAGTGTTTTCCGTTCATGGGTCGTTTCCTTTATAAATTACGCCTTCCCGTGGATACGCCGTTCGGCGTCATGCCGAAAATTGCGGCATCAATTGCGCATTTCGGCGTTTTCTTTTTCCTACTTTAGTGTTACAATCGCGCATAACAGTTCAGAGGCGATTAAGGAATCTGTGATTATGAACGTTGCGATTCGTCTGGCCGAGGAAGACCCTTCTTTTCTTGATGACCGAATGAGTCGGTGGGTGGATGGAGTCCTGGGGTATGATTATCACCGCTATCGCTCCGGTCAGGCATGGAGCCCTGCGATTAACCTTTACGAGGACGATGCCGGTTTTCACCTGGTGGCTGACCTGGCGGGGATAGACCCGGAAGTAATTGATTTGCGTGTCAATAAGAATCGGTTGATCCTGCGCGGGGTCAGGCCTTCCCCTCGTCCACTTGAAGACCAATGCGCCGCTGCACTACACCTTCACCACATGGAAATAGAATACGGGCCGTTCACCAGAACAGTGAACCTTCCCGAAGCAATCGACGTCAAAAAAATAGAAGCCTGCTATCGGAACGGATTCCTCTGGGTAAAAATGCCGCTAAAACGTTAGCCGGTAGCCGGTAGTCAGTAACTGACTGACGACTGGCTCGCTCGTATGGACTGATCGCTGACTGCTAATTTTATGGTAAAGGAAAAACCCACCAAACCGAAGATCGTAGTTTCGGACGAGCCCGCCCTGGTCATCAAGCCTGGTGGCGAAGGGGTATCCCTTCCTGAAGAAGAGTTGCGTCTTGTCATTCCTGAAGTTGCAGCCGTTATGGCTATACGCAACACGACTATGTTTCCCGGAACGATTATGCCCCTGGCGGTTGGGCGCGAGAAGTCCCGCCGGCTTATCGACGATGTCCTGCCTGATGAAAAAGTAATCGTCCTTGTAACCCAGCGTGACGGACAGACCGAAAAGCCCGCTCCGAACGATCTTTACGATTACGGAACAGCCGTTGTCGTGCTGAAACTGCTCCGCACCGGTCAGGACGGCATGACGATTATCGTCCACGGATTGGCGCGGGTACACATCGAACGGTTCGTTCAGACAGACCCTTATTTCCGGGCGCAGGTAAGGGTGATGAGCGACGAGACGACGCAGAGCAAGGAACTTGAAGCCCGCCTTCTGGACGTTCGCGGAAAGGCGCTGCGAATAGCGCAACTTTCTCCCAATGTTCCCGACGAGGCGCAGGTTGTCATCAACAGCATAGACCAGGGCGGCGCTCTGGCGGACTTCCTGGCTGCCAACCTGCCTTTGGACCTTTCGATCAAACAAAGCCTGTTGGCCGAAACAAACGTCCTCCGCCGGCTAGAGATGCTCCAGAAGGCGCTGCTGAACCAGGTAGAGGTTCTGGAATTGAGCAGCCGGCTCCAGGAGCAGGTCCGCGCCAGCGTGGACAAGACCCAGCGAGAGTACTTTCTGCGTGAGCAACTCAAGGCCATTCAGAAGGAACTCGGTCAGGCGGACGAGCAGACAGCCGATGTCCAGGAACTTACCGAGAAAATAGATTCCGCCGGAATGGACGAACCGGTCAAAAGCGAGTGCATTCGCCAGATTCACCGGCTTGAAACGATACCGCCGGCCAGTCCTGAGTACTCCGTCATCCGCACTTATCTGGAGGTAATGACCGAACTTCCCTGGGCCAGGACCACGCAGGACAATCTGGACATTCGCCGTGCGCGTCGGATACTCAACGAGGACCATTACGACCTGGACAAGGTCAAGAAGCGCATCCTGGAGTATCTTGCGGTTCGCCGCCTTGCGCCCGAGTCGCGAGGCCCGATATTGTGCTTCGCAGGACCGCCGGGAGTGGGGAAGACATCGCTGGGCAAATCCATTGCACGTGCACTTGAGCGAAAGTTTATACGCATGAGCCTCGGCGGGATGCGGGATGAAGCCGAACTCCGCGGACACAGGCGGACATATATCGGAGCGATGCCCGGACGCATCATCCAGGAATTGCGCAAATCCGGTTCGGCAAATCCCGTCTTTATGCTGGATGAACTTGACAAGGTCGGGATGGATTTCCGTGGCGATCCGACGTCGGCGCTGCTGGAGATACTGGACCCCGCCCAGAACTTCAGTTTCCAGGACCACTACCTCAACGTTCCGTTCGACCTGTCTAAGGTGATGTTCATAGCCACCGCCAATATCATGTCCCCTGTCCCTCCGGCGCTGCGGGACCGCATGGAAGTGATCGAAATTTCCGGATATACGATTCCTGAAAAATTGCATATCGCCCGAAAGTATCTCCTTCCGAGACAGTTGACCGAGAATGGTCTTACCGACAAGGGGGTGGAATTCAGCGCCGCTGCGTTGATGGAAATCGTCACTCGTTATACCCGCGAGGCGGGTGTACGCGAACTGGAGCGCCAAATCGGTGCGATCTGTCGAGGTCTGGCCGTTGGCGCCGCCAAGGGCGGGATACGAAAGAAGACCGTCGGCGAAAAAGAAGTTGCGAAATTCCTGGGTCCGGTGCTTTACGAAAGCGAAATCGCCCAGAGAACCTCGGTGCCCGGCGTGGCTACCGGTCTGGCGTTCACCCCCTACGGGGGCGAGATTATCTTCGTTGAGGCCACTGCATATCCCGGAAAGGGGCAGTTGCTGTTGACAGGTCAGATCGGAGATGTGATGAAGGAATCCGCCCAGGCTGCCATGAGTTTAATCAGAAGCCGGTCGGCGAAATTCGATATAGATGCGGCGGTTTTTCCTAAGATCGACGTTCACGTCCACGTTCCCGCAGGGGCTGTGCCCAAAGACGGACCAAGCGCCGGCGTGTCAATAGCAACAGCTATTTGTTCTCTGCTTATGAACCGTTCGGTGCGGTCCGACGTGGCGATGACTGGTGAGATTACGCTGCGAGGCATCGTGCTGCCTGTTGGGGGAATAAAGGAAAAAGTTCTCGCAGCCGCACGCGCCGGTATAAAAACTGTTATAATCCCTCGTCGCAACCGCAGAAACTTAACCGAGATATCCGCCGAGGTCCGCAAACGACTGAAGTTCGTCCCGGCAGGCACGATTGACGAAGTACTGGCTGCTGCACTGGCTGACAGCGACGAGAAGCCGCAGCGGAAAAAACGACAAAAAGTCTGAAATAGAAAAACTGAACATTGCATGTTGCCAAGTGCGATATATATAATACACTTATTGTATTTAATGGAAAATTATTTTTAGGGAGATCAAACATGTCAGACTTGATGGGATTTCGTAATTCGGGCAAATTGAACCTTAGCACCAAACAGACTGAGTATATCATAGCCGGTGCATTATTACTCGTTATTGT
>JAXHSV010000247.1:0-4166 GCA_034190305.1 Planctomycetota bacterium | reverse complement strand
GCGACGTAATAGAACAACCCCTTCACCCACGAAATCAGAATGGCCAGGGCGAATATTATCGCCAGCAACAGATAGCCCATGGCGCTGATCTTTATACCGAAGTGTCTGAAGAACCTCATGAACGACGTCAGCCAGCCCATGAATATCAGCCAGAGGAAAAGGACAATAAGGCACAGCAGGACGATCAGCAGCACCTTGATATTCATTTCATATTCATCCACGAGGAAATTCAGTATG
This sequence comes from Planctomycetota bacterium, assembly GCA_034190305.1. Lineage (GTDB taxonomy): Bacteria > Planctomycetota > Phycisphaerae > SM23-33 > SM23-33 > JAUWNJ01. The sequence goes on along the minus strand of JAXHSV010000247.1, from coordinate 3,929 downwards.
AATATCCCCAGCCAGACGCCCCCGACGATTCCGGCGTTGATTCCGGGGATCGGACCGCATTTGAGCAGCATTAATATGAACGCCGCCAGCGAGGTCAGCACAACCGGAACGTACAGGACCTTTCGACTCCAGCCGAAGGCGACCAGCCACTCGTTGATGTCAGGGTCGTCCCGCAGTTGAACCGCCACCCGCACGCGGGTCCGAATGGTCTTTCTCAGGAAAAGCCACGCCACCGCCCCGAACACCAGAAGGACAAAAGGAACGGAGAATATTACGATTTTCTTCCAATCCCACATAAGTTGCTCCTTCCATGTCTCTGACCCATTTTTATCATCAATTGCACGGCCTCGTCAACCTCTAAACCGCCTGTGAAAAACGGTTTTTCCTTTGACAAAAACCGGATGTGCAATATAATGCTTTTTCATAAGTATTTTTTGTATTGGGGACATTAAGAAATCGCATGTTACCTATTGGCAAGGGAGAAAATTATGCCGACTTTAGATGGAAAAGCAATCAGAATGGGATCGGTATATCTTGCAGCCATCTTTTGTGCAACGATACTACTGACAGCAGGAGGCGTTTTAGGTGACGAGATTAAGTGGAACAATACGGCAGGCGGATCGTTCAATCTGGATACCAACTGGAATCCCGTGCAGGTTCCGGATGCCGACGACACGGCTGTGTTTGATCTCGCCCAGACACCGGCCTACGATGTTACCTTCAATGCCGGCATTACCAACGACAGGTGCCATTTCCGCACCGACGAAGTCAACATGTACCTCAACGGGTACACTTACATCCTTCTGGGAGTAAATGACTATTCTCTTGTTGTAGGAGAGTCTTCCCCGGATTTGGCGTGTGTCGTCATGACCGGCGGGACGCTGCAGACCAGGTCGGCGCATGTGGGGCTGTATGCTTCTTCAATCGGGATTCTGGACGTAGTAGGCGCCGACATGACGATGAACATCGACGAATGGCTGACTGTCGGCGAGGACGGCGCCGGCGGGCTTGGTATCTCCGAGGGCGCGACGGTAACGTCCAGACGGTTCCACGCCGGCGCACTGAACTCCGGAAGCAACAGCACAGTGTATATAACGGGTCCGGATTCCAGCCTAACCGTAACCGGAGAATTCTTCGCTGTCGGCGATTCGGGTTCCGCTTCGATGCGGATCGACGCCGGCGCCACGGCCAGGACGACACACGCGGGTGGTTGGATCAGAGCCGGCAGCCAAGCCGGCTCCTATGGGGAAATTATCGTCGAAAACGACAGCCTGCTCGATGCCGAATCATCGCCGATGATTATCGGTGACTGGGGCAAGGGCAGCCTTACAGTTGCAGCGATTTCGACGGCGCATTCTGCCGGCGAGTTGTTCGTTGCAGGGTCGGAAGGTTCCAGCGGCGATGTTCTTATTACTGCCGAATCGGAGTATGTCAGCGACAGTGTCTATATTTCCAAGATCGGTGATGCGGGAACCGGAACATTGATTATTGAGGATATGAGCCGGTTTCAGGGCTATTCCATGGTCGTCGGCAACAGGCCGACCGGCGACGGTACGGTAACGCTTTATGATTCCGGCTCGACACTGGAAGTGGACTACCTGCGCGTCGGCAGGGAAGGCGCAGGACGGCTCGAAGTCAACGACGGCAGGGTCGCTATGGGCGACGTGGATCCGTCCACCGTTCCGGACGGCGAGGTTCACATAGGCGTCGGCGGCGAGTTAGGCGGGACGGGAACCATAGCGTGCAAGGTCCTCAACATTGCCGGGGAAGTCAGGCCCGGCGGAACCATTCTGCCCACCCGTATTCCGGGCATACTGAACATCGACGGCGACTTCGAGCAGCATGCCGACGGGACGCTGGTTATCGAAATAGGCGGTACGTCCCGCGGTGACGAGTACAGCGTGCTGGACGTTTCCGGTGAATTTACAATAGGCGGCGCGCTGATAAGTGAGGCTATCAATGGATATGACCCGCAGTTAGGCGATACGTTTGATATTCTCGATTGGGTAACCTCTACCGGCGAGTTTGATACGATTTGGTTGCCGCCGACGCCGGTTGTGGACTGGTGGTGGGACACATCGATGCTTTACAGGACCGGCGAGATTACCGTAGTGCCTGAACCGGCCACTCTGATGCTGCTGGGTATCGGCGGACTACCGGCACTGCGAAGCAGAAAACGAGGTTAACAAGACGGGAACGTCGATTCATTACGCCTTCCATATAAGGCGAGGGTTTTCGGTGTGCCTTTGGTTGCACGAGTGTGAAACTGCTACAACAACGCTGCCACCTCGTCAATCTCCAAACCGCGCCCTTGACTAAAGTTGATACACAAAGTAGATTTCCTTCCTTACCGGTTATCGGATTTTCCGTGGGTTTTTCGCCCCTCGGCTGAATACTGAAACCTTATTGCGGTGTTTGTTGAACGGAGAAATAATCAATGAGCAGTACAGATGTATTGCCACAGGTTACGTTTGTCGGCGGCGGGATGATTACGCGGATCCAGCTTCTTCCGACGGTATATCATCTTCAGCGGGCCGGCGTTGTCGGCGACATCCACGTCTGCGCCCTGAATACAGCCCCGCTGGCGGAATTACAGAACGACGAGACATTGAAAAATGCCTTTCCGGGCCGGAGTTTCACGCCGCATCCCGACCCTGCCAGGGTCGGCGCGGATGAGAAATTTCCGGACCTTTACAAGGAAGTTCTCGCCTCTGCCCCGCGCGGCGGCATCGCCGTCATCGCCGTTCCGGACCAGTTTCACTATTCCGTGCTGGATGAAGCCATCAACAACGACCAGCATGTCTGCATCGTCAAGCCGCTGGTGCTCAGGCACGCTCAGGCCGGGGAAATCGCCGCCCGCGCCTACGAAAAAGGCCTGATTGTCGGCGTCGAATACCACAAGCGCTTCGACGATCGCAACCTGATGGCCCGACAGGCTTATCGGGCGGGGCGGTTCGGCGAATTCCGCCTCGCGCAGGCACAGATGATCGAACCGTACTACTACCGAAACTCGAACTTCCAGAACTGGTGCACCTGCGAAAACTCCGACATGTTCACCTACGTAGGCTGCCATTACGTGGATTTAGTGGCTTTTATCACCGGTTTGAAACCGGTCTCCGTCAGCGTCTATGGTATCGTCGATAAATATCCCAACGGACGTGAAGGCTACCTGTGGACGGACGGGCGGGTTATCTGGGAGAACGGGGCCTCGCTGAGCGTAGTCGATGCGATAGGATATCCCAACGCCGCACCCGGCGGGAACGCTCAGGGCCTGACCATGTGGTGCCAGGGCGATACCGACGCGACGCTGCTGCTGCACCGCGACCAGTATCGCGGCGTAAAGCACAGTTACAACTCGGCGGGGACCGAGCCGGGTGATACGGTCTATGCCGAACCGAGTCCCGATTATTTCAAACTGCTGGACCTTGGCGGCGGGGGGCTTACGCCGGTCGGATACGGACATCGCAGCGCCGAATTCATCATCCGCGCCGGCTGTAAGGCTAGGACTATCGACGACCTGGGCGAAAGACAGAAACTCATCGAGCGTTTTGATGAGGAAGGTATAATGGCTACACCCGCCAACAGTAGTTATAACGAACTGGTTATCGAGGCCGGTCGCAAGAGTATCGTCTCCGGCGGGCGTGAAGTGCTGATAGATTACGATAAATCCGCAGTGCGATTCAGGGAATACAAATAGAAATGACTAATGACCAATGGCCAATGTCTAATGAATGTCTAATGCCCAATGACTAAAAAAATGCAGCGGTGATTTTGGACATTAGTCATTGGTCATTGATTGGACATTGGTTATTAGGAATTAGACATTGAAAGCCCCACAAGATTGAGAGAAAGGAACACTGACAAATATGGCCACCAAGGAATTCCCACTCGTTCCGGAGGATGTCTCTCCGGTCAAGACGAAGTATCGA
>JAXHSV010000246.1:0-4185 GCA_034190305.1 Planctomycetota bacterium | reverse complement strand
GCGATTTTCCTGTACAGGTTGCGGGTCAGATCCGCCCAGGCCCCGTCGAAGATCAGACCCCTTAAACCCCTTGTTTTATTGCTCTTACAACATTCTACCGGCCTGCGGGAATACTGTCAATGAAATAATCAATCTAAAAAAGATGACATCTATCTAAACAACCGGATTTTGCGCGACGGCAGGTGGCGGGTGTCCGGGACGGAGTCCCACCTTTTATGAATTGCCGGGGCTGCGCGGAGTTTATCCGCCTTTGGCAGGCTTCATCCAGGCCTACCGGCTACTCGAACAGCGATTTTCCCTCTTCGTCGTGTTTTTCGCATGAGGGGAGTTCGGCGCTGCGCTTGTAGATTCTCGTTTCCAGTTGTTTGAGGTAGGGGGTAAAGGCGGCCTTGGGGTCGGCGTCGTTTTCGATGGCGCTGGTGGTCATGTACATTTTGGCGTCAAGGTTATCGAGGTAGTGGATAAAAAACGCCTCGGGGATGGCTGGTAGTTTCGGCGAGCCGAACTGAAACTCGCCGTGGTGGGCGAGGATGATGTGCTGGAGGAGGTTCAGCGTCCTCGTCGGGAACGGTTCGCCCAGTTCGTCGGCCAGGGCGGCGGCCTTTTCAGCGACCCATATCGCGGCGATGGTTATGTGCCCGATTAGTTGACCGCGGTCGGTGTAACGAATGGCGGTTCCGCTGGACAACTCGGCTGCCTTTCCCGCATCGTGGAGGAACACGCCGGCCAGCACCAAATCGGCGTTAATCTGCGGGTACAGAGGCAGTACCGCAACCGCGGCGCGGGCGACGTTCAGTGTGTGTTCCAGAAGCCCGCCGATGAAGGGATGATGCATACTCATCGCAGCCGGCGCTCGCTTGAAGGCTGCGACGAAATCGCGGTCCTCCACGAATTTTTTTATCAGCAGGCGGACGAATTTGTCCTTGACGCCTCGCATTATTTCCAGCAGTTCAGCCCACATTTCCTCGACGTCGCGTTCGGTCGCACGCAGGAATTCGGCAAGGTCCACCTTTTCGGACGGGTATGGCCGGCAGGCGTCTATGACGAATTGCAGGCTGCCGCGATAATCCTCCGTCCTGCCCTTGACGTGCAGGAAGCCGTCGGTCGGTATGCCATTAAAGACGGCCTCTGATGCCTGCCACATCCGCGCCGACAGCGTCCCTGTCCTGTCGCACAGCGTGCAGACGATGTACAGGTCGCCCGATTTGGTCGTTCGCAGGTCCTTTTCCCGTACGAGAAAAATCTGATCGAGCGTCTCGCCCGGCATGAGTTGATTGATGAATCTACGTTCTTTATTCATGGCCGCGATTGTACCAGAACACGGGAGAGTTGAAAATATCCGGTTTCGTCGATATAAGTTTGACAGCCCACACATGGCTATGTGTGGGCTGATGCAACGTGAATGTAAAGGTGAAAAATGAGATATTCTCAATTATTGATTCCGACGGTAAAAGAGGTTCCCGCCGATGCGGAGATTCCATCGCACCGCCTGATGATCCGGGCCGGTTTCATCCGCAAGGTAGCCTCGGGCACATATACTTATCTGCCGCTGGGCCTGCGGATGCTCACCAAGGCGGCGCAAATCGTCCGCGAGGAGATGAACGCCGCCGGCGCTCAGGAAATCGTAATGCCGATCCTCCAGCCGATGGAACTGTGGGCCAGGACCGGCAGGGACACAGATTACGGCGAGACGATGTGCCGATTCACCGACCGCCACGGGCGCGAAAACGTCCTTGCCCCGACGGCTGAGGAGGTAGTTACGACACTGGTGGCCGGCGACGTCCGCTCCTACAAGCAACTGCCGTTGAATCTCTACCAGATCTCCACCAAGTTTCGCGACGAGTTCCGCCCGCGTTTCGGCGTCCTCCGAAGCCGGGAGTTCCTGATGAAGGACGCTTACTCCTTCGACGCCGACCTCGCCGGGCTTGAGGCGACCTACAAGAAAATGTTCGACGCCTACTGCCGGATTTTCGACCGCTGCGGCCTGAAGTATGTCATCGTCGAGGCAGAGAGCGGACCTATCGGCGGATCGGCCAGCCATGAATTCATGGCCCCGTGTCCGACCGGCGAGGACATTATCGTCCATACAGAGGACTACTCCTACGCTGCGAATATCGAAAAGGCGGAAGTGGATGCTGTTGGTGGCACAGGTTTTCAACCTGTTCCTGAACAAGTATCCAAAGACAGTACAGGTTACAAACCTGTGCCACCGATGGAAGAAGTCCACACGCCTGGCGCAGGGACTATCGACGAAGTTTGCAATTTCCTGAAAACCAAGCCCGCCGAGATGATAAAGACGCTGGTTTGTACTGACGGTGCCGATACGGTCGTTGCGGTGGTTCGGGGTGATCATGAGTTGAACGAATCCAAACTCAAGCGGTCTGCCGGCGCCGACCATGTTGAACTGGCTGACGACGAGACGGTCCGTAAGGCATCAGGTGCGGCTACGGGTTTCGCCGGACCGATGGGAATGGCAGACAAGGCCGGCAAACTCATCATCGACCACGCCGTCGCGGCGATGCCTGTCGGCGTTAGTGGGGCGAATAAGACTGATTATCACGTTCGCAACGTCGTTCCGGGGCGGGATTTCCCGACCGAAGGCAAGAATGTAATCGTGGCTGACATTCGCAATGCCGTCGAGGGCGATACGCACGGCGGCAAGCCGTTACAATTCTCGCGCGGTATTGAGATAGGGCACGTATTCAAACTGGGCGTCAAATACAGCGAAAGACTCGGAGCGACCTATCTGGACGAAAACGGGGCAGAAAAGCCATGTGTAATGGGCTGTTACGGCATCGGGATTAACCGCATCGTAGCCGCTGCTATCGAGGTCGGAAACGACGAGAACGGGTGCATTCTGCCGCCGGCCATCGCCTCGTTTGAGGTCGAGGTGTTGATTCTCAACAACGACAACGCCGAGGTTGTATCCGAGGCTGAGCGGATTTACGACGAACTGGTCGAAGCCGGAGCCGACGTCCTTCTGGATGACCGTGACGCGCGGGCGGGCGTGAAATTCAAGGATGCCGACCTTATCGGCATCCCGCTGCGAGTCGTCGTCGGTGAGCGGGGCCTGAAGGACCGAACCGTCGAAATCAAACGGCGAACGGATGATAAACCGACGAAGGTCGCCGCGGATAAGGCTGTCGCCGAGACATTGAAAATACTGAAAGAAATGAAGGAACAAAATGATAAATGATAAATGATGAATGCAGCGGATTTCGACATTTAGCATTTATCATTTATCATTTATTTATTGGTCAATGGACATTTCCGTTACATGGCTCGATTGCGAAACAAATATATCGACTATCTCCAGTACCTCGGCGTCCGGCTGTTTGATATGTTTGCACACATGTTCGACGTGCAGACGAATTATCGCACCGCCCGATGGGTAGGGGAGTTGCTTTGGCGGATTGACCGGAAGCACCGCCGGATTGCGTGCGAGCATCTGCGTTTGAGTTTTCCCGACTGGCATGAGGCGCGCATCGAGCGCATCGCCCGAAAGAGCATGTACAACATGGCGTACCTCGCCCTGGAGGTGCTTTTTACGCCGAGACTGATTACGCCTAACCGCTGGCGCCGCCACATTCGCCCGAAAAACATCGCAGAATCTGTCCGCCTGCTGATCAGGCAGGAAACGGGGATGATCCTGCTGACAGGGCACTTCGGTAATTGGGAGATCGCGGGATACGTGATGGCGACGCTTGGCTTCCCGACGGTATCTGTCGCCCGACCGCTTGACAATCCGTACATAAACGATTACCTCATGGGCGTGCGTGAGCGCACCGGGCAGAGCATCCTCCACAAGAAGGGTGCAACGTCCAGCGCGTCGGATATTCTTCAGCAGCGAGGGGCGCTGGCGTTCATTGCCGACCAGGACGCCGGGCGGAGAGGGCTTTTCGTCGATTTCTTCGGCAGACCCGCAAGCACGTATCGCTCAATCGCACTTCTGGCCAGACAGTATGACACGCCGATAGCCGTCGGTTACGGAAAGCGGCTTAGCGACAAGTTCGAGTTCGAGGTCGGTATCAAGCGGGTAATTCACCCGTCCGAATGGGCCGGCCGGGAAGACGAAATAACCTGGATTACGCGGGAATTCACTCGGGAACTGGAGGAAATCGTCCGAAGCGCGCCGGAGCAATACCTCTGGGTCCACCGCAGATGGAAACACCGACCCGACGGAAC
>JAXHSV010000245.1:0-4202 GCA_034190305.1 Planctomycetota bacterium | reverse complement strand
TACGGACGCCGACGTCCGACTTTTTGCGATCGGCGCCTTGAAGAAAATTACAGGCCGAGACCTCGAATACCGCTATTACGCCCCTCAGCCCGATCGCGCCGAAGCGGTGCGGCGATGGCGGAAATGGCTTCGGCGACGCCGGGAGAAAATCAGTGGAGGCTGAGTATAAACCCGTGCCGGAATTCCCCGATTCCTCGATCAAATTATCCATCGCCTCGACACCGGCGCATCTTCCGGTGGTCAGGTCGGCTGTGGAGAGCGTATGTAAACTGGTGGGCTTCGACGAGTCCACTCGCGGCGAAATTGTTTTGGCGGTGGACGAGGCCCTGGCGAATGTGATAAAACACGCCTATCAGGGTTCGAACGATAAACCCATCGAGATAATCTTGCGTAGCGTCGGCGGCGATAAAACCACCCTTCAGATCGAACTTCGCGACTGGGGTCGGCAGGTTGCTCCTGCGGCCATGAAGTCGCGCGACCTCGATGATGTCAGACCCGGAGGGCTGGGCGTTCATATCATGGAGCGATGCATGGACGAGGTCAAATACACCCACGCGCCCGACGGCGGTACGCTCCTGACGCTGATCAAAATACTGTAGGAACTGGAGTAACAAATGGCAGAGACGGAAAATCCGGTCCGGTCCGTCAGGTGGATTGATCCTGAAAAGACCGTAGTTGTTATCGAGGCATCCGGCGAGATCGACCTCCATCGCAGCGCGGTGTTCCAGGAGGCGCTGCTGGAACCGCTGAATCATCGCCCGCAACGGATGATAGTCGATATGACGGGTGTGTCATTCATGGATTCGTCCGGCGTCGCGTCGCTGGTCAAACTACTCTCACGCGTCCGGCGCGACAAGGTTGACTTAAGACTTGCCGGGCTTGCACCGCGAGTTCGCAGCGTCTTTGAGATAACGCGTCTGGACACCGTCTTCGACCTTTATCCCGGCCTGCAGGAGGCCTTGGATTCGTGAGCGACCACGCAGCCCAACGCAATTTCGTCGAGGCGACAGGCGCTCGCGTCATAGGCGGAGTCCGTTACCTCGGCGGTATGGCAATACTTCTGGGACAGGCGATCAGCGCAACGAAGGCCACACTGGCCCGCGGGTCGGGTCGTCAGGCGCTGGCCGGTCAGATGGTCCGCGTCGGCGTACGCAGCGTCGGGATCGTCTGCCTAGTTCAGATCTTTATAGGCGTAATCCTCGCGCTTCAACTGGCCCCGCCGCTGGAACCCTGGGGGCAGGTAGATAAGATCGCAAACATCATCGGGGTAGCCGGTTTTCGGATGCTCGGACCTATCCTCACCGCCGTGGTCATCAGCGGCTTCGCCGGCGCGTCCATCGCCGCCGAACTTGGAACGATGGTCGTAGCCGAGGAAATCGAGGCCCTTCAGGCCCACGCACTTAATCCGGTGCGTTTCCTCGTCGTGCCAAGACTGCTTGCAACGTTCATTATGATGATACTCCTGACGATCATCGCCAACTGGATGATCGCCGTCGGCGGGTATGCTACCGCATTGCTGGTGCTGGAGCCGAAAGTCACCGAAGGATACTGGACACTAATGAGGGATCAACTCCGACTGCGCGATTTCGCCAGCGGGTTGATAATGGCCGGCGTATTCGGTGTGCTGATAAGCCTCATCGCCTGCTACGAAGGGCTACGGGTACGGGGCGGAGCGGAAGGCGTCGGAAAAGCAACGACCATGACCGTGGTTTATTCGATAGTCAGTATCATCCTGGCAGCCGGAGTCTTTACGACAATCTTCTATGTCTTCGGGTTTTAGATGACACAATCGGATGCCGACAATTTGAACAAAGAAGCCGTTTCCGCCCAGCCGGTGATACGCGTAACCGACCTGGTCAAGAGGTTCGGTGACAAGACCGTGCTGGACGGGATCAATCTGGCGGTCCACCCGGGCGAGACAATCGTTATCATGGGCGGCTCCGGCTGCGGAAAAAGCACGCTTCTTCGACACATGGTGGGATCGCTGTTTCCCAATGAGGGGCGGGTCGAACTGCTGGGGAAAAACCTCAACGACCTCGACGAACCGGACCTGAACGCCCTTCGCCTGCGGTTCGGAATCCTGTTCCAGTCGGGAGCATTGTTCAACTCGATGACCGTTGGGGAAAACGTAGCGCTTCCGCTGCGGGAACATACCGACCTCGACGAGCAGACAATCGACATCATGGTAACGATAAAACTCGAACAGGTCGGCCTGCGCGAGGCCGCCGATTTGATGCCCGCTGAAATCTCCGGAGGAATGAAAAAACGCGCCGGACTCGCCCGCGCAATCGCACTGGACCCCGAAATACTCTTTTACGACGAACCGTCCGCCGGGCTGGACCCGGTAACCTCGGCAGAGATAGACCAACTGATAATGGACCTGTCAGGGAAACTGGGCGTTACCAGCGTGGTGGTAACACACGAGATGGATTCGGCTTTCCGTATCGCCGATCGTATGGCAATGCTGGACCGGGGAAAAATGCTCAAGATAGGTCCGCGAAGCGAGTTCGAAACGTTGCGCGACGGGCCTGAGACAGGAGAGGAGAAAGGCGACCTTATCCGTCAGTTCCTGCGGGGCGACTCGGAAGGTCCGATAACAGCCAGGCGACTCAGCACCGGATATGAAGAAGATATTCTCGAAGCCGCCTGGGGCGAATAAACATATTGCGGATTGAGGATTGAGGATTGAGGATTGAGGATTGCGGATTGAGGATTAAAGATTTTTTCCTTGTCCCAAGTCCCTAATCCCAAGTCCCTTCTTTTGGAGATTGCGATGGCGAAGCGACAACACAACGAGTTTGCGGCAGGCATGTTCGTTCTTATTGCCCTGGCGGCGGGTATAGCGGTGCTTATCTGGCTCGGGGCAGCCGAGGTTCTAAGCCCTGCCAAGGGACTGGCGGGATTCTATGTGGATGAATCCAGCGGGGACGTCGGACTGGAAAAAGGAAGCCTCGTAATAATTGCCGGAAAGGAAATGGGAAAGGTTATCAAGACCACCTATCATCCGGAAAAAAGCAGGACAATCTATCTGGCCAAACTGGAACACGCCGACGTGAAGGTCTATTCCGACGGAAAGGCCCACGTAGCCGTCGGACTCGTAGGCGCAGGAAGGCTCGTTATTACCAGCAGGGGAACGCCGAAAGCGGGAATCGCCGATGAAGATAATCCCGTCAAAATCGCCGGTGGAATGGACCAGACAATGGGCGACATCGCAACCGCTGCCGAAAGCCTTAAAAATGTCGCAGCCGCCGTCGAAAAGCAACTTAGCACCGAACAGGCAGGAACACTGCTTGTGAAGATACACGCCATCCTCGACGACCTGAAGACGACCTCTGCAAGGGTAGTGCAGATCGCCGCAAATATCGCCAAAGAAGTCGAAATCGCAAACAAGTCCTCGATACTCGCCAAGGCCCATCAGACAATGGACGATATCAACCAGATTTCCGACGACGCCAAACCCAAGGTCGAAAAGGCCCTGACGTCGGTGGTCAACATCGCTGAAAAGATGGAAAAATACACCGACGAGGACATCGCCAAACTCCTGGCCGACCTTCGAAAGAGCACAACAAAACTTGTTGAGATATTCGCCGACTTCAAGACCGTCTCGTCCACTGCCAGGGATATCGTCATACTGAATCGTGAGAATCTCGACGAGATGATCGCCAACATGAAATCGGTCTCACTGAACCTCAATGCCGCTGCCAAGGAAATCCGCCGCAACCCATGGCGGCTGCTGGATAAACCAAGCGAAAAAGACAAACGCGACCAGAACATATATGACGCCGCTCGCGCTTTCGCCGAGGGTGCGGAGCAACTCGACGACGCGCTCGTCCGCCTAAAGGCCCTTCGCCAGGCCAGACCCGCCGGCGTCCAGTCCGACGACCCGGAACTGCTCAAGATTCGCAAGCACCTCCAGGACACCTTCGAAAAATTCCGAACCGCAGAAGATTCGCTGTGGAAAGAAGTAGCGAAGTAAAAAATATCAATAGGCCGACTGGAAAGAAGCGCGCCGATGCGGTCCAGTTCGGACCGGCTGGGAACCATTCGGAACGATACGGGCCGGCTGGGAACAATTCGGAAAGATTGGGAACGATTGGGAACAATTCGGAAAGTTTCGGAAAGATTTGGAAAAATTGGGAAAGATTTGGAAAGTTTGGGAAAGTTTAGAAAACACGTAATCCTTTGTCGGCCAAGCAGTTGCG
>JAXHSV010000244.1:0-4228 GCA_034190305.1 Planctomycetota bacterium | reverse complement strand
CCCGGCTGGCGGCTTCAAGGTCGAATAAAACCAAAGCGATCAGCATTCAGCGTTCAGCGTTCAGCGAAAAAAACTGACTGCTGAAAGCTGACTGCTGATTGCTGAACGCTTTTTTTTCACGCCCGGACGATCTTTTTTCGTCCTCGCCTGACGTTCTTCGTGGCGTTGCGCGTGTCGATTATCAGTTGTGCGTTATCGACGATGAACTGGTAATAGTATTGGCTGTGATCCGTGGCGATAAGGACGACGTCGTATCGCTTCAGCATCGCAGCGGAGATTTTTTTGGAGGTCATTTTCAGGTCGTGTTGCCTTGTCCTGGGCATTTGCGGGACGTGAGGGTCGTTGTAATCGACCCTGGCTCCGCGATACAGCAGCAGTTCGATTAATTCCAGTGCGGGGCTTTCGCGGACGTCATCGACGTCTTTTTTATAGGCCAGGCCGAGGAGAAGAATCTTCGCGCCCTTGAGCGCCTTTTCCCGCCAGTTCAGTGCATACATGAGTTTGTTGACGACGAACTGAGGCATTGAGACGTTGACCTCGCCGGCCAGTTCGATGAATCGCGTCGGTATGCCGTACTGCCGGGCTTTCCACGACAGGTAAAACGGGTCGATCGGGATACAGTGCCCGCCCAGTCCCGGGCCCGGATAAAAAGGCGTGAAACCGAACGGCTTGGTCGATGCGGCGCGTATGACCTCCCAGACGTCGATTCCCATCCGGTCAAACAGCATCTTCAGTTCGTTGACCAGGGCGATGTTCACGCAGCGGTAGGTGTTTTCCAGAATTTTAGAGGCCTCGGCTGCATCGCAACTGGAGACTGGAACGACAGTGTCAATGGCCCACTCGTAACACGCAACAGCCGCCGCCAGTGAATCCCTGTCGTATCCGCCGACGACCTTGGGGATCGTTTTTGTGGAATAATCCCTGCGACCCGGGTCTTCGCGCTCAGGCGAGAAGGCAAGGAAGAAATCCTTACCGACCTTAAGCCCTGACTTTTCAAGTATGGGCAGCATCACCTCTTTGGTCGTGCCGGGATAGGTAGTCGATTCCAGCACGACGAGTTGGTTCTTTCGCAGCCTTTCGGATATGGCTTCGGCGGTCGCACGAACGTAAGTCATTTCCGGTTCGCGCATTTTGGTCAGCGGCGTGGGGACACATATCAGGATACAGTCCGGTTCGCAAAGGCGCTTGAAGTCCAACGTGGCGCTGAATCGTCGTGAGCGAACCATCTCGGCGACGACGGATGATGGAATATGCTCGATGTAACTGCGTCCTGCGCGCAGGCTTTTGATCTTTGCGTTATCGACGTCGAAACCGACGACCTTTGCTCCGGCTCGAGTGAACTCGCGTACAAGAGGCAGTCCGACGTATCCAAGACCTACGACGCCGATAACGGCCTTTCCGGAACGAATCTTATCGATAAGTTGATGCACCACTTTCAAAGACTCCTTTCATGGATGTAAATAAGCCATCAGCAATCAGCCTTCAGCGATCAGCGAAAAAACTGACTTCTGAAAGCTGAACGCTGATTGCTGAATGCTTTTTCCTGACTGCCGATGAAAGTAATCATCGTCATTCAGGAACCGCCTCGGGACTGATAATTTACACATCGGGGGTATGAAAGTACACACTGAACGTTCTGGTCATCGCCAGATAACCTTGAAGTTTCCTTCCGAAAGCGCTTTTCGCAAGGCGCCTTCGCCTTCGCGGTCGAGCATGATCGGGCGGTCCTTGAAGCCGTCAGCCGAGATGGTGGCGATTTGCTTTCCCCTGGAGGTGCGTATCTGGAACGTTATCGGTTTGTTATGTGAGAGTTCCTGATGAACCGGGGGTCTGCGATATATCAGTCGCTCGGTAGAGATAATAACCCCGGCCATACCGTCTTCGGTCCTCGCGCGGTTGCGGTCGGGAATGTAGGCAAGGAACCTCTCGTCGTCGGAAGGTTTGAACCACTGCTCCAGGCGGTGGCGGATAACGTTAGGCGTTGCATCCCATCGGTTTGCTCTTGCCTGTTTGGCGAACTCGACAAATCTGGCGAAATCGTTGTTATGAGTCCCGGTAACTGCGGCGAGGAAACTGGCTGCAAGCCTAAGATTGCGTATGAATAATCTGCAGTATCCGTGTCCGCTTGCCTGATCTACTTTGATCTGTCCCGATATTGCCCCGGCGCCGCTGCAAAGGTCGCAAACCCAGTAAGGCATCGGTAGATTGGCCGGGGCGGGAACGTTGGGAATCACCGGAAGGTGCTGAAGCAGTTCCTCGCCGTCAAGACCTATAAGCCGTTCCTGCGGAATGGTCAGTTTTCCGGCCTGGTGTTCGGCCTCGAGTGAAATACTGTCACGCAGTTGCGGCGCGAAGATAATCAAATGAGCCGACAGATGCACCCGACTGAGGCAGTGAATGCAGACGCGGGGGATTGCGCAGCGGAATTTTGACTTTTGGAGAAACTCGGCGGGGAATTCAAATATCGCCCCTCTGCGTTCAAGCGAAACGAGCCTGATTTTGTTCCGTTTGGCTTCTTTTGCCCTGCGAGCGTCTTCATCGGACAGCGGAACAAGTGTCCCGGCGCGTTCATCTTCGTCGTCTTCGGTGTGGTGCAACCAGCCGAAAATCGTGTCCTCCGGAACGGGAACTTCCCTGGGAAGGCGGAAAGTTTGCCGGCAGAGCCCGCAACGCACGGGACAATCACGGATATCATCCGGCAATAACAGAATACCGCTGCAATTTGGACATCTCACACGTCTAGCCGGCATCGCCATTCTCCCCTAACAATACGAATGTGAAAGGCTTACACGACTTAGAACGAATATTTCTCAAACGCCCATGTAACTCTCACAAAACAGTATAATAAAAAAGCAACCGAAATGCGCAAAAAAAGCCTCCACCACGATACCGATGGGAAGGCTTAAGAAAGAACCCTCTATGTATAGGTGGGCGGCTGCTTGCTGGTACATGACCTGGCATAGACATTCACCACCCCGAATAGGGTTGTCGGTTCTTTCAATTATCCTCCCCTGTCGCGCACGGCAGAGGCAATTTCAATTATCATTATACCACAACTTCGTATATATCGGCGCGGCGATGACAAAATATTTAATAAATATGCCGCGGCATTTTTACCGTGATGCAATTTCGTCCTTACAGTTCCGGTTCAGTGAGTTTGGGTGTGTACTTTCGTACAAGACGGAGCAGGTCGAATTGACTGGAATTGAGTTCCAGCGATCGGTTCCAGGCCGACAGGGCTTTATCCCGCAGCTCGGTATTTTTACCGGAAGTAACGAACTGCGTCATGTACACCACGCCAAGCCCGCGATGGGCCGCTGCGCTCTGTCCGTTGATGTCGATGGCTCGCCGGTAAGCCTTTATCGCCTCATCCAGTTTCTTCTGACTGAAACAGCATGCTCCGATTTGTTCCCACGCATCCGAGCAGTTCGGGTCTTCGCCGGCCGCCAGTTCAAAGGCATTAAGGGCGTCTTTGTGTCGGCCTAGACGGATATACGTCGTGCCCAGGTTCAGCAGAAGCATCGGCTGATGAACGTCCAGTTCGAGAGAATCCTTGTACGCCTTGATGGCGTCGTAATGGCGATTCTGCGCGTCATAAATTGTTCCAAGATTGGAATATGCAAAAGGATTCTTTGGGTCGGCCTTAATGGCGCTTTGGCAATACTTTATCGCCAGATCGTATTTGCCTATCTGGAAATAGCAGGCTGAAAGGTTGAGGTTCGTATCGAAATCCTCCGGTTTCAGCATGACGGCGCGGAGGTACACCTGAACGGCCTTTCGAAGGTAGTTCCCGGCGGCTTTTGCATTTCTTGCCGCATCGGAGAGTATCTTATACGTTACGCCGAGATTGTAATGTGAACGAAAGGCGTATGGGTTGGCTTGACAGGCTTGTTCGTAGGCGTCGGCTGCCTGAAGATTGTCGCCCTGTTTGCGATGTATGTCGCCCATAGACGCATAGGCAATCGAGAGTTTGGGATCGGCGCGAACGGACTTGTCCAGTTCCGCCAAAGCCTCCTGGTAGTTCTCGCGGTCCATCGCCAGTCTCCCGGCGACGTAATGGTCAATGGCTGCCTCCGTCGGCGAGAATATTTCACAGCCGGTAAGCAGAGGCAGCGTCATTCCCGTCAATATAAGCCATGCGTATCTCATCAGCGGCACTCCATGATTCCATTTCCCACGGCGTTCAGTATTCTCCTCTGTGAGCGATTAGTCAAGCATTGTCGGAATT
>JAXHSV010000243.1:0-4238 GCA_034190305.1 Planctomycetota bacterium | reverse complement strand
CTGACGAACACTGCCGAGGCGCTGATACGCGAGGCTGTTGCTTCTCGTGAACATCGGCGGTCCCCCAAAACATCCAAACATGAAAAGTCCTCCGTAAAATGAACCGGCATTATACAGCGAGAACGGCGAGCAATAAAATCAGACGTACAAAGGGAGCGACATAACATGTGCCAGTTTGCCAGCGGCTTCATAAATCCAGCAACGATGGTTGTCAAAATCGCAGACCTGAACAGCCACAGCGAGACGCTGCGAGTCTTGAACCTCGTTGACGGCAACACGCCGGACGGGTGGCGGGAATTCCATTACTTGCCAACCGGTGAGGTCGAAGTGCGATGTCTGTCAATCGACACGCACACCTCGCGGGATTGCGAGGCTGATATAAAGGTGCGATGGCCTCGTATTGTTGATTTTCTCTCATGGGCATTCGCCCAAACGGAATACGTGTGCGGCTGGATTTATCTCGACGGCCTGACCAGCGCGAAAAGCCTGGTTCTGCCGCAGAAGATGGACGGCTGCCGGATTAGGCTCAACGGCCTGACCAGCGCGAAAGGCCTGGTTCTGCCGAAGAAGATGGACTGCTGCTGGATTTATCTCAACGGCCTGACCAGCGCGAAAGGCCTGGTTCTGCCGCAGAAGATGGACGGCTGCTGGATTTATCTCAACGGCCTGACCAGCGCGAAAAGCCTGGTTCTGCCGCAGAAGATGGACGGCTGCCGGATTAGGCTCAACGGCCTGACCAGCGCGAAAGGCCTGGTTCTACCGCAGAAAATGAATGGCGGCTCGATTGGTCTCGACGGCCTGACCAGTGCGAAAGGCCTGGTCCTGCCACAGAAAATGAACGACTGCTGGATTTATCTCAACGGCCTGACCAGCGCGAAAGGCCTGGTTCTACCGCAGAAAATGAATGGCGGCTCGATTGGTCTCAACGGACTGACCATCGCGAAAGGCCTGGTTCTGCCACAGAAGATGAATGGCGGCTGGATTGGTCTCGATGGCCTGACCAGCGCGAAAAAAGAAGCCCTATGCCGCGCGAATGGCAGTCTGTGGCAAGTATCGAAGGATAACGGATTAGTGCGAAAGATGCCGAAGAAGACGACGGGAAGGGGACGCGAATACTCATAAGCCTCGCGCCGCCGCCGTTCGATGTGGGGATACCAGACTTCATCGGCGTAATGATCGAACACAGAAAAGGTGAAGTTAGACTCTACGGCGAGGAAATCGACGCGCTCCGCGAATTTATCAACGAGCACTTCCCGCCGGCAGAGAACAAGGAGATTTGAGCAATGTGTAGATTCAAAAGCGCGATAGCAACGCAAAGCGGCGAGATATATCACGACCCGTTCATCGACAGCCACGAGGACATCATCGAGTTGCACCACATTCACAACGGCGGCCTGCGCCCACGCTACACCCCTATAGAATTTAAGGCAGACGGGGAAGACTTATTCGACCCCGACAAATACCGACTGGTGTTTGACGCTGAGCGCCCTGATTGGGCCGACGACGATTGGGTTGTGAGAGTTACAAAAAAAATGGGGTCAATCATTCGCGCGATGATTATTACGGATGAGCGAAAGGTGCTATCCGGTGGCTGCTATATTTTCGGACCAGGCGCAGTAATTCGTCGTGTAATTCATGGGCGCATAATTGCCATAAGCGCGAAAGCGAACCTGCACGGGGCGCACCTGGAAGGAGCGAACCTGGAAGGAGCGTACCTGTACGGGGCGGACCTGCGCGGGGCGAACCTGCAAGGGGCGGACCTGGAAGGAGCGAACCTGTCCGGGGCGGACCTGGAAAGGGCGGACCTGGAAGGAGCGAACCTGCGCGGGGCGAACCTGGAAGGAGCGTACCTGTACGGGGCGGACCTGCGCGGGGCGAACCTGCAAGGGGCGGACCTGGAAGGAGCGAACCTGCGCGGGGCGGACCTGCGCGGGGCGCACCTGGAAAGGGCGTACCTGGAAGGAGCGAACCTGTACGGGGCGCACCTGGAAAGGGCGTACCTGGAAGGAGCGAACCTGTACGGGGCGGACCTGCGCGGGGCGAACCTGCAAGGGGCGTACATCGGTAACTCAAACCCGCCGCCTGGCTGGGAAAAAAGTTCCGACAACCGACTAATGAAACAGAAGGCCAGCGCATGACAGCCCTATCCGAAAAAGAGTTCTTCACCATCGACGACGTTGCCGAATTGTTGCAGGTGTCAAAGCCGACGGCGTACAGGCGAATTGCGAAACTGAAAGCGCTTTACCGCCTCGGCTGTGTCGGCCAGGCAAGATACCCGGCGGATGAGGTCCGACGCGGCCTGCGAGAAATGGCCCACGAGGAGGGGGGACGAAGGCGATGAGCGAATTATCCGACAAAATCAAACTCTCATCCATCAGGACGTGGCTGGCTTTGCAGGAGAGCAATATCGCATCGCAACGAGCCGTAATAGGGCTGCTGAATCGACCTGCGACCAAACAGATTGCCAATGAGATTATCGATGGCTTCCAAGGCCAGTTAGATCTTTTGCGTGATTATCTTTCAGAGAAAAGAGGGCGGTAAATCATGGGCGAACAAGTAGGCAATTCAAGATGGAATCCCGAAGTCCAGCGAATTCGCCAGGATATGTACGACAGAGGCGAGCCTGAAGTGTACGACGAAGATGATGCCTGCGAAGAAGATGACTGCGAAGAAGAAGGTTGCCCTGAATGCGGCTTCGACCCGTGCAGGTGCGATGAAATAGATGTCGTTACCGACGCGCTCGAGAAGCGCGGCGTGAGAATCGAAAGGGGCGAAGGATGACCATCAAAGAACTAATCGCGGTGCTGGTTGTGGCGTTCTGCTTCACGCCGTTCGTAATTGCCAACTGGCTGTATCGCAGGAGCAAGTGATGAACTTCGGGGCGCAGGCAAACATGAGACCATTGCATGACTCGACGACGCCAAATTCCGCCGATGGTCGGCGGTCCTGCGCCCCGGATTGATTATCAGAATGAAGAAGGAGTAAATCACTATGGCAGAAAACAAAGAAATAAGGTCACAAAGATTGGCGGCGATTGAGAAGTTCGCCACTGTGGTTGAAGCATCAAAAGTTGATTGGGACGACAAAAAGGAAACTGCCGCAATGGCGAAGAAGATATATGAAAAGAACTCAACCGCTCTACTCCGAATGATTGAGGAAAAATCCGATACGCCGTTGTTTGATTCAGACTCGTAACAATCAATGAACACCACAGCGACGACAACACGAACTGATGAAGTCTCGGCAACTATCGACGGCGACCGAATCAGAATCAAGACACCATACCGCCTAAAGGATGTGGTCAAGGCCCTGCCCGGCGCGCGCTGGGATGCGAAGTCCAGAACGTGGCGCGTGCCGGCGACGCCTGCGGCGGCACTGGCGGTAGTCAAAGCGCTGAATGAGCACGGTCCACATATCGACGAAGATATTCATGCAATGGCCGAAACATGCATCAGGGCGGAAGAAATCAAAGACGCAGAATCATTGCCGCCTATCCCGATTACAAAGACGCATCCTTGGAAACATCAGGTTGAGGCATTCTGGTTTGTGGCTGAATTATGGGAGGGCTTGCCAATAGAAAGGCGGTGTCCTGTGCTTAAGAATGCTGGTAATGCTGGTGCTGGCATATTTCACGATATGGGCGTTGGCAAAACATATACAACGATTGCGCTTATCGAAAACTTTCAATTTCAGAGAACTTTGATTATCTGTCCTAAATCTGTAATTGCAACATGGCCAAAAGAATTTGAAAGACACTCAACCAGTAAATTCAATGTAATACCTCTTGATACTGGACAAGTATCAAGTCGCACCAAACAAGCCCTACTACAAATTTGTCTTGCCGAAAAACGGAATGAGCCGATTGTAATTGTAATCAACTACGAGGCTGTTTGGCGGGAAAAATTTGCTGAACTTGTGCTTTCAATAAACTGGGATTTAATCGTTCTGGATGAAGCGCATAAAATCAAAAGTCCCGGGGGGCGCGTATCAAGATTTTGTGCCAAAGTCGGACAAAACACAAAACATCGCTTGGCTTTAACTGGCAGCCCTCTCCCGCATTCGCCACTTGACGCCTATGCTCTTTATCGCTTCCTCGACCCCGGCATCTTCGGCACGTCGTTCGTCCGTTTCCGCGCACGCTACGCCGTCATGGGCGGGTATGGCGGGCATGAGGTGCTCGGCTACCAGCATCAGGACGAACTGAATCAGAAGTTCTATTCCATCGCCCATCGCGTCAA
>JAXHSV010000242.1:0-4333 GCA_034190305.1 Planctomycetota bacterium | reverse complement strand
CTGCGCTCAGTAAAGCATCTGCAATTTCACGTGGGTTTCGTTCTAACGTCTCTGGTTGCATCTGTTCAAAAAAATCAATCGCAGGACGAAACTCACGTATCTTAGCAGCAATATCCGCCCAAGGAATAAAATCAGAACGTCTTATCACTCCGGCCTTAAGCGTTTCCAAAAAGTCTGCTAGAAACTTTTCCGGCGGCATTTTTCTGCTTGGAAGTATCGGCATTGGTTTGTCTTTCATAATCAAGCAAGGGCGAATAACCTGCTTCCACAAAGTCGTGTTGAAAACGCTTCTTGCTGAGTTCCAGAAATTCTTCCTCCATCTCCAGCCCCACGGAGCGTCTGTTCATTCTGGCGGCTGCGATTCCTGTGGTGGCCGAGCCGCTGAACGGGTCGAGTATGAGGTCGTTTTCGTCGCTGGCGGCTGCGATTATGCGCTCCAGGAGTCCGAGCGGTTTTTGAGTGGGGTGTTTTCCGAAGACTTTTTCATCGCGGCGCGGGGCGTCGATGTCGGTCCAGACGCTTTTCATCTGCTTTCCGCCGGCGATGCGTTTCATCAATTGGTAATTGAACTTATGCCGGGTCTTTTTATCTCGTCCGGCCCAGAGGATGGTCTCGGCGGCGTGGGTGAAGTAACGGCAGGAGAGGTTCGGCGGCGGGTTGGGCTTGACCCAGGTGATGTCGTTGAGGACCTTCAGGCCCAGTTCGTCCATGACGGCTCCGACGACGTGGATGATGTGGCTGGTGCCGGAGACGAAGATTGACCCGTTTGGTTTCAGGAGCCTTTGGCAGCGGGCGATCCATTCTTTCGTGAATGCGTAGTTTCCGGCGAAGCCCATCGAGCGGTCCCATCGGCCTTTGTTGACGGAGACCATTTTTCCGGCATGGCAGGTGATTCCGCCGTTTGAGAGGAAATACGGCGGGTCGGCGAAGATAAGGTCGAACGAGCCGGCCGGCAGTTGCGGCATCAGTTCGAGGCAGTCGCCCTGATAGAGTATGAATCTTCCGGCGGGGTCGGTGAAATAAGGCTGCGGCGTGGCGCCCGCTCGCTCCCGGTCGCGGCTAGCCGCGACCGGAAGGGAGCGGGAGGTATCTTCTCCGGTCGGAGGCGTCCGGGAAGGTGGTTTTTTCGCGTTTTCGCTCATCGGCAGCGATCTTTGATCAAAACGGGAGAATGATCAAGGGATATGATTGCGGCCATACGGCCGGGCGTCTGCCCGGATTTTTAGCTGCGACCATACGGTCGCCCGTCTGGGCGAACTACACGAACAAGAGATAGAGATAAAAAAAAGAAAAAAGTTCGCGATGTTCGCGGCTACTGATGACAGAGTTCTGTTACCAGCAGTTGCATTGTGGTTTTTGGGTCTGCGCCGGATTTGAGTGCAAGGTCGGCTGCGAGTAGTTTTCTTGTTGCCTGCCGGGCGTGTTCGGCGGCGGGGGAGTTATGTGCGGCAGAGGCGAGTTTCTTTCGGACGCCCCATGCGAGCATTCCGAGCGTGCGAATCTCTTCGCCCCTGCCGGTCATCATCGCTGACAGCGTCGTCAGCGCCTCCGGCGTGTTGCGCCGGTCGATGGCGTTTGTCAGTGCGAAGGGTTTGACCCCACCGGCGGCGACGGCGACGGCGGAGACGTCTGAAACGGAGATTTCCTTCCAGTCGCCGACGTATATGGCGAGTTTTTCGATTTCCCCGTCCAGGCGGGCGAGGTCGGCTCCGATCCATTCAGCCAGCAGCCGGGCGGCCTGCGGGGCCATTCGCTTTCGGCGCGCCTCGGCGGCCCGGGATATCCATCCCGGAAGCGCCGAAGCCGACGGCGCCGAACAGTCTATCAACTCGCCGGTCCGGCGAACGCTCCGGACCAGCGTGCCGACGGCATCTCGGATGTCCTTTCCGGCCTGGCCTGTGGGCGTCTTCGGCGGCCAGGAATCCACCATGAGGATCAGCACAGCAGTTCGAGTCGGCGAGGCGACATATTTGTCCAGCCCTTCGGCGTGTTCGAGGAGAAACTTATCGGCGTCGCGGACGACTACGATTCGTCGCCCCACCAGAAGCGGGGCGGTCCTCAACTCGTCCAGCACGTCGGACAGTTCGGCGGATGCGTCGAATTTCGCAGCGGCCAGGCCTGTCTCATCGCCTCCGGCCAACCGGGCGACGAGCTCGGCGCATTGCCTCTGCCTTAGAAAGACATCCTGCCCATGCAGGACGTACACAGGCTTGTCCGGCGCTTGCGGGATGCTGACCTCCTGCGACTGGCTTGTAGGCGACGGCGACGGTATCGAGTCGTATCAGATCGACACAAGGCGACTCCCATGCGCCCATCAGGAGCGTCCACTAACGCCTCGAAAGCGACGATGGGAATTACGAACCTCGCGCGGATTACATATTCTTTTTGCGATACCACAACCAAAAGATGATTATGGCGATAAGTATCGCCAGCAGGGGTAACTGTATTTTCCAGTTGAAATAACCGCCGGCTGCCAACATACTCATATCTATCATTATGCGTCTCCTTCGCTTCGGAAACCACTTGAGCCTGCCGGACTTGTATCCCGAACCCGGCAGTCCCGTCAAGAAAAAACCCGATAAGGTAGCACAAATTCCGCTTTCACTGGTTTTTCGTCAACTTTAAATTTGTCAGCGTTATTATGCGACACAGAGAAGCAGAGAGACAGAGAGTAAAAAAAAGAAAAAGATACGATTTTTCTCCGTTCCGCTGTGTCTCTGTGTCGAATTAACAACGTCTCGGTTTATTCACAGATTGAATCCTGACAGATTACTAGCGGCGACTGGGCTCGAACCAGTGACCTAGGGCTTATGAATCCCTCGCTCTAACCAACTGAGCTACGCCGCCTGATAACAACTGTTATCTTCCGGTCATTTCGGTAATTTTTCAAGAGCGTTGTTTAACGCATATTAAACCTTTGACGGTTTATCGGCGTTTTCAGGCCTGGTTGTCGCCTTTTTTTTACCGGGCCTGGTCGTAGCAGCACGCTGAGCATCGGTAAGGATTTCTTTGCTTATATAATCCGACAGTTTTATAACCGTTTCGCGGCGGGCTTTCTTGTCGGATAAATCCACACCCGCCGTGAACTTCGCGCAGGCGGCCTCGACATCGACTGTCTGTTTGTCGGTCAGTTGGACCTTTTTGAATCGCCTTTTAATCAACAGCATGACCTGGTCTTTATCCCAGAGCGATTTCTGCTCGGGCGTCAGAACCGCCATTATCTTCGACCGCCACTGCGTGTAGATTTCCCTCTGCCTGACCCGGAGGCTGCGGTGTTGGACCATGGCCTCTTTCATCGCCTTTTTGTCCTTGTTTTTTTTGGCTTCGGCGAGTTTGGTCTTTAGGGTCTTGATTTCCTCGGCATTTTCGGTATGGAATTGCTTCATCGCCTTTTTTCGCAGGGTGTTCAGTTCTGCGATTTGCTTCTGTTGCTGCACGCTGAGTTTACAGACCTTCGCCATGCGGGCGTGCATCCCCCGCAGGAGGGCTTTTTTACGAGTGGTAGGCTCTTTGCCCTGCTTGTGCGCCTTCGGTTTCGACGTTTCGTTGTTTTCAGCGTCCTTGGCGGCGTCGCTTCGGGCTCCAAGCGATACCAGCGCCACAACCATCGTCAGCAGCAGTGTCAAAGTCTTCATGTTTATTTCTCCTGTTGGACCGATATCAATTCAAATCTTTCCTCGCCCGCTTTGTCGAGGAACAATCAATTTAGCCGCAGCAGCATTATTACTGCAAGAACCTGCTGATTCCTTCCTTCAGATTCCCTGCCCTTTTAGCCGTCATATCGGCGGGAATCTCACGATAGATGTCTGTAATGTCGCCGGCAAAGTCACGCAATCGCTCGCACAACGCACGTGCGGTGATCCTGTCGCCCTGCCGGACCTCCAGTCGGTCACACCAGCGCCGGTCGAGCAACAGGTTCCATTTCCTCTTGGCCGACGGTGCGTCGGGGCGGTATGACGTATCGATCGTATCGTCGCAAAGACCGTTGATATTATGTTTACACGGCTTGCAGATGTCATCGGCGCCCAGTTCCATTTCCAAAACGGCGTCCCGATCGCCAAGGATGTGCTCTGCGACGATATGAACGGCGTGCCCGTAAGGGTGCGGCTCGAATCGTACTCCGGCGCCGAATTCGGTGATGATATCAACAAAGTGATGCGGCTTGATGCGGATAGTATTTACCATGCAATTCGCCTTTTCGTGCAAGATTATAGGTATGCGCCGTTACATAAGCGAGTCGTTTCTTTGCGTAAAAACATCCCCTTAGAGCAGTTTGCATAAAGGTTGTCGTCATCTTCGTCGGTGAGGACAAGCCTGGCAAGGACGGTGAAGC
>JAXHSV010000241.1:0-4349 GCA_034190305.1 Planctomycetota bacterium | reverse complement strand
CGCCGACGTCCACGTCGGCAATGTCGATGGAAAGAATCTCGAATGCGGTGCCCGCGTCCAGACCCTTCTCCAGCACCTGCTTGGAAATTTTATCGGGATTCTCCAGCACGTCCTTGTAGGTTTCGGACGAACCTATGGTGGTAACGATGCCCTCGCCGACGCGTGCGATGATGGTCTCTTCTGTTGCTCCGCCGACTAATCGGTCGATATTGGCGCGGACCGTTACGCGGGCCTTGGCCTTGACCTGGATACCGTCCTTGGCGACCGCGTCGATGGTAATCTTTCCGCTGGCTGGGTTGGGGCAGTCGATGACCTTGGGATTAACCGAGGTCTGAACGGCGTCGAGAATATCGCGTCCGGCAAGGTCAATGGCCGTTGCAAGTTGCCATGAAAGCGAAATGTTGGCGCGGTTCGCCGCTATCAAGGCCCGAACCACGTTCACCGGTTTTCCGCCCGCGAGGTAATGACTTTCCAGTTCCATAGTGGAGATGTCCAGCCCGGCGCGAATCGCCTGGATTCGGGAAAGCACTATCACGCTGGGGCTAACTCGTCGCAGCCTCATCCCGATTAACTCGAAGATGCCAACGCCCGCACGAGCAGCCAGGGCCTGGATCCAAAGACCGAACGCCGGAGCAAACAACGCCAGAAAGACGATGCCCACCACGACCGCAAGGGCAATGAGCGCGTACACACCATATGAAACGCCTGCTTCCGCCGCCAAAATCAATGTCGCCATAATATATTCCTTTCGTCTTTTATCATGTCTGTTCCCGTTTTATAACAAAAGCATCCACACTTCGGAAGCGCGGACTATTAAGGCGACTCCTCACGACGGACAACGACGTTCATTCCCGTAGCACGGATAACCTTCACCTTTTCGCCCTTCTCGATCATACCGCTTTCGGCAGTGGCGATGACGCGCCTGCCGTCTATGCGAATCGCCCCTGTCGGGCGAAGGAGACTTTCAGCCAGTCCCGTCTTTCCTATTAGCGTTTCGTTATCCTCCGCTTCCGGTGTCGCCGAACTAGGGTCTGAGGCCTTTTTCAAAAACAACTTGCGCCCAAGAGGGGTCCTGGGCAGGAAGCGCACCAGAAAAACCAGGTAAATCGGTACGGTAACGAGCAGGATTATCAACAGCACCATTCCGGCTACGGACGAAAGCGTAAAGCACAGCCAAACCGCTGCAACCAGCGCCGCGACGCCCATCGCCGCCAGCACGCCGAATGTCGGCGTGCAGATTTCCAGCAGGAACAACACCAACGCCGCAATAATAAGCACAATGATTATGGATACTATTTCCATCTGTCAGGCCTCTTTATTCTCAACAATCAGGCGGTTTCCTTCGTATCGCACGGCTCGGACCCTGGCGCCCGCTTCAATCATCAGTCCTTCGGTGGTCGCATCTACAAGGTCGTCGCCGAAGCGAACCCTGCCTACGGGACGACAGGGACTCTCAACGATGCCGGTGTCTCCGGGCATGATGTGCGTCAGCGGAGAACTTTCGGAAACCGGCGGAGCCTCGACGGAGACCGCAGGAGCCAGAATGATCTTACCGGCGACCGGAACCTTCGGCAGGTATCTCGCCAGAAACGCTGCGGCGACAGTAGCGGCTACAAACGCCGCCATCAGCCACAGCACGCCCGTTTTGAACATGTCCCACGCCCCTTCGGTGTCGGGCCAGGGCAGTTCCGTCGGCGCGTTCGACACCAGCAGCGCAAGCAGCGCCGCGACGCAGCAGAGAATCCCCGTGACGCCCGCGACGCCGAAGCCCGGAATAAGGAACACCTCCGCCGCCAGCAATAACAAGCCAACAAAGAACAGGGCAATCTCCCACCACTGCGCAAGACCGATGAGATAATGGCTGCCGAAAACAATCGCAAAGCAGATAATCGCGATAGTCCCCGCCACGCCGAAACCCGGAGTGTGCAACTCGGCGTAGATGGCCAGTATGCCGATGAACATAAGGATGCCCATAACCGCCGGAGAGGTCAGAAAGCCCACGAGGTTCTCCGCCCAGTTGTCGGTCAGAACCGTCGGCTCGACAGTAATGCTATAATGTTTTTTAAGCGCTTCGATGTCATCGAAAACATATGAAGCCAGACCGGCCATGACAACTTCAGCGGTCGTCAGCGTCGCCAGTTTGTCCGCCCCCACGACCGTTCTTACATATTCCCACGGCATGTCCTGAGGCTCGAAGAATATCGAAGAATCCTGGCCGGGTTCGCTCGTAACTTTCCCCCGCCACAGTTTCGCATCGACGAGTTTCAGTTCGCGCGTCCTGGTGTTTCGGATCAGCCAGACCTCGATGTCCAGCGTAACCATCGCCTGGCATAAAATTTCGCTGTGCCCCCTCTTCTGCGCGAGGAGGCGGACTTCGGCAAGGACGGCTGACTCTATCTTGGCTCGTTCGGCCTTGGGAATGGGAACGAGTTGGCCTTGCGGACTGATCATAATCGGCATGGCGTCGCCGATGATTGCCCCCGGCGCCATTACTATTTCGTTGCACGCCAGTGAGATGACCGCCCCTGCGCTGTAAGCCCTGCGGTTGACATACGCCACTGTGGTTACGCCCTTCAGTTCGTCTGTTATCTGCTCGACTATACCGTACATCGCGTCGCCGCGACCGCCGGGAGTGTTCATGTCGAAGATAACGATCTGCGCGCCGGAAGACTTGCACTTGATTACCTTGCGCTTGACGGCTTCGTGGGTGCTTGTTCCGATTGCCTCGTGGATGGGAATCACGAAAGCCTTTGTGATTTCCGCCGGCAGGGCCGGGCGCTCGACCTTGGGCCTGGCGAACCAGCCGTCGGGCGTGATGATGCGGTCTCCTTCGATGCGGACCTGCCCGGCGGGGGCGGTCCGGCTGATCGCCGTCGTCACAGCAGGCTTATCCGCTGCGCCGGATGTGCATACCAGCACAAACGCCACGGCTGCGACGCCGAACCACCTCAGCCTGCTCGCCAACGTCCATTCCCGCACCGATGACATGAATCACAGTCTCCCAATATACCGCTGAATTATTCTAAACCCAGCCGCTTCGCTTAGCAATCTTCTTCGTGGCACGGCGTCTCGGCCATGTTTTCTTTTCTCACGGGCGGGACACCCGTGCCACGCTGTGCTTGTGTCGAGGTAGCCGATTCGCATATTATCTCCGCCCGACATTGTAACAGAAATCCCAAAGGAGATTCACCCGTGCCGTGTAAAGAATTACTGATACCCGTGAGAAAATGTCGCCGGTCGTCCGGCGCGTTCACCTTAGGCCGGTCTGTCGGGCTGCAAAGCAGCCAGGACGCCGACCAGATTCCCCTGCGTCAACTGCGCGAGGACCTGTCGGGCCTGGGCGTTCGCACTCGCTCGGTGCGCTCTGCCGGGACAGACGGAGTGCGAATCGTCCGCAATCCGCGGATATCCGGCGACGAGGCATATCGTTTGACAATCCGGCCTGACGGTATCGAAATCCTCTCCGGCGCCGCAGCCGGCGCTTATTACGCCGTTCAGACGCTCCGCGACCTGCTGAAAATCCACGGAAAGACCGTCCCGGCGATGCAAATCGACGACGCACCGGACCTCGCCCGCCGGGGAGTCTATCACGATTGCTCCAGAGGCAAGGTTCCGAAGACCAAAACTCTTCATGCGCTCATAGAGCGCCTGGGTCGCTGGAAGATTAACGAACTGCAATTGTACGTCGAGAACACGTTCACCTTCGCCGGCCACCCGGACATCGGCTGCGGCTACAACCCGCTGACGCCGGACGACATTCTGGCCATTCAGGAACATTGC
Source organism: Planctomycetota bacterium (assembly GCA_034190305.1). Classification (GTDB taxonomy): domain Bacteria; phylum Planctomycetota; class Phycisphaerae; order SM23-33; family SM23-33; genus JAUWNJ01. The sequence goes on along the minus strand of JAXHSV010000241.1, from coordinate 569 downwards.
AAAAAGCACCACATCCGCCTGGTCGGTTCGCTGGCGAGTTTCGGGCACATGGAAAAAATTCTCGCCCTGCCGGCGTACCGCAGCCTGTCTGAACTGCCGGGACACAACAACCATCCCGGCGGAACGACGCTGTGCCCGGGCGATCCCGGTTCGATAAAACTACTGCGCGAAATGTATGCCGAATTCCTCCCGCTCTTCGAGGCGGACGATTTCAACATCTGCGGCGACGAGCCATGGGAACTGGGCAAAGGCAGAAGCCGGAAACGCGCCGAGAAACTCGGCGTCGGGCGAGTGTATCTCGATTTCATTCTCAAGATTCACAAACTATGCCTCAAACACGGAAAAAGGATGAACATGTGGGCCGACATCGTCCTGACCCACCCGGAGATTATCCCGAAAATCCCCAAAGACATCGTAATGCTCAACTGGGACTATTACCCGCAGGGGAAATGGATGCGCCGGACGCATGAAATCACCGATGCGGGCCTGGCGGTCCTCTGCTGCCCGGGCACCAACGGCTGGCAGTCACACGGCACGCGGATGGACCAGGCAATCACCAACGTCTCCCG
>JAXHSV010000240.1:0-4399 GCA_034190305.1 Planctomycetota bacterium | reverse complement strand
GGCCCGGGCGAATTCAGGTCGGCGACTGGCGGAACTGGAGGCAGAAAAGATGGATTCATCCTGCGTTGTCGTTCCGGTTCCGGACACAGCCAAGGCCGCCGCCGACGCATTCGCATATTCGCTCGGTGTTCCGTGCGTCGAGGGGCTTATACGCAATCGCTACATCGGAAGGACGTTCATCCAGCCCAGCGGGACGCGTCGCCGCAGCGCCGAAGGCAAATACACACCACTACCGGCGGTTCTGACCGGCAAGAGGGTCTTTCTCGTGGAGGATTCCATAGTCCGCTCGACGACTTTGAGGGCGCTGGCTGAGCAGGTTCGCCGCAGGGGTCGCGCCAGGGAGGTCCACGTTCGCGTCGCCTGTCCGCCTATCGTCGCGCCGTGCTTTTATGGTATCGACATGTCGAGGATGGGCGAATTGTTCGCGCCGAAGTTCGTCGGGCGAAATTACACCGGTTCGCCCACGCCGGAAATGCAGAAAAAAATGGCCAAAGAACTGAAAATCGACAGTTTGCGACACCTCTGCGCCGAGGACATCGCCGCCTGTATCGGTATCGACTCGGAGAGGTTATGCACCGGCTGTATAACAGCCCGCTATCCGACCGAGTGGGGCAAAAAGCAACTTCGCCGCGCCAAGCGTCAATCCCGCCGGGGAAAGGAAGCCATGCGGACATACGAGTAAAATGAAATCCACGAATTACACGAATTTCACAAATTATTTTTTGTTTTTTAAGGCAATTCGTGTAATTCGTGGACTTTTCTTTAGTCGCCTTTAATGGAGATCGAAAATGAAACGAAAAGAAATCTCACACACCGAGCATTTTCCACTCGTAATTAATGCGATGACCTCGCGGGGGTTGTTACTGGCCGCCTACGATAAGACGGGGCGCGCCAATGCAATGGCCATCGGCTGGTGCGCGCTGGGCGGCGTCTGGTCGATGCCTATGTGCATAGTCCTGGTCAGGCCTTCACGTTATACCTACGAGTGCATCGAACAGGCCGGTTGCTTCACGGTCAACGTTCCGCCGCCGAGGCTGGCGGATTCGTGTCTGATTTGCGGTACGAGGTCCGGCCGCGACGGCGACAAACTCGCCGAAGCCGGTCTGACGGTCGAAAAGGCCGAAACCGTCGATGCCCCGGTCATTGTCGAATGTCCCGTTGTCTATGAGTGCCGGGTCGTCCACCGCAACGACATTATCCCGGACGAACTGGCAGAGAAAATAGAAAACGATTTCTACTCCGGGGAAGACTATCACCGTGTCTATTTCGGTAGAATCCTCTCCGTCCGAGCGGTAGAGAACGCCGGCGAATTGCTGGGATGACGGAACGAGTTTTCCTGGAAAAAATGAATATTGAATAATGAACACGGAATGTCGAATTTTGAAGTAAAAGAAACGAGGCGCCGTTAAGGTACGGGACGTTTTTACTTCGTTATTCAAAATTCTCTGTTCAATACTTAACATTATCTTCTTACGGAACTGTCCTTCCTAAACATTTTCCATCGTCCCAGTCGATATTATACGGATACATCAAAAGGTACGGGATGATGAAAATAACAAGAGTCATTTTGCTTGCGCTGTTGGCGGTTTCGGCGATGTGCGTCGGTTGCGAAGGTGGTTTTGGCGGTGGAAATCCGGCTGATTTCATCAAGCCTACGATAGCGGTGATGAAGTTTGAGAACCGCGCGCAGTTCCCCCTGGAATGGGATATCGGAGACGGGATGAGGGACATTCTGGTCGATCGCCTGGTTTCGACCGGGCGATACCACGTCGTCGAGCGTCCTGAACTGGATTCTGTCCTCGGCGAACTTCGTCTTCAGCACAGCGGAGTAACAAGACAGGCCAGGCGCGCCGCACTTGGCCGAATCAAAAACGTTCAATACCTCATCAAAGGCACCGTAACGGACTTCGGACACGTTTCGATTAACAGGGGCTTCCTGGGGCTGCCGAACCTCAGCGCATTAAGCGGGTCCAACCGTGCGGTGATGGGAATGACGCTGTACGTGGTCGATGTCGAGAGCGGCGAGATAGTTTCCAGTGAGAGTATCTCCGAATCGGTCCGCGCATCGGACCTGACTGTCAAGGCCGCTTATAAGGACGTGGCGCTGGGCGGAAGCACTTTTTATCGCACGCCGCTCGGTAAGGTAACGACCAAGGTAATCGCAAAGGCGGTCGGGCGTATCACGGACGCCATCGCCGCCAGACCATGGTTGCCGAAAATCGCACTCATACGGGACGATGGAACCGTTATCATCAACGGCGGGCGAAATCGCGGTCTGCGCATCGGCGAGGTGTACGAGATTTTCGAGATCGGCTCACCGATTATCGACCCGGACACGGGCGACTGTCTTGGAAACCAGCCCGGAAAGACCATCGGACACGTGAGGGTCTGCATGGTTCATCCCCAGTACAGCCAGGCAGAGATTGTTCTCGGTCAAGTCGGCGGATTCAAGGTCGGCCAGCGATGCCGACGCATCGAAAACCTTGCTGCTGGATAACAACAGTCCACGAATTTCACGAATTATACGAACGGCAGTTAATTAATGCGCTCGCGTATAGTAGTCACGGCGAACAGATTGGGTGGGGACAGCGTTGCATACGGGTGTTTCTACTATTCAATGCCGTCGGCAATACACCGCCAAGCGCATTAATTAATTGCCGCCGGTATTACACAAAATACTCGACGATATCGGTAAAGTGTTCAGGTTTTATACACACGCGATGACTGCTTACCTTATGCCTTCATTCCGAACATATCTTCCTTCAAGTCGAGATAATAGAGGTAATCTTCCGGCTTGACGTTCGGGGGGCAGCGGTGGTCGCAGAACGGGATATACCCGCCGCGCTCGACGTAGGGAACCAAAGATTCCATGTATCTTTTTATGGCTTCGGGTCCTTTAGCGAGTTCCATCTTGTCGAAGCCGCCCATTATGCGGAGGTCTTTTCCGTATTCGTCCAGCAATTCGCCCGGATGCGCGCAGGAGTTGACCTCGTAAGGGAACAGGCAGTTGATTCCGCCTTCCAGCAGGTACGGCAGGATGGGACGGACGTCGCCGTCGCAATCGGTGTACCAAAGGTCGATCCCCGCTGCATGTAGTTTGTCGCCGATCCGCTTGTATCGCGGTGTTACCACGTCCCTGAAGAAGTTCACCGAGACAATAGGGCCGTTCTTGAAGCAGATGTCCTCCCACCCGCTGGCGAAGTCGAAGTCGATTTCGCCCAGCACCTGGTCGAGAAAACGCTCCACGAGTCGGCAGCAGGTTTCGACCATGTCTTCGACCATTTCGGGGTGGTCGTAGCAGGCGTAGGCCAGTCCTTCGAAGGTGAGCATATCACGTACTTTTCCAATCATCGAGGCTCAGCCGACGCCAAGGGGATAATCTCGATCCGGCGGGTGAGCCTTTTTAACGGCATGGATGTCTATTTTGCGGGCAGGGTCGTCCAGGCGGAACCTTTCAGCCTTGACGCGTTTCCAGTCCTCCGACGTAACGACGGACGCCTTGATGTAATGCGGGATAGTGTCATGCCTGTCTTTAGGAACCTCGGCAAGAAGCCCTTCCGGATTCATGATGATCCGTGTCGTTTCGGTTTCCTCGACTGTCCTTTCGACGAATGGCGGGTTAATCCACACATTGCCGCCAACGACAGAGATTTTGTCGAAATTGAAGAAGACGTCGGCCTCGGAGTTATTGGTGATGCCGTTTTCGACGAAGATCTGCCACTGGGTAAAATTTTCCTCCCAGTATCCGAACTCCATGTTGAAGCAGCGGTCGATGGGTTTGTAGTGCATCTGGTTATTGAACCGCTGGCGGTCGGTCATAGTGCCTTTCCATTTTGGACGACACGGGGTAATCGGCATAGATTGTCTCCTGTTTGGGCGAGAAGATGGCCTTGATCCACTTCGGCCCGGCCTACACTTGGTTCTGATCCTTGTTATTCAGTCCGGCGGTGCGGATTTTCATCACCAACCGAGCCAAGCCCCATCCGCTCATAAACAAAACCGCCCCCAGGATTACCTGGACACCAAGGGCAGTAAGTTGGGCTATAGTGCTGGCTGTCCACCTGTTCTGAAAGTCAGGCGGGGGCTGGGATACCAGATAGGCCAGGACGCTAGCTATGCGAGGAATGGCGTGGACCAGTACCACCAGGCCGACGATGGAAAAAGCAATTGCCATGAATTCCCGCCCCGGGAGTCGGCATTGGTCGCCTTCGGTTTGCTCATCGGAAACCATCCTGCCTGCCAGAGCGTTCGACCTGCGCCATAGTAATATGCCGGCTACGAGGTAAAGCAATACCGGCACGAGTGTTGTCGAGAAGTTCCACAGAAAGTTGGTCACATCTGCGGTGTACTCCCGATACATCTCACTGAAAATATAAGATAAAATTATCCAGACACCATG
>JAXHSV010000024.1:0-19909 GCA_034190305.1 Planctomycetota bacterium | reverse complement strand
TCCGGCAGATTCGCTTCGCTCATCTGCCGCCTTGGGCGGCTACTGTTTTTCCGCTCGCCAGGTCTGTTTTTCCGGCTGGTGGTGGTCTTCCAGTTCCGCTGACGGACTTTCCATTTTGCCTAATTTGGATTCTGTTGTTGATGAATATCGAGTGAAAGCAACCTCAACACCGTCGCAAATGGCGAATGTAATCTGAATTTCAGGCCCGAAGTCGTCCGAAAGTCGCGGTTAAGTTTTGCTGGAGCGTGCGAAGATTCCTCTCACATCCACAGTTTCCAGGCCGATGTTACCGCCAGATGCAGTCCCACTGCTCCCAGCAGCACGTGCACGATGACGCTGAACCACCTTTCGTTAACAAGATTGTGCAGGAACATCCCCAACAGGGCCCCGCCAACCACTGCCGGAAGCAGCGCGGCATCCGCCGACAACGACGGCGCCGACAGCATCCCGAGGAAAAAATAGGGAATCAGTTTGATCTGGTTTCCAATCCATGCGTACAGGACGGTGGTGGCGACGTACCTGCCTTTGGGCATCTGCTGAGGAAGCAGGAACATGGCGGTTATAGGACCGGCTGCATTGGTGAGCGTGCTTACAAGTCCGCCGACTGAACCAAAGAGCCAGCCGTGTATGAATTTCGGGCGAAACGCGCCCGGATTTCCGCCTAAGAACCGGATTGTCCGCAGGGTGACAAACCCCACCGCCATTAAACCGACCGTAAAAGACAAAGCCGCATTGGCGATTGTTCTGTCGGCATCACTCTGCCCCATTCGGAGGAACAGCCACAGCGTCAACCATCCCATCCCGATGCCGACGACCATACCCGGAACGAGCATCAGTGCAATTCGTCGGTCCCACCGTCCCCACCAGGCAATCAGGCACACGTAATCGCAGGCTATTAACATAGGCAGCATGATGCCGTTGGCCATCAGGGCGTCACCGCCGCAGGCATAGATCATCAGCGGCGTGCTCAATGGTCCTCCGCCGGCGGCGAAGCCGGCCTTGGATGCGCCTATGATCATCACCGACAGCGCACCCAACGCCAGGAATCGGGCTGGATCATCCACGCCGGGCGGGACTATCGAAAAAGCCAATGCTGCTGTTAGCATCTCGTCGCCTCACAAAACCAGATATGACGGGATTGTAGAAAAAGCCCGTTTAATCCCGGATGGACACCTGATTCGCCTTACGCGCGGTCATTTTTGACCAGGAAATCAGTAAGCACTTTGGCGTCTGTTATGACGGCGCGGAGGTCGTGGGCTTCGTCCGGGCGGGCAAGTTCGTAATACAGATAGGCCTGTTCGCCGATAATTTGCGCATCGACGTAACGCAGCGCCCCGCTGCCGTGGGGACTGGTCAGGACCGGCCCGTCAGGTGTCAGGCATCGCCAATCCTTCATGTTGGAGGAGACAGCCAGGCCGGTTTTTTCCTCGTAATTGTCACGGTAACCTGCCAGGCCGTCATAGAAACCGAAGAACCGCCCGCCGAAAGCCACGACGCTGTCAATCCTCCGGCAGTAGCAATCCCAGCCGCTGCTGGAGGGTTCAAATACGACACCCCTCCACTGCCATTGCTCAAGGTCGGATGACGCAGCCAGACCAGTGGCAGAGAGGCACTGTCCGGTATTATATATGTCAAAGGTGGCGTGGGATTGACCTGATGTGTCGGCTGTAGCGAGGGCGACACTGACGATCATGTAAAACAACCCGTCATGCTCGAATATCCAGGGGTCTTTGATCCCCTCAAGGTTCATCTCCTGGCCCGAGAAGATTCGCCGGGCCTGTTTTGGATTAAGTTGCTCGACAGACGGCGCCTTCAGCACCGAAATACACCATCGCTTATCGGCGGGATCGACATATGCGAGGAAAAACCGCCATTGTCCGTCCGGACCTCGGTACAGCGGGCATCGCTCGATTGACGTTGTTGCAAGGGTGTCCTTTTTGATCGTTACGATGTCCTCAAACTGAACGCCGTCGGAGGATCTTGCGATGCGAACCTCCGCGCCGCGGTCGGGTTTTACGCCACGCGGACGCCGAAGTCGGTACGACAAATAAAACACCCGATCCGCCCGGTCATAAAAGAACGCCGGCGCGCCGATCCAACAACCTTTTCGGTGTCCATCCGGTTCACGAATGATTTGCCCCTCTGTCAGAACGCCGGATGCGATTCGATCTACAGTCATAAGTGCATTCTCCTTTCTGCGTTACAAACAAAGGGGTGCTTTTTTACGCACCCGGTCAAGCACGGATAAGCCGCCTGTTTATTTCGGCTTTTGGCGACATTACAATACTGTTATTACAGCGAATCTTTTCGCGTCCGCAAATCGAAGCAAATCTGCGACTTTCTGACCGATACCGAACGACGTATAATAAAATAGCGTCTGTTCGGACAAAACGGGCATGTAAAACTTGATTTAATGGTAAAGATTAGTATATAATACATATCTTTCAGATTTTCAGGAAAACTACTTTTCCCCAGCCGGAAGTGATATGCAATGATAGACAAAATCAGGGATGCAGATTGCGTAAAAACACTGGTCGAGAAGGGCAGGCAGCGCGGATACCTGACCTACGAGGAGATGAACGACGAGTTGCCGGCAGAGGCGGTTGAGCCGGATCAACTCAGTTCGCTGCTGATGACGCTGGACGAACTCGGCATCGAATTGCTCGACGCGGAAGATGTTCCTTCGAAAAAGAAGCATTCCGGTGGTACTGAAGCGGAAGAATTTGTCGCCTCCGGCAAGAAGAAACTCAAGTCCAAACGTCAACATGAGGCGTTGGTGGCCGATAAGGTCCGTATCGACGATCCGGTGCGCATGTATCTGACTCAGATGGGCGAGATTCCGCTGCTCAGCCGGTCCGAGGAAATCTCCCTTGCCAAGAAAATCGAGATGACCCGCATGCATTTTCGTCGTCGGGTTCTTGAAAGCGACTTTTGTGCAAAGGCGGCGGTCGAGATCCTTCAGCAGGTTCACGAGGGCAGCCTGCCTTTCGATCGTACGATGAAAATTTCCACGGCAGAGAATCTTGCCAAGGACACCATAGGTCAACGGATACCCGTGAACCTTCAGACGGTAAGGGGCGTTCTTCAGGCCAATCAGCGTGAGTGGGACCTCATCAATCGCAAGGGTGTATCGGTGAAGCGTTTTCGGGACGGTCAGCGTAGGATGTGGCGTCGGCGCCGACGCGTAGCAAAGTTGATTGAAGAATTATCCCTGCGGACCTCCAGGATTCAGCCGCTGATGGATAGACTCATGCACGTCTGCGAGAAGAGGCGAGAAGTCCAGCAGTTGTTGGACGCCAGCAAAAACCGGGCGGTGCCTGCCGAAGACCTGGCCGTTATGCGCGAGGAACTTGACGGGCTGACCGACCTGGTAATGGAGGACGCCGACCTTCTGGAAAAACGCGTCAAGGCAATCCGAAAGGCATTTGATGACTACGAGCAAGCCAAGCGGGACCTCTCCGGAGGCAACCTTCGCCTGGTGGTTTCTATTGCCAAGAAATACCGCAATCGCGGGTTGAATTTCCTGGACATAATCCAGGAAGGAAACACCGGTCTGATGCGGGCAGTGGATAAATACGAGTATCGTCGCGGTTATAAATTTTCCACCTACGCGACCTGGTGGATTCGTCAGGCCATTACCCGCGCTATCGCCGACCACGCCCGCACCATCCGTATCCCGGTGCATATGATCGAAACGATGTCGAAGTTGCGAAATATATCCAGGCGTCTGGTCCAGGAAATGGGGCGTCAACCGACCATCGAGGAGATTGCCGAACAGGCGGCCATGACCGTCCCCGAAGCCCGCCGGGTGATGAAAATATCCCGGCACCCGATTAGTCTTGATCGACCCGTCGGAGAAAGCGAAGATTCTTACTTCGGCGATTTCATCGAGGACGAAACGGCGGAGAACCCCGTCCAATCGGCCGGTAGCGAAATGCTCAAGGAACGGATTGAGGAAGTCCTCAAGACGCTTACCTACCGCGAACGCGAGATAATCAAACTCCGCTACGGCATCGGGGACGGATACACCTACACGCTTGAAGAGGTGGGGCGTATCTTCAAGGTTACGCGCGAGCGTGTCCGTCAGGTCGAGGCCAAGGCTGTTCATAAACTTCAGCACCCCGTTCGCGCTCGCAAACTGGAAGGATTCCTGGAAAAGAAGTTCCTGTTGAGACAAAAGGAGGCCTCTTCCGGCGAGTCGGGGGCCTCCGGGAAGAAAACCTCAAAATCAGGGTCCGGATCAAAGTCTAAATCCAAATCCGTGAACTAATGGGATAAACCGTCAGTCCCGTTCGGCCTCGCACAACAGGCGAGGCTGGTCCCGGATACTTCCGCGAGTATCGAAACCGTGAATATCTTCGCTTTTTTCGCGTAATTTCATAAAGATTCGGTTCGGCATATCCGATTCCTAAGTTATCACCTCAGGGTCGGGTTTATGTTCTGTGTAGAAAGGCTCGCCCGTGACCGTCGGTGCAATTAATGTGCTTGTTGTGGATGACGAGCCGCACATCTGTCATTTGATCGAGGGCGTTCTTGCAAGCGACGAATTCCGCTGCGTATCGGCACACTCCGGTAGAGAGGCAATGCGTCTGCTGTCGGATGGTAAATTTGACGTGGTTGTTCTCGACCTGCTTATGCCTGACGTCTCCGGCATGGAGTTGTTGAAGTTTATTTCCATCCGGGGCCTGCCCACCCGGGCCGTTTGCATCACCGGCGTATCGGCTGGACATACCAGTAAGGAGGCGTTGGACGCCGGGGCTTTTGACTTCTTCGAGAAACCTTTTGACGTGTTTCATCTTGTCGAATCTGTCCGCTGTGCCGCCGAATCCCGCCGCGACGTTGTCGGCGGGAAAGACCGGATGGCGCCGTCCGGGCAATATCCTGCGAATAAGCGGGAAGAGTTTCACGTCCAGCCTGCGTGGGTCGGCGGTGATGAGCAGTTGAAGCAGTCGCTGCTGGAGTCGATCGGCGCTTTGGTCCGCGCCGTCGAAGCCAAGGACCCCTATACCCGACGGCATAGCGACCATGTTGCCTATTATGCCGAACAATTTGCCCGCCTCGTCGGCGTTTCCGAGAATATAGTCGAATCGATTCGCGTAGCTGCTCTCCTTCACGACATCGGGAAGATTGCCGTTCCCGATTCGGTCCTCATTAAGCCCAGCAAATTAAGCCGACGTGAATTCGCCCTCATTCGCAGGCATCCGGACGTAGGGGCGGCGATTTTGAGAAATATCACAATGTTGAGGGTTGAGGCCCGATTAGTGCGGCACCATCACGAAAACTGGGACGGCAGTGGTTATCCCGCCGGTCTGAGCGCCAAAAAAATCCCGCTGGGGTCGAGAATTCTCAATATCTCCGACAGCATCGACGCAATGCTTATGCATCGAACATATAAACAGGCTTACCCGGTAGATCGGATGCTGGAAGAACTGGACTGCTGCTCAGGCAAGCAGTTTGCCCCCGACCTGGCACGACAGGCCATCGACTGGTGCCAAAATAACCCGTCCAAACTTATCCTGCCCGAAAAAATGCCGCAGTCAAAGACGGCGTAAGCAAAACAGGCGTAATCTTCAGTCGTTCCTGCTTTTTGATGGTTCCAATTCTCCGACCGGCCGGTTTATAATCCTCCGAATGACCGGACGAGAAAGAGTCCTGACCGCGCTGTCTCACAAAGAGCCTGATCGTGTACCTTACGATCTTTCCGGCACACATGTAACGGGTATCTCAGTTGGCGCCCACGACCGGCTGCGGAAATATCTGTCTCTCCCGGACCGCCGGACCGATGTAGTGGACCTTCTCCAGCAACTGGCCATGCCGGCTGACGACCTGATGGACAGGCTTAAGGTCGATACCCGCGGCCTGTATCCGCTTTGTTCCAATAACATTCCTCTTCCTGTCGGTTCGGAAAATTGGCGTGAATTAATTACCGAGACGAACGAGGGGCTGACATACGTTGATGAGTGGGGCTTCAGGCAGTTCATGCCGTCCGACGGGCTTTATTTTTCCCTCGTCCAAAGCCCTCTGCCCGACATGGACGTAAGCGTCGAGCAGGTCATGCAGTTGCCGTTGCCCGATGGGTCCGAGGCGTGGCGCATCGAGGGTTTGCGCGAACAGGCGGAACGATTTCGCCGGGCCGGGTGTTGCGTAGTCCTTAAAAGCCTTTGCGCCGGTATGGTGGAAATGGGACATCGCGTCCGCGGAATGGAAAATTTTCTGATGGACCTGCTAGTCAATCAACCCGTCGCCGAAGCCGTCATCGAACGGTTCCTCGAAATCAAGATGAACTACTGGGGCAGAGCGCTCGGCGAATTAGGCTGCGTCGTGGACGTGGTCTTCGAGATGGACGATTACGGGACGCAGACTTCGCAACTAATCTCGCCCGAGACGTTCCGCTCAATTGTCAAGCCCAGGCTCAAGCGCCTAATCGGACACGTAAAGAAACTGTCGCCCGGCGTGAAGGTCGCCTTTCACTCGTGCGGCTCGGTCCGCCCGATAATCCCTGATTTTATTGAGATAGGCATCGACATTCTCAATCCCGTCCACATATCGGCAACCGGTATGGAACCGGCGTCGTTGAAGGCCGATTTCGGGGCTGATATATGCTTCTGGGGCGGCGGGGTCGAAACGCAGCACGTCCTGCCGACCGGTACGCCCGAAAAGGTCCGTGCCGACGTCCGCGCCAACATCGACGCACTCGCCCCCGGCGGCGGATGGGTCTTCACGACAATCCACAACATCCAGCAGGACGTCCCGCCCGAAAACGTCATGGCAATGTGGGAAACGCTGCAGAGTTGCGGCGTGTATGGATAGGGACTGAACTAAGCATTGCCGGAATTACATCCGCCGTAACGATCTTTTCCAGAAGAGTTACGATGTCCGGGGCACTTCTCACAGGAAGAAGGTGCGACTCGGTCAAGCCTGCTTCCGAAGTCTGACGAGAAGGTAGTGAACCACCTCCGGCACGTTCAACTCGACCAATTCGCCGTCCTGCGTGAAATCAATCGGCTTGGAGCCGCCTTCGATGTCCGGCGACAGCAATGTGGCTGACTTGACGCCGCCGGGCACGCGCACCCGCAGATTAACGTCGCGGTCCGGCCTGATGAACAGTTGCGTCAGACGCATGTTCGCGTGAAGGTTGACCATGTGGACAAGAATCTCGGTGTCGCTTTCGGTAAGGTTGATCGCCGTCGATGTCCGCGCGGAAGTCTCCAACATCGGCGGCGTGGCGTGCCGTCGGACGGCATCTGCCAATTCTCCGGATGGAGTGGCGAATTCGCAGAAGTAATCCGGGCCTATGATCCTGTTATCGGTATATTCGCGTTCCGGGCAGCCGGCGATGTAGAACAGGTTTTTATGTTCAGGCCTGCGGCCGCGCCTTTTCATCGTCTCATCAAAGCAGAAGGCGTCGTCGCCGGTAGCGATGATCTTCCCGCCGGCGTCCATGTACGTCCGGAACGTCGCAAGGTCTGCTTCTGGCACCATGCCCGTATTCGACAGGATCAGCAGGGCGTACTTACCGAGACGCTCGGTGTCCAGTCCGTTCTCTGCCAGCAGCAACTCGAACGGCACATGCAGGTCCGTCAGGAACACAGCCATTGACCTTGCGGCGGGGTGTTCGCGCTGCCAGTAGAAGATGTCCGAGGTCAGCGACTGGATAAGCGCCACGTTGGCGAGGTCCGACTGGTCGGCAAGTATATCTTCATGCTTGGCGAAAAACTCGTTGCACTGACGGGTCGCATCCTCCAGGTCGTCCGATTCGTGGATATAGAAACCCCACGGAGTGAAGTAACCTCCGAAGGCTACGCCTTCAGACAAAGCGACCTTCTGCATCGAAGGGGTCGGAATGGCTTCGGCGACGCGGGTTACCACCAGCGGAGCGGCCCCCGGCATGGCGGCGGCGACGGCAACAACGGCCGTCGGAACGGAAGGAGACGAACAGCCCAGTGGCGAGTGAAACGGTTCTGATTATCGAAGACGACGCAACTATGCTCCGCGGCTTGAAGGACAACTTTGAGTTCGAGGGCTACTGCGTCGCCACTGCCGATGACGGCGAAAAGGGCCTTGATGCGGCCTTGTCGGTCAAGCCGGACCTGATTATCCTGGACATCATGCTTCCGAAGGTTAACGGCTACGAGATTTGCCGCCTGGTCCGCGCCGACGGGCTGGACGTTCCGATTATCATGTTGACGGCCAAGGGGCAGGAATCGGACATCATCCTGGGGTTGAATCTCGGCGCAGACGATTACGTAACCAAGCCGTTCAGCATCAAGGAGCTTCTGGCCCGCGCGAACGCGTTTCTGCGGCGCAAACGCGAGGATCGGGCCGAGATTTACCGCTTCGGAGATTGCGAACTGGACCTGGCCTCACGAAAGTTGAAACGCAACGGGGCCGACATAATCCTGACGCCCAAGGAGTTCGGTCTGCTGGCCTACCTTACCGGCAAGCCCGGCAGGGCGCTGACGCGCGGCGATATACTCCGCTCCGTCTGGGGCCACGACGTATTTGTTACCTTCCGCAGCGTAGATCGCTGCATCAACACGTTGAGAAAAAAAATTGAGCCTGACCCGGCTCGCCCAACCTTCATCAAGACCATCCGCGAAATCGGCTACAGGTTTGAAGCGTAGCCAGCCAGGACCAACTTGTCTGGCCTAGCCGACATTTTGCGGTCAATCTTCGGCAGAACAGGTTCCTCCTCAGCCGGCATTTCCTCCTCCCATTGCATTATGATTTCAGGCTTGACCAGCAAGTAGATGATTTCTTCCGCCTTCCCAAAGCCCTTAGTCAGCTCCCTGATGGTCCCGAAGCCGACCATCAGGATAAGGTAGTAACTGGGAACCTATTCTCCCCTGACTTCGAGGGCGGATGCAGGCATAAGATGATTAAACCAAGACTTTTGCTTATCCCATGAAAAAGCCTTTGCGATGTGATATCCCAAGGACTTTGCGGCAGTGAGGGCAAAAATAAATGTAGCGCCTGCCCAGGAAACCCGACAGCTCGCGCATCCAAACTTTCGGGAGCTCTTCAGAGCAATACGGACAGAGCGGAATGATGTCTCTTCGATCTTCTAACACCGTCATCTCTCTCTCCTTCACCGGCTCGTATGGGGGCAGCTCAAGTCAAAACCAGAAGAATTGCGGATTACAATATTGTTGATGGCGCCCAAGGTCAAGGATTACACCGACAAAACTTCTTGGCGGAAATGGGTCACAGCGAGCAGTTTATGCAAAACGACAGCCATTGCTATGCAATTGCTTGTCTTACCTGAAATTTCCCAAATTCCTTTCAACACCGCTGCCCGTCTGCGCATTATAAATATGTACAGCATGACCGACAGCGGAGATGGACAAGCAATTTCGGGCGATATAGTGACGGGGTCCCGGGCCTATGGGCGTGAGGAAGCGAACGAGGCTTCCTATTGCAGTTTCGCGGCGGTGTGGCCCGAAGTGCTGCCGGACATAAGGCGCTTGGTTATGGCCTTGGGTGTCGGTGTCCATGCGGCTGAAGACATTCTCCAGGATGTGTACATTGCGGCGCTGGGGCGAAAAGGGGATCGCCTCGACAGGAAAAGTCTCCGGCGGTGGCTGTTTCGCGTTGCGATTAACCGCTGTTACCAGGAAAGCCGAAAACACCGGCGCCGTCGGAAAATCCTGCGGCGGCTGGCGAGTTGGTTCGGCAAAGAAACCGCCGATCCGTCGGCTGGGGGGAAAGTCGCACTGCGTGATGAACACGAGGCCGTCCGGTCAGTGCTGGAGACTCTGGACGAGCGGCTTAAGGCGCCGCTGGTGCTGCGGTATTACCAGGATATGAACTCAAAGGAAATAGCGAAGATTTTGGGAATTCCCGATTCGACGGTACGCAGTCGATTACGGGAAGCGAGAGAGAAACTGGCGGCTGAATTACGAAAGGCGGGTTATGGTGATGAATGAACAACGATGCCAATCCATTCGCGAAATGCTTGTCGGGTACGCCGACGGCGAGTTGGAACCGACCCTGGCGGCCGAAGTAACCGAGCATCTGGCGGCCTGTCCGTCCTGCCGTCGGAAAGTGGAATACCTGCATCGGTCGCTGGAGTTGGCAAGGGGACTTTGGGACGAAGCGTCCGATAGGGTTAGCGACGTTCAGGTTCCGCCGGCTTCTGGAATGTCCGTCAATCGTGATTTATTGATGTTTCGGGCCGGGCGGGTGTCCGTGCGGAGCTGGAGTCGCCCCTGGCAGGCGGCGGCTGCGGTGTTGGTCGTAGCCCTGGGCGCGTCGGTCGCAATGCAGTCCCTTCAACGACCTTCGCAGCGAGTTGTCTATGTAACTCTCGAAAAGGCCAGGCCCGAACCGGTTCACGTTGCATACGCCGACACCTCCTTTACAACCTGGCAGCCGCGTCCGGGTGAGCCTTCGTATCCGATGCTTCGGAACGAAGTGCTCCGCCGTGGTCTGGATGCTCTGCCGGAGCCGCAGTTCTCGCCAACGGAACCTGAGCCGGATGAACTGCTGGAGAACCTCCTTGGCCGTCCGCGACGCCAGCCGCAACCGGAGAAGCAGAGGGGATTTTGGGATTTCTTGCAAATGGGAGATAAATCATGAAACGCCGATTGTTTTATATGCTGATAATTCTAACCGCTGTCGAAGGTTCATTCGGTCAATTTATTTCGGCGGTTGGCGGCGACAATCGCAAGGCCGCCAAAAGACCGGACCCGGACAAGCCGACGGTGATAAGGCTTACAGTCCAACCGGCGGACGAGCCGCGCCCGGCCTTGAAGTACCAATTGTTGCCGAGCATTCTCGACCGGACAGAAGGGGACGCCGCAGCGCTTTACTACCTGGCTATGACGTTCACCACACGCGAACACACTAACAAGATGCGCGATAGAATACGCGTCTGGATCAAAACTCCGCCGAAGAAACTTCTGGAGGAACTTCCGGTCGATGAGGCCCGTCGCGTTCTTAGTGGTTACAGCGCGGCGCTTCGGCATATTGAATTAGCGGCGCGCCGGGAAACGTGCGACTGGGGCCTGCCCATTCGAACCGATGGATACAATATTACACTGCCCTCCCTCGGCAGGTACAAGGAGTTGGCCAGGGTCTTGGCGGTGAAGGCGCGGCTTGAGATGGCCGAAGGCAAGTTCGACCATGCCGTGCGAACGCTCAGTACTGGCTACGCGATGGCCCGGCACCTGGCCGAAGGCCCCACACTCGTTCACGATCTTGTGGGCGTAGCCATCACCTCGCTCATGAGTGAACAGGTACAGGAACTGATACAATCAGAAGGTTCGCCGAATATGTACTGGGCGCTGGCGAGCCTGCCCCGCCCGGTGGTCTCTCTTCGGGAAGCCATGGACTATGAAAGTTCCTCGCTTTACATGGCTTACCCGCAACTTCGCGGCCTGGCGGACAAACAACTTTCGCCGGAGCAGTGGCGGGCGATGACTGATGAATTCGCAAAGATAAGGGACATGATTCACGGCGAACCGTCGGGCACATCAGCAAAGTTGTTTATGACCGCCTGGGCTATCAAACTCTACCCCGAGGCGAAGCAGAGTCTGATTTCAAAGGGCAGGATGCGCGAGCAGGTCGAAGCCATGCCTGTACAGCAGGTAATCGCCATCCATTGTCTGGAAAGTTACGATTACTGGAAGGACGAACTGTTCAAGTGGTACTGCCTTCCCTACTGGCAGGGGCGAGAGGGTATGCAGAAAGCGGGAGCGGCTTTCAGGAAATGGAATAAAACGAATCGTGGGAATCCGTTCACCGCGCTGTTGCCGACTTTGAGTCGAGCGTATTTCATACGTGTCAAAACAGACAGGCGGATTGCAGCGCTTCGGTGCATCGAGGCGGTGCGGATGTTCGCAGCAAAGAACGAAGGAAGGTTGCCGAAAAGGCTGGATGAACTGACCGACGCGCCTGTTCCGATCGATCCGGTTACCGGCAAAGGCTTCGACTACAAAGTCGAGGGCAATACCTTTACTCTGGACGCCCCGGCCCCGCCCGGAATGCTCGCCAAAGAAGGCGAACGGTACGTAGTTACGATAAGAAAATAGAACTCAACCATAGAAGGAGAGTATTCATGCGAACCACCATCATCTTAATTCTGATTACTCTGATAGCGCCTGCTGTTGGGCTGTCCGAAACGACGTACGATCCGCCTGCGATTGTTAAAACAATCGCCCCGTTTGTCGAGGAGCAGACGTTGGTTGTCGTCCGCATTGACTTCAGCCGCTTGGACGTTGAGGCGACCTGGGCGAGGTTTCAGGAGTTGTTCGACGCGACGAAAGACCACGACGTCAAGGATATGGTAGCGGCAAAAGGCGAAGTCAAACGCTGGACCAAAGATTTTATAGAGGCTGGAGGCAGGGATCTCTTCTTCGTGTTCAGTCTTGCCGATCTTCCTGCTAATCCCTATTTCGTTGTCGTTCCTCTACAGCCGGGGGCAAAAGTCGATGTTCTTTCCGAACTTGTAACCACCGGAAAGGTCGAACCGGCGAATACCCAGCCTGTAAAGCAGCGCAGGCGCGGCGGTCCTTTCGGTTGCCGGGCGGCGGGGAAGATTAAAAACGTAATCGTTGCAGGTAGCACCGAAAAATTGGAACTTTTGCGCGCCGCAAAGGGGGTCGATCGCCCCGAACTTTCAAAGGCTTTTGCAGCGGCGGGGGACTCGTTCGTGCAGATTGCGGTTCTTCCCACAGCCGATAGTCGGCGCGTCATCGAAGATATGATGCCCGAATTGCCGAAGGTAATCGGCGGCGGGCCGAGTACGGTCCTGACTCGCGGGCTGACCTGGGCGGCAATAGGTGTGAACGCGCCGCCGAAGATGTCAGTAAGGCTTGTCGTACAGTCGAAGGATGAAGAGTCGGCGAAGGCGTTTGGCGACCTGGTTCCGAAAATCGTCAAGGCGCTCGTTTGTGAACCATTGGGATTCTCAACGACCCGGCAGGACCAATTACCGAAGATCAAGGAACTCACGCTGATGCTTACTCCGAAAATCGAGGGTAATCGCCTGAAACTGACTTTGAACCACGAGCAGACGAACACGCTCATCAACGACCTGTTGGCGCCTCCTTTGCGAAAGGCTCGCATAAAAGCCAGACGAACCACCGCCATGTTGAACGCCAGGGAAATCTGTAAGGCTGTCTATATCTACGAGGCGAATCACAATGGACAGTGGCCCGCCAATTTTCAGGTGCTTGTCGAGAAGAAATTGCTGCCGGCGAAAATGCTTGTGAATCCGCGCCTGCCGAATCGAAAGGTCGGCTATGTCTATATCAAACCTCCGGTCCCGTTCAGGAAACTCAAAAAATTGCAGGAAACGATATTAATCTACGAGGTCCATGACAAGTGGGGCGAGGGTATCTGCGTTGGTTTTGCGGATGGGCATGTGCAGTTTATTTCCCACGAGGCTCGCTTCAAGAAACTACTTGGGAATTCTCTGGCACAAAAAGCGCCCGACGCATCGGAACCGAAAGGGAAATAGATAGCCGGAGGGTTTACGCCTCTTTGGAAGCCGTGATTACTTCCTGGCCGGGACGGTTTGCCGCTTTTGGCGGTTTCCGAGGATGGGGTCCTGATCGAGGTAGAGTTCCCACCGGCTCATGATGTCGAGCATTTCTTTTCCGCGTTTGCAGTCCTCGACGGTCATTTTTCCGCTGCGAACGAGGCTGTAATATGGTTCGAGGCTGTTCTGTTTGTAAAGCCCGGCGTAGAGTTTGTAGAATTCTTCTCTCGGCAGGCGGGTTTCCGTAACGGCGTGCAGCGCGTCGAAGCAGGTGTAATCGTCCGTCAGCAGTTCATCTTTCCGCTGACGGTACAGTTCGGTTCCGGGAAGAGGGGTAAGGACGGTGAATTGCGTCTGCGTAATCTGCATCGTATCGATGTAATCGCGGAGACGTTTGAAGTCGTCTTCTTCCCACTGTGGATCGGTGATGAATGCGCCCCAGACGATGACGCCGTTATCGTGCATGATGCGAACAGCCTCATCGTTGGTTCGCGTGTCGGTGCCCTTATTGACGCCCTTGAGCGCCTCGTCGGAGACGGCCTCCAGTCCCAGCAGCACCGACGACAAACCTATGTCGGCCCATTTTTTCACCAGGTCGGGGTGGCGGACAATCGAGTCGGTGCGACATTCCATGCTGTAGCGCTTTTGTATTCCCTCAGCCCGGATCATATCGGCGATGGCTGTCTCTCGCTTGTAGTTCATAAGGAAGTTGTCGTCCATGAACGTTATGTGGTCGAGATCGACCGTCATAATCTCATCGACGACCCGCTTGGCTGACATCTGGCGCGTAAGCCCCTTGTAAAACTGCCAGACGCTGCAGAAATTGCACCGGAACGGACATCCTCGCCCTGTCGCCATGGCGATGTCGGGTTTGCTGAACAGCCAAAAATATTCGTCCCGATTCTGCTCGATAAGGTCCCTCCGGGGCATAGGCAGTTTATCCATGTCCAGTGTCATCGGACCTGATGGGTTTTGAATGAATTTTCCGTCGGCATCCCGCCAAATGAGGTCGGGTATGTCCTTCAGCAACCCGTGGTCGCCAATGGCTTCGACCAGTTGGGGGAAGTTCAGTTCCGCCTCGCCGGCGGAGATGGCGTCCACATAGGGCAGGTGGAAATCCTCCGGTAGAAGCGAGGCGTGGATTCCGCCGATGACCGTGAATATCTCGCCGGAGAAATCCTTGGCCGCCTTCATCACGTCCCGGGCGGCATAAACTTCCGTCGTCAGCGCCGTTACGACGACCATATCCGGCGCGAACTGCTCCAGCGCCCCGGTCAGGTCGTCTTCGACCCGCATGTCGAGGATGCGAAGGTCGTGGTCGGGTATCGTCGCGGCCACCATCTCCAGCGCCAGCGGTTCCGGCATTGCCGCAAGGCGGAACCCGATAAGCGAGGATTGACATTCCGGATGTACAAGTAATATTCGCATCTCTTATCGTCAGGCCCAGGGGAAAGACTGCCCTGTCAGGGTCGTGTAGGCCTGGATATACTTTTTGCGGGTCTTCTGAACGATTTCCGCCGGAAGAACGGGCGCCGGAGGCCTGCGGTTAAATTTAATCTTGTCGAGGTAGTCTCGGACGAACTGCTTGTCAAAACTCGGCTGGGACCGCCCCGGTTTGTATTCGTCAGCCGGCCAGAAGCGTGATGAGTCCGGCGTAAGAATCTCGTCGATGAGCGTCAACTCGCCGTTTTTATCATTTCCCCACTCGAACTTGGTGTCGGCGATAATCACGCCTCGTTCGGCGGCGTATTCGGCGGCTGATGTGTACAGAGCGATGGAGCGGTCGCGCAGTTCAGAAATAATCTCCTTACCCACAATCTTGCCCGCCTGTTCGATGGAGACGTTCTCGTCGTGTCCCGTATCGGCCTTGGTGGCGGGCGTGAAAATCGGGGCAGGGAGTTTCTGGGACTGCTTCAGTCCCGACGGAAGGACAATCCCGCAGACGCTCTGAGTCTTCTGATATTCGACCCACCCGCTGCCGGAAAGATAACCTCGCACCACGCACTCGATGGGTATCGCCTCGCATTTCTTGCACAGCATGAATCGCCCGTCGAGTTCCTCGGTGCGGAAGTCGTCCGGAAGGTCCTTCAGGGCAGATGATATGACGTGATTGGGCGTCGCCTCAGCCAGTTTCTCGAACCAGAAAAGGCTTATCTGGGTAAGCACTCTTCCCTTGTCCGGGATGCCGTTGGGCATAATTACGTCGTAGGCGCTTATACGATCGGTTGCAACGATGACGAGGTTGCCGCCCAGGTCGTATATGTCGCGGACTTTCCCGCTGCGCTTGGGGTGTCCCGGAATCGACGTTGTCAGTAAAGCGGTCGTTTTCATATGACAATCTTTTACCTGTCAGAGGCGCCGGAATCAAGCGAAACGTCATGAACAGAGATTTTGATTCTTTCTTCTTCTTCATCTCACAGACATATATGCCGCCAAAAAACCCAGTTGGGTCAGGAGGTTCGTCGCCAGAAGAGTCTTTCTGGACATCATGCCCCGGCGTCGAACGATCAGCGTCCCCGCCGCCAGCGCCGTCGCCACAGCCGACGCCGGTGGAATAAAATGCCGCCAGGGATGCAGGAAATTCAGGAATATCAACGTCCCCGCCAAAGGTACCGCCAGACAAACAGCCGACCGAAACGGGCTGACGGTTTCAGCAAAGCGCCTGGTCGGCGGGTCGGTCCGCTCGTCGGGACGGTGAAATTGTACGAGCACTATCATGCTCCACGCCCCCCACACCGGAGAGAGAATCAGCACCCTGCACAGCGGACGAGGCCAGAGCCAGCCCCACTGCCGAGGCAACTGTGTAGGCCAATCGGGATTCGACTGGCGAAAGGCGTAATAGAGAATTACCGCAACCCCAGCCGCCAGCAGCACCGGCCCGACCCATAGGCCCAGGCGCGACCGACCCACCGCTGATTCGATTAATACCGAGGCAGACTGTCGGTAAAACCCGAAAACTATCGCCGATCCGCACACCAGAGACGAAACCACCCAGTAGTTCAACATGCCGGACCAGAACACCCACGTTACGTGAGAGGTTAAATTCCACATCCCCGCCAAAACCACCCCGACTGCGATGCTCAACAGCATTATCGCCCCGCCCAGGCGGGCAAATCGCCCAGGATCGGACCTTTGAAGGCTCTGCTCCGATGCCGTCAGGAATAACAGCGCCGAGATTATCCGTTTGAAAAACATCTTCACGATACTTCATGCGATGAAAAAACCCGATAAATCTGCAGACTTATGATTTTTTTACGCCTCCGTTCCCCGTCGGCCCCAATTGGTGCGAGCAGGCCCGCGTCGGACCGAAACGGCGTTCACGACGGTTCGGTCGGTGCGAACAGTTCGTCCATCTTTTCGGCGATGTTTTCCGCCTGCATGAGCGTCTGTCCTATCAGGACGGTATTGACGCCCGCCCCGGCAAGACGCTCCGTGTCGGCCCGCGTCTTAATGCCCGATTCGCTCACAAGCGTCCGAAGGTCGCTGACGAGTTCAGCCAGGCGGACAGTCGTGGTGATGTCCGTCTCGAATGTCGTCAGGTCGCGATTGTTTATCCCCAGCAGACTGTAAGACGTATGTGGAAAACCTATCATCGACCGGACACGCATGAGGTTATCGATCCCGTGGACTTCCACCAGGCAGGTAAGTTTAAGTGAAGCAGCCAGGATCATCAGGTCGGTCAGTTCGCCTGGCGTCAGACACTCGGCGATCAGGAGTATCGCATCCGCGCCGGCTGACCGGCTCTGATAGACCTGGTACGGGTCGATGATAAAATCCTTCCGGAGGACCGGCAACTTGACGGCTTGGTGGACGGCGCGAAGGTCGTCCAGCGAACCGCCGAAATACTGCTCGTCCGTCAGGACGCTGATTGCATCTGCGCCGGCTTGGGCATATTGTTTGGCGATGGCGGCGGGGTCGAAATCGGGGCGAATCACACCGGCAGAAGGCGAGGACTTTTTAACTTCGGCAATGACGTTGAGGAGTTTTTCCGGTTTGCGAGTGCAGGCTGTGAAGAAATTACGCACAGCCGGAGCGCCGGCCAGATCGGCGCGGACCTGCTCGAGCGGACGTTCTCGCTTGAGGCGGAAAAGTTCTTTCCGCTTGGTTTCGACAATCCGGTCTAATATATTCCTGGCCACAAAGGACTACATTAACGGGTATTAGAACGATGTCAAACGCTTTGGTTGTGATACTTGGGGCAACGACGCAACCGACCGGTGACGAAGTAATGAGCGATCGGATGTTAGCCTTACTGGCGGTGGGAGTTTGCACACTTGCCGTCTGGACATTCATCCGCCTGCTCAGGCCCGGAAAGTTCAGCCTGTCGGGCACTCCGGCCAGGCCTAACGCGCTGCACCTTCTGCATGTATTGGCTGTCTATCTGATTTACATGATTATCGGTTCACTGACGCAGTTGGCCGTAGCGGCCTTGCAGGGCATCGATTTGGTCCGGGGCAAACCCGTTCCGATGACCGTGAACCTTCCAGCCATGGGTGTTGGGCATGTGGTCCTGATTGCAGGGGTGCTTGGTGTCGCGTCGATGACCTTTCGAAGCGGACCTGGGCGCGGCCTGGGATTGAGCGGCCGGCGATGGATCAGCGACATCGGAAGGGGAATCGTGGGGTTCCTTGCCGTCCTGCCTCTGTGCATCGCGGCGCTGATGCTGACGAATTACCTCATCAGGCAGGGCATTCTGCCTATAAAGCCTAAAGAGCATCCCGCTCTTGAGTTCGTTCGCCAGGCGTCGCCGGCGTGGATAGTCGCCGTCTTTGCCGTTACGGTCGCCATGGCGCCGATAGCCGAAGAGTTGTTCTTTCGCGGGCTTCTCCAGTCACTGCTGCGGAAGTATCTTGGCGGACCCTGGCCGGCGATATTGGTGGTGTCGGTCATCTTTGCCGCTATCCATCATCCCCTTTACAAGGACATGCCGGCGCTTTTCCTGCTGGGCGTCGCGCTGGGGTACAACTACGAACGTACAGGACGTTTGCTCGGGCCTATTGTCATGCACGCCATATTCAATGCCGCGATGCTTTGGCAAACGCTGGCATAGCAAATTTTCGCGCGAAAAAAAAGGCTGTCGGTGCGGGGAACCCGTCCTTCACGGACGAACCTCCGCATCCAACAGCCTTCAATAACACCCTCTCGTTTGCCTCGCTCGAACACCAGGCAAAGGGTCGATGAGCCTCCTGTCCGGTGGCATGAGCATCGCGCCCGGACAGAACCCACAAAACTAGAATATATTATATGTCGTTTCGGCGATTCAGTCAACGAAAATTCCCAATTTTCCCAGCCGGTTGCTTTATCGTTCGTAGCACGGGCAGCTTGCCCGTATGGGTCTCGCCCGTGATCAGGCGTATGGGCGTAAATTTACACAAGACAAGCAACATGTGCGAGACGCCCATGCCACATTCAGGCGACAACGCAACCGGCTTGGGGAAAGGGAATGTTGAGACCAAGCTGTCCCCCATGCCCTAAGCATCTGTTGCTGTGTTTCAGGTAAAAAGGAGAAACGTTCATTGGCTTTTTTGCTTTGTATTTTCAGGATTTATGGTATAATTATTGTTCGTACAATTTCTGCAACTATTGAATGAAAAGGGTGTTGCGACCTTCGCTTTCCTTCTCCGGTGCAGAACAAGAAAAGGGGCTACGATGTGGGCTATGCTTCAGCGGGAAAAAAAGGGGAATAAAATGGTCCGTCCACACAGTTTCGCACGGATTTTGGCCTTTCTATTATTTCTTACTCTCTCGGCGTCTTTGCAGGCCGATATTACGCCCAGCGGAGATGTTGACCCGACCGATCCGTTATGGTGGATCGGCGGCGGAGACAGTTCAACAAATGCCTACATCGGCAAGACTGCTGCCGGAAGCGTAACCGTCAATCTCGGCAGCGATTTGAGGTCGTCCTATGGCTACATCGGCTATGATGCCGGTGCAATAGGTGTGGTTACGGTCGATGGAAGCGGTTCAACCTGGACCAACAGCGGTGACTCCGACTACAGCTTACTCTACGTCGGCTATGAGGGTCAGGGGACGTTGAATATCACCAATGGCGGGGCAGTCAGTAATATCAGTGATGATTACAGCGATACCTTAATCGGTTGCGGGACCGGCTCCATCGGCGAGGTAACTGTCGATGGAAACGGTTCGACCTTGGCTTGCTGGGGGGGATATGGCCGCATCTACGTCGGCGCCTTTGGCGGGACGGGGGAGTTGAATATCACCGACGGCGGGTCCGTCAGTAATATCACTGGCCTCATCGGCCGTTGGCCCGGTTCCACCGGCATCGTAACTGTCGATGGAAGCGGCTCGACGTGGACTAATCGCTGCTGTACGTCGGCGGATACTTATCTAGCCCCAGTGGTGGCATGTTAGGTGAGTTGAATATCACCAATGGCGGGGTCGTTAGTAATACCGATGGCTTCATAG
>JAXHSV010000239.1:0-4411 GCA_034190305.1 Planctomycetota bacterium | reverse complement strand
GTCTGACGACGATTCGGCGCTGCTACCTGAACCGAGGAAGTTCATTCGAGAAAACCCGGTTTGGGTGTTGGGCCTAGCGCCTTTCGCCCTTGTTGCGATCAACCTTCTGACAATATCCAATCGCGCATCACAACTGGGCGAGGCGATGGCCGGCTGTTGCGGAGGCGGGCAGTTGTCGGGCGACGAACTGGCGGAACTGGCGGAACAACTCGACGCGCTGGACGCCATCCAGGACGACATGTCGCTTACCGAGGCCTCCTTGGCTGAAATTGAGGCGGCCATTGCCTTGCTGGGTGAATGCGACTGTGAAGGTGAAGGTATAGGATGCAAGGGTCCGTGGTCGGCGGGATCGGCGCTGAGGCGGGGCAGCGGCACGGGCGGACCGGGACGGGGATACGGGGCAAGGGACGAAGACGATGCCGGAAAGACCGCCCTGCAAAAGACCCGCGTTAAAAACAAACCGTCGAAAGGGCCGATTATCGCCAGTTGGTATTTCAAAGGCCCGCAGGTCAAAGGCGAATCCAGGCGAGACTTCACCGAAGCGGTCCAGGCGGGTAAAGACCAGGCCGCTGAAGCGGTCAGCGAAAACCGCATACCGCGAAAGTATGAGGCATCGGTCAAAAAATATTTCGGACAACTCGACGAGATGGGGAAAGAATAATGGTCAAACCCGCCGTCTTCGGAAGCATTCTCTCCTGCCTTGTTGTCGTTTCGTTTTCAACATCAAGCCTGTCCTGCAAATCGAAGTCGAACGAAACCCGCCGACAGGTCGTGCTGTACTGTTCTGTCGATCAGGCTGTTTCCGAGCCTGTTATCGCGGAGTTCCAGAAGCAGACAGGCATCAAAGTCCTTGCCAGATACGATACCGAAGCCGGTAAGACCGTCGGGCTTATCCAGCGCCTCCGGGCGGAAAAGGACTCTCCGTCGGCGGATGTTTTCTGGTCGAACGAGATTTTTTACACGATCCGCCTGGGGCGCGAGGGACTACTGACAACTTCCCGCAGCGGCGCGCAGTGGCCAAGCCATCTCACCGGTCGGCAGGGTCAGTGGTACGGCTTTGCGCTGCGGGCCAGAGTAATCGGTTATTCCACTCAAAGAGTCCCCGCCGCCGATGCGCCAAAAAGCCTTGAAGACCTGCTGGATAAAAAATGGAAGGGTCGGATAGTAATGGCCGATCCTCGCTTCGGCACCACCGGCGGCGACGTCGCCGGCTGGTTCGCGCATTACGGTGCGGACCGGGCGGCGGAGATACTCGGCGCCCTGAAGGCAAATAAGGTGCGCCTTGTTCCCGGCAACAGCATAGCCGTCCGCATGGTCGCAACGGGACAGGCCGACGTATGTATGACCGACACCGACGACGTCTATGCCGCGCAGCGCAACGGTTGGCCGGTGGCGATGAACTGGCTCGATCAGGGCGGCGCGGGCGTGCTGACAATACCTAACACCGTTGCGATTATTAAAGGTTGCCCGAACCCGGACGAAGCCGAAGCGCTGCTGAAATTCCTCTTGAGCGAGCAGGTCGAACGCATGCTCGCCCGCAGCGATTCGCACAACACGCCCGTTCACCCGTCGGTTGCAGCGGAATTCAACCGATACGCCATACCCAAACCGCTGGAAATCGACTACGAAAAAGTAGCCGACGAACTACCGACGGCTGTTCGTCGCGCCTGGGAGGCCTTTCGTTGAAGTCCGCGTCACTGCCAACCATACTGACGGCGTCGGCTGGGTTGGCTGTATGGGCGGTGCTGATTCCGCTTCCGCTGGTGGTCCTTTATACCGCACCGTCCGGGTCAGAGGGTGTTTCGTTGTCGGTCTCCCGTTTGGCGCTGCATTCATTTCTCCTCGCCGGCGGCGTATCGGCGGCGGCGGTGGTGCTCGGATACCTCCCGGGCAGGCTGCTTGGTTCATCGGGGGGAAAGCGCAGGTGGTTGTTCCCGCTGATGTTGATGCCGCTGCTTCTGCCGAGGTACGTCCTGTACTACGCATGGTCGCTGCTGCTGACGCCGACACATGCGCTGGGCGCGTACATATCTGCCAGACCCGAACTGGCGCGCCCTGCCGGAACGATAATATCGACGATGGTGATGGTCTTATGGTACTGGCCTCTGGCGGCATTGCTTATCGCCCAGGGGTGGGCGGTAATAGACCGACAGGCCCGTAATGCAGCCAGGCTGGACGCCGGGGCCGCCCGGCGATTCTTAGGAGTAACGCTGCCGCTGCTGGCCTGGCCTTTGGCGATGGCGTTCGGCGTATGCTTTGCCATGTCGCTGTCGGAGTTCGGTGCGTTTCACCTGGCCGGGGTGGAGACGGTCGGGACGGAACTGGCGATGATGTATCAACTGACCGGATCGGCCGGGACGGTCGCCCGCTCCGCCTGGCCTATGGCGGCGGCGGCGGTCCTCGTCGGATTGCTGCTGTCGAAGCGGTCGAAGGACTGGTCGGTCAACCCGCCGACCGATGCCGACAACGACCGCCGGCAGCGCCCCTGCCTCCGGATAGTAACGGCCGGCCTGATAGGGTTTTCGCTTCTGATTCCGCCGGCGCTGCTGATAGTCAACTTTTCGGGCCTCGAACCGCTGCGGATGTTTATCAAACTTCATCGGGACGGGCTGGCGTGGTCGATGCTGATATCGACCGTAGCGGCTGCTCTGACCGTTCTGATCGCAGGCGGCGCGATGGCGATAGAGAAACTGGGAAAGTTCGGGCGTTTGTTATCCGCCGTCATGAACGTTTCGATATTCCTGGCGATGTTCCTTCCCGGCTCGCTCATAGCCGTCGCCTTGATAAAAACGATGGGTTTGTTCGACATCCCCGGCTGCCTCTGGTATGCCGTTTCCGCCGGACTCGCCGCCAGGTTCGCCGGAGTGGCGCTGATTCTGTTCCGACTGGCAGCCGACAGCCGGCAGAGGCATCTGGCGGAGATGGCGTCGGTCGATGGCGCCTCGCCGGCGAAGGCCTGGCTTCACGTCCAGCTTCCGAGGACCTGGCCGACGGTTTTAGGGGCTTTCGTGCTGGTTGTCATGCTGGGTGTAACGGAACTACCGGCTACGATGGTCCTGCTTCCGGCGGGGCTTCCGAACTTCGCCCAGCGACTGCTCAACCAGATGCACTACGCCCGCGACCAGCACGTGATAACATCCTGCCTTATGCTGATTGCGGTATATGTGATTTTGGGCGTATTTCTGGTGGTAATGTTTCGACGATGCGTTCCGCGGGGCGCAGCGGTCGTGCTGCTCTGCGCCGCGTTGTTCCTGACCGGTTGTGATTCCGCCTCCGACACGCCGGGTAAGGTGGATGTGGTGGACGCCATAGGCAGGACAGGCCGGGGACCCGGCGAGTTCATCTATCCCCGCGCGATTGACCTTGCCGGAGACGGCTCGCTGTTCGTAGCCGATAAGACCGGGCGAATCCAGCACTTCGACCGAACCGGCAAGTTCCTCGGCGTAATACAAATGCCGCTGATCGAAGCCGGTAAACCGACGGGCATCAGCATCGGGCCTGACGGAAACTTGTACGTAGCCGACACGCATTACCACCGAATCGTCGTATTTTCGCCGGCAGGGAAGATGCTCCGCAAATTCGGTCGGTTCGGGCAGACCGGCGGGTGCTTCATTTATCCGACCGACGTGGCCTTCGCGCCTGACGGGCGAATCTTCGTCAGCGAATACGGCGGGAACGACAGGGTCAGCATCTTCTCGCCGAAGGGGAAATTTCTCGGTAGTTTCGGTTCTCCCGGCAGCGGGGAGGGCTTCTTGTCACGCCCGTCCGCCCTGTGCGTCGATGCCGAACGTAACAAACTTTATGTAGCCGATGCGTGCAATCACCGAATCGCCGTTTACAATCTGGACGGCGAGTTGACCGGCTACATCGGATCGACCGGGCAAAGGCCGGGGCAACTTCGATATCCGTACGACCTGGCGCTGATGGATAATGGCAGCCTGCTCGTCTGTGAGTACGGCAACAACCGCCTTCAGGTCTTCAGCCCGGACGGGCGAAGCATGGGGACATTCGGAGCGGCGGGAAGGCAGTTGGGGCAACTGGCATATCCGTGGGCGGTAACCGTCGATGGGCGGAGCAGGGCATACGTCGTCGATGCCGGTAATAACCGCGTGCAGGTGTGGCAACTATGATGGCGACATACGGATTTTATTTCGGTCAACCGTTGTGGTTGATTTTCTGCGCGCTGGTGATACCGATGATATGGATGGCCCGGCGTAACCTAAAGGCGCTCGGGCGGATACGTCGGATAACGGCTGTCGTCCTGCGAACCCTGGTGGTTATCATTCTGGTCGGGCTGCTCGCCAGACCAACGCTGACGCGTAAGAACGAACATCTGACAGTCATTACGGTCCTTGACCGCAGCCAATCCATCCCTCAGAAGTTGCTTTCCAGCGCGCGTCAGTTCCTCTCC
>JAXHSV010000238.1:0-4480 GCA_034190305.1 Planctomycetota bacterium | reverse complement strand
CTTACGGATCCTGCCTTCAAGACGGTAAACGTAGCCTGCTTAATAAACATCGGGCCGGAGGGACAATACCTGGGTTTGCGGGACATTCGCCCCACTGACACTGAAGAAACGCCTGCGAAGAAAAAAGTCAGAGAACCGAAAATCCGCCGCAGTAAAGGGCTGGAAATGCTCGTTCCGAGTCGTCCTGTAATACCAGTGGCTGAACCGCCATATTGGAAAACTACCGACCCAGCCGCAATTGGCAGAGAACGCCCTGCTGTGTTTTTGGTAGATTCTCTGCCCCGAGTACTTCCTGTTCAGCGACTAATCCCAGACGAAGATAGAGAAAAGTGCGACGCTCAAAGAAGTACTTTCTGGCGTTTTATCACCTTCGCTACTGATGAGACAGACGACCATGCCCTCAAAGCCCTTCTGGAATTTCAGCGATGGTTTGCAAATGATGCTCAAGCCCAAGATCGCCTTTCCGGCGACATAGAGGAAAGGCAGTTTGCTCCAGGAAGTCTTTGCACATTTTCATGGCATCCGGATGTGGGCGAGCCGGTACTTCGGCGTACCGCTCTAATTAATTGGTGGAAGGCCTTCTACCAACGAGATATGGAGACTCGAGAAAAAGGACAACAACAAGGCTTCTGCCAGGTATTGCAAACCAGCGCCCCAATTACGTCTTCCATCAAGTCCAAAGTCAAGGGATTGATGGGAATCGGATGCCGTGCAGACGCATATTTAGTTAGTTCCATACCCGCTTCCTCCAGTTACGGTTTGCACGGCGTATCATGTGCAATGGTTAGCGATCTTGCAGTGGATAGTTATACACAAGCACTGAACGCACTGATTGCCAACCGCCTTACTGACCGGCCTAAAACCAGCCTCCGCCTTTCCAACTGTATCTTCCTGTTCTGGACGAGACAATCCGTCCCGGAATTCGACCCGGCCGGACTGTTCGAAAAATCCGAGCCGGAAGAAATCCGCCGTTTGCTGGACAGCATTAGAACCGGGCGTTCCGTCTCAACTGTTGACGCCGAGCAGTTCTACTGCCTGATGCTCAGCGGCAATTCCGCTCGCGTCGTCGTGCGGAATTACATCGAAACGACAATACCCGTCGCCCAGAAGAACCTGGCGAAATGGTTCAAGGATTTGCAGATAATTGATGTTTATACCGGCGAGTACACTTCCGCCTTCCCGCTCTGGATGATCGCTGCGGCCACCGTCCGAGACACCAAAGACCTCTCGCCGCATGTCCCTCCGCAACTGCTGGCAGCGGCTATCCAGAACAAGCCTTTGCCGGACAGTATCCTAGCCGCGTGCATCCAGCGGCTGCATGCCGAAGGCTCAAGCGGGTTCCGACCCGCACGAATGGCATTAATTAAACTGGTGCTAAACCGAACGCATTTTAAGGAGACCCCCATGACTGAAAAGATTGACCCGAAACGCAAGGACCCCGCCTATATTTGTGGTCATCTGCTGGCTGTGTTTGAACGCATCCAGTGGGGCGCAATGGGCGACGTCAACGCCACAATTATCGACCGATTCTACGGTACAGCCAGCACAGCGCCTGCCCTGGTGTTCCCGCGATTGTTTAAATCGGCCGAGCAGCACCTCAGTAAATTGCATGGAGAAAGGCCCGGCATGGCCGTCAACCTCCAAAAAGACCTCGAAGCGCTTTCCGTTCCGCTCGATAATTTCCCGAGAATGTTGTCTCTTTCCGAGCAGGGACAGTTCGCTCTCGGCTTTTACCACCAGCGAGCCGAATACCGGAAACAGGCGGCAGACCGTAAAAATAAAAACGACTCCGGCAATACCGGCAACGAGTAGAACCTCAAACAACACAAGAAAGGAACACAAAATGTCAGAAAACAACAATGTTGACAAGCGATACGATTTTGTTGCCCTCTTCGATGTGCAGGACGGCAACCCCAATGGCGACCCGGACGCCGGAAACCTTCCCCGCATCGACCCCCAAACTCTCCAGGGATTTATCACCGACGTTTGCATCAAACGGAAGGTTCGCAACGCCGTTGCGGTACTGGCAGGCGACAAGCCGGGCCATGAAATCTACTTTCAGACGCAGGATGCCGTGTACGAAAAACGGGTACTCAACTTGATTCACCAAGTTGCCTACGATGCACTAGGGATAAAGCCCGGCACTAAGAAATCGGGAGGTAAGGGAAAAGATAAAGGTGACATGGAAAATATAAAACGAGCTCGAGATTGGATGTGCGAAAACAACTATGATGTACGCACTTTTGGCGCGGTCATGTCCACTGGCGTAAACTGTGGTCAGGTTCGCGGTCCAGTCCAACTCACTTTCGCACGCTCCATTGATGCGATCATTCCCTTTGAAATAGCCATTACCCGAAAAAGCGTTACAAGTGAAAGAAGGGCAGCAGATCAGATTAACAAAACCGACCCGGAAACGGGCAAGAGATTCGGAGCAATAACAGGAGAATTCGGACGGAAGAACACTGTCCCCTATGCCATTTATCGCGCACACGGGTTCGTCAATCCTTACCTTGCCCGCGATACCGGCTTTACCTACGCCGACCTTGCACTATTCTTCCGGGCGCTCCAGCAGATGTTTGAATTCGACCGTTCCGCCGCCCGCGGACTGATGGCCGTTCGCAGAATCGGCGTATTCCAGCACGACTCAGCACTGGGAAACGCGCCGGCACACGTACTTTTCGAGAAGGTCAAGACGCCGGCACTCGGGCCCGACGCCGCACCGCGAAGTTTTGACGATTATGAGGACAAAATTCAGGTGAACACCGACGACCTGCCGAAAGGCGTCAGTTACCGCGACCTTGCCGCCGAGCAAATCACCGAGGACTACTTCCCCTGGACGGTATAACTGTCAACTATGGCGCTGTTTGACCGAAGGCTCGGTTTGATGAGGAGACCGGGCGGGTGTTCTTTGACAACCGCATAGAGGATGAAACTATGACGATTCCATCACCTGAAAAAAGCGACGGATGGGACGATGATCTTGTTCTGCTGTCGGCTGTGAATGATTATCTTTATTGTCCCCGGCGGGCGTGGCTGCACCGGGTTGAAGGCGTCTTCACTCATACCGCCGAGACGCTCGAAGGCAGCCACGCTCACCAAGGGACCGACGCCGCCGGCTGGCATCATCGCGACGGTGTTCGGATCGTTCACGGCCTGCCGCTTTTCGCCACGCGCCTGGGGCTGGTCGGAAAGGCAGATACGGTCGAATTTCATCCGCCGCTCAAGACCGACCAGTCTGACCAGCCTTATCCGGTCGAATACAAGCGTGGCCGGAGGCGAAAGTGGGACAACGACGACGCACAACTCTGCGCCCAGGCCCTGTGCCTGGAAGAGATGTTTGGCGTCCCCGTGCCCGCCGGTGCGATATTTCACGTCGTTTCCAAACGCCGGCGCGAGGTCGTCTTCGATGACGAATTGCGCAACATCACGCTGGAGGCAATCGTCGGTATCCGCCGGATTCTCTCCGGCGGGCGGATTCCCCCGCCCGTCCGCCGCCCACGCTGCCGAGGATGTTCACTGCATTCACTCTGTATGCCGGAGGTGCCCGCCGACGGTGGAAAAGTGCCCCGCTATGTCGGAGCACTTTACAACTGCAAACCCGACGAAAAAGAACAACTTTAAGGAAGCCGAAGTGGAAATCAACCTGAACACGCTGTTCGTAATGAGCCAGGGCGCTTTCGTCCATCGCGACGGAATGACCGTAAAGGTCGATATTGAAAAGGAAACCCGCCTGGCTGTGCCTATACACACGCTGGAATCGGTGGCGGTTTTCGGAAACGTGATGGTCTCGCCGGGCATGTTGAATCTGTGTGCCGAATCCGGCGTAGCGGTATCTTTTTTCAAATCGTCAGGCCGACTGATTGCACGCGTGGACGCCCCGACCAGCGGTAATGTCCTACTCCGCCGAGAGCAATTCCGTTGGGCTGACCGACCGGCGAGATGCCTGGAGATCGCCAGAAACATCGTCGCAGGAAAGTTGCAGAACACCCGCACGTTGTTGCTTCGTTCAGCAAGAGAAAGCAATGACGATAAAAACTCCGCCGGACTCGCGCGGGCGGCGACTTCAGTCGCCGGAACTATCGAAGCCTTGCCGAGGGCCCACACCCTGGACGAAATCCGCGGCCACGAAGGCGAAGCGGCTAAAACATACTTCGACGTCTTTACACACATGATCCGAGCAGACGGCGACGCCTTTGCCATGACTCGGCGAACACGCCGCCCCCCGCTGGACCGAATCAACGCGCTGCTTGGGTTTGCATATGCTTTGCTGCTGCATGATTGCTGTGCCGCCTTGACCGCATCGGGGCTTGACCCCTCTGTAGGATTCCTACATGCCGACAGGCCCGGAAAACCATCACTCGGACTGGACCTTATGGAAGAGTTCCGGCCACTTATCGCTGACAGACTCGTTCTGGCCTTAATCAACCGAAGACAAATTCAGGCTGATGACTTTCGTATTCGCGACGGTAGAGTCGTTGTA
>JAXHSV010000237.1:0-4494 GCA_034190305.1 Planctomycetota bacterium | reverse complement strand
CTCCAATCGCAATAAATTGCGAGAGGTTTCCAAACGAAAACAAGGAGAAAAATCAATGGCATTTACAGGTAAAGCAACATATTCATCCGGTTCGGGCTTCCGGAAATCGCCGAGGATGTAGGCGACATCGTCAGCATCGTCTCGCCTTACGAGACGCCGCTGCTCGACCACCTGGGCGATCCTGTCCGACCGGCTTCGAGTACATACCACGAGTGGCTGGAGGATGAACTCCTCCCGAACGCAGACGCAATCGACGACGCCGACTGGACTGACCCAGCCGCCGATACCACCTTCGGTGTCGATAACGCCGATCGATTCCGCATAGGCGATCAGGTTCGACCGGCAGGTTCAGGCGAACTTCTTTTTGTAACAGCCACCGACACCGGAGCCGGTACTATCACCGTTACCAGGGGATACGGCGGTACCACTGCCGAGAACCTTTCCGACAACCAGGTGCTGCACATCCTCGGAAACGCCGCTTTGGAAGGCGACGACTCTCCGTCGGTGCGGTTCACCAATCGCACCCGGAAGGGAAACTGGACGCAGATTTTCACCGCCGCTGTCCGTGTAAGCGGTTCGGACCAGGCTGTGCGAAAACTCTCTGTCGCCGACGAACTGGACTACCAGAAAACCGAGCGTCTTCGCGAACTTCTTCGGGACCTGGAAGCGACGGTGATTAACGGCACCAGCCCGTCGTCCGACCCGCAGGGAAGCAGCAGCGTCCGGCGGACAATGAAGGGAATTATTCCGCACCTGACGACGAACATCTTCGAGCCTAACGTAGGCGGTTTCCCGGCAGATACCGACCTGACCGAGGCGCAGTTGAACCTTGCACTTCGGCTGATTTGGGAGCAGGCATCGAGCCGGATCGACACCATCGTCGTGTCGGGTTACCAGAAGCGCCGGATCAACTCCTTCATCACCTCCGGCAGGGCATACGGGCCTGACGACGTGGCCTATCGTGACATGGTCGGCGTCTATGAGAGCGATTTCGGCGTCTGTCGCGTCGTTCTCTGCCGGTCGGTTCCCGCCGATTGCGTTGTTTTACTGGATTCGTCCCGCACCGGCGTCCTTCCGCTTGCCGGCAGGAGTTTCCACTACAAGCCTCTGGCTGCTACGGGAGACTTCGAAGCCGGAGAAGTCATCGGCGAATACACGATGGAACTGCGAAACGAAAACGCCCACGGGATCATCAAGGGTCTGGATACAGCCTGACAAGGCTGAGCTTGTTTTGCGTCCCCCGCCTTTCGGCGGGGGACGCTACAGGCGATTGTCAAGGACGAGAAAATGGCGAATGAATGTAAAGATCGAGATTTGCTGGCTATTGAACCGGACGTCTTCACAGGCGGAGGTTTCGGCTCCCAGCAAATGGCTGCGGGGGTTGACGGCGCCTTCAACGGGACGACGTTCACCAGCATTCTAGCGGATTTCACGGCGTCGAATATCCAGGCCGGTATGGTGCTGTGTGTCTATTCGACCATACCGGCAGAGGGGCGATTCTACGAGATTATCTCTGTGGATTCATCCACATCGCTGACGGTATCGGTCCTCCGCACCGACAGAGACGCCGGCGCCGTTGCCCCTTCGCCGGGAACAAACCTGAAATATTACATCAACACATTCGCTCCCCAGATTGCCGACGCTGAAGCGACCCTATATGAGAAACTCCGCCGACTCGGCGAAGCAGAAGGTATTTCATCGGTGGAGTTTGTGGAGTCGTCGCAGTTGCGTAAGACCGTCGCGTTTGCATCGCTTGCATCGGTATTCACCGCTCTGGCATCCAACGCCGTCGCCGACGACGCCAACTGGGTAAAGGCCGAATTCTACCGCCGACAACATGTTACCGCCCTCGGCGCCCTGCGACTGGCCGAAGACATCGACGGCGACGGATTCGCCGAACATACCCGCACGCTCTCAAACGTCTCATTACGGAGAACCTGAAAAAGTGTCCAGCACACCCGGTAACATCCTGACCGACATCTGCCAGACGCTTCGTTCCGACGGAGAGTTTGAAGCCGTTACGATCGGTTCCGACAACAATGCGGTTCGCTGGCCTCGGGCCGAAGTGATCCTGGTTTCCGTTGACGAAACGGCAGCCTGCGACAAACCGACGGGCCGGTGGTGTACGCTGAAAGTAAAAGTATGCATCCACGTCCGATGCGACGAACCGGACGGGGCGTACGCACGCGCGACGGAGCTGGCTGAATCCGCCGCCGAGGCGCTGCTGACCGACCGTTTCCGAAACCAGAATTGTCGGGACCTTCCAACGGGAAAAGCCACGTCAATAGGCCCGCTCAAGGTAGAACCGAAAGTCAAAGAACCTTACCTGGCCGTCGCTTTCGAAGTTCGATGCAATTTTGAATCGGGAGGATCGCAATAATGGAACGTTACGGCGCGATTAGCGATGCGACTTTCGACCAGATTTCTTTATCGCTTCCGATTTCCGTCCGGCTGATGCGTCGCGCCGAGCCTGCACCGATGGGCGGCGACAGCGACGCCTTCATTACCAGCGTCCAGTTGTCCAGGCCCGTAATCAGCATCGAGGTTTGCATCGGTGATACAGCGGTGGCCGATGGTCTTTCCATCGGGCAGGTCGGCGTCTTGTCCGTCGAGATAGCCCCGACGCGCAGCGGACAGACCGGCAGGGTAATCACCATAACCAATGCTGTACTGACCGGTATCGAGTTTCAATACGAGCAGTCCGCCCCCGCCGTTGTGAAATTGACCTTTTCAGCCGAGGCTGCCGACGGCGATACCGACCCGTTCACCGCACAGGAGGCACAGACATGAGTTCCTTTGCAGGGGAAACTCTTTTCGCCTCCGGTCCTCACGCCTTCAGTTTCGGTCCCTGGGAAAGAAGCACGCATCGTCGCGGTTTTGCCGGCGTCAACGGCGAGGTCGTCCTGGACCTGGGTCTGCGATCGCGGCAAGTCAAGCAGACAGGTCGGCTTCAGGCCGATTCGGCAGCGGACCTGCACGAACTGATGGATGACATCAACGCCCTCTGCGATGGAGCGGCGCATGTCCTCGTGGACAATTACGGACAATCCTGCTCACGCGTTATCCTGGAACGCTTCGGCGCAACTACCCCACTTCGACACAGCAGGGGATTCTACTGCGACTACGAGATCGAGTATCGCCAACTACCATGACCGCCACACTGATTACAACAGGAATAGAGTATGTCATCGGCGAGACAGACCTTGACGGCTCGCGGATCGTCCGTTTCTGCTCGACCAATGTCGATCTGCATCATCAGTTATACCTGAACGGTCGGCTTGCAGCCTGGACGGATACGCCGGGACAACGACATTTCTTTCTCGATGAACCGGTCGATGCGCCGGTCTCTGTCAGTATCGCAGCGGTGGATTCGGCATACCGTACGACGGACCTGTCCGGGCAATTACCGGCCGATGACCGCGATCCCGCATGGGTTTTTCGCCCGAAAATCCCGCGCCCGGTTTTGAGCCGAATCGGTGATGTCGTTGAGATTCTAGGCGATCATGCCGCCGGAGGCGACCTGTCGGAGACGCCGATAGGCTCATCCGACGCCTGGCCGGTGTGGGTGCCGCGATGGCAGTTCGGCGAGGACTGCTTCGGACGCGGCGGGTTCGGATATGACGGTAATTACGCTCCGGGGCTGGGGAAGGGGGCCTTCGGAGCCGGGATGTTCGGAATGAATGCCGACCTTATCGATATCGAAGCAGTCCTGCCCGAAGACGGCACACACAGGCTGGTCCTGCGCTCTCGCGGCGCCGACGGGCAGGTTACGGACTCGGACTCAATTTATATCGGCGCCAATCCGCTGCCCGATGCGGCTGAAGGGCTGGCGGCGACGAATTACGACAACCAGCAAAAACAACTGACACTCCAGATTAACCAGGGAGACTAACATGGCAGAATTATACCCAGCCGATGCTGAACTGAACGCACTGTCGGGCACAGGCGACAGCGAACAGGAAGTCCTGTACGTTACAACAGGCGAATCGCCTTACTACACAAGTTTCTATAAGATGCTCCAGCGGCTGCTGAAGGTGGCTCGGAGGGCCGGTGACCTTCGAGTCTTCAAGGACGGCGCATTGACCTTCGGCGTCCGGGCGGGTAAATATTTCAACGGTGACACCGCCGTTAACTATTCGCAGGTGACGGCTCAGGCCCTGACCAACAACGCCACGAATTACATCTACCTTACCGCAGCCGGCACGCTGACTGTCAA
Source organism: Planctomycetota bacterium (assembly GCA_034190305.1). Lineage (GTDB taxonomy): Bacteria > Planctomycetota > Phycisphaerae > SM23-33 > SM23-33 > JAUWNJ01. The sequence continues at coordinate 278 of JAXHSV010000237.1, read as the reverse complement.
CATAACCGGCTTTCCCGACCCTTCGGCTACGCCCCACATCCCCCTGGCGACGATTATTACCTCAGCCGGAGAGTACGACGGGCAGGATGCATCCGAAGGGGGTGACATTACCGACTATCGAGGCCGTGGTTTCCTGTCCGTCTGCCGTGCTCCGGGACTGGAGAACATCATCGCCGACCCCGGCGACGCCGGAGCAGTTCCGGTTACGGACACCGGCCACTGCGACATTGTTACCGCCGGTGCCGAGACCAGGACGATTGCTGCGCCGGACAAAATCG
>JAXHSV010000236.1:0-4527 GCA_034190305.1 Planctomycetota bacterium | reverse complement strand
CCTTGAGGCTGGTCAGAATAATACCGAGCGTGAACTCCGCCACCGGTACGGCGTTCAGGTGCACAGCCGAGCATAGTTTCGCGCCGGTCCTTCGAAACGCATCGGTAATCAAATGTTTCGTCGTACCGGCTGCGTACAGAACTATCTTGAGGTCGGGGCAGACCTCCAACAATTCGGCGGTGAACGGCACGGCCCCCCACGTGCTGAGGGCCACTTCGGCGCCGGCCATGCTTTTCTTTATCGCATCAAGCTCGCAGACCTACGGTATCAGCGATTCGTCAAAGTCCAGATACTTGTGAAGTTCCGCCTTTGTTTCCTCGCTATAGACGTAATCCCACTGACTGCGGTCGGTATTCACCCCGGCCTTGATCTTCTCCGGCATTTCATGCTCCTGTACTGTTGAACCCAAACAGCGAATAGATTCTGTCGAAGAGGATATATATCATTCATCCGAACTCGTCAAGGTGATTCAGGCAAGGCGAAAGACGCCGTAAAAACTCCGTGAAAAAACCAATATCGTGACATAGTATCCCCCACAAAGGAGAAACAAATATGATTAAATCAGGATTGGTATCGGTAACATTCAGGCAACTGTCGCCGGAAGAGATCGTGGAGCTGGTCGCCAAGGCCGGTCTGGACGGAATCGAATGGGGCGGGGATATCCATGTCCCTCACGGCGACACAAAACGCGCCGGTAAGGTTCGCAAAATGACCAACGACGCCGGCCTGAACGTCGCAGCCTACGGCTCATACTACAAGGTCGGTCACGAGGAAGATTCCGTCCCGTTCGAGTCCGTCGTGGATACCGCCGTTGAACTGGGCGCGCCGACCATCCGCGTCTGGGCGGGAAGTAAAGGCTCAGCCGACGCCGACGACCAATACCGCAGCCTCATTGTCAGCGAATCGCAAAGGATCGCTGATCTCGCCGCCAAGGCTAAAATCACCGTCTCTTACGAATTCCACGAACGCACGCTGACCGACACCAGGGAATCGGCTGTCAAACTGTTGGAAGATGTAGCGAATGAGAACATCCGAACCTACTGGCAGCCTCCGAGCAAATGGGAACCGGATCAGTGCGCCGAAGGCCTCCAAGCCGTCCTTCCCTGGCTGACGAACGTTCACGCCTATTACTGCGACCGTGCCACCGAGAAGTCGTTGCCCCTGGCCGAGGGCAAAAAGGTATGGAAGCGCTACCTGCCGATAATCGCCCGAACGGGCAGGGAACATTACGTGATGCTGGAGTTCGTCAGAGATAACTGCCCGGAAGTATTCCTGGCCGACGCGGCAACGCTGAAGAGTTGGCTTTAAGAACTCATAGGTCTGGTGGCGTGTCCGCCCTATCGCTGCGCGTGATCGTTCAGGAACTTCTGCAGGTCGTCGCGGACTTTTTCTGAAACCGTCGGTTTGTATTCGGCGAGGATTTGCTCGACCTTGTCGTGCGCCCTGTCCAGCATACTCCGCCCGCCTTCTCCGTCATAATTGATAACTTCGGAATAGTAATACTCATCCCGCATCAAGGAGACGGTATGCTCGTCGGCGAGAAAACTTCCGCCCGGGCCGACGCGTTCGATGGCATCGTAGGCCAGGTGTTCGTCGTCCACCGTCATGCCCTTTAGCATCGACTTGACCGCACGGAACAGGTCCGCATCCAGAACAATCTGCTCGGGCGCGACGGTGGTGCCGGTCAGCAGGCTTCCGAACCATATGCCCAGAGTGCTTCCTTTCATCAGGCGGGTCAGCCAGGCCAGCGCCTTGGACTGCCCGGCCTGGATATCCGGCGATGCGCTATCGACCGTACCTGCCGACGAGAAATGAGGCAGGCCAAAATGATTGGCAATGTCGATATTGGCGCAGAGCATCGTGTTTCGCTCGGTCGCTCCGTATGAAAGCGTCCCGCTCCTCATGTCCATAGGCCCGGCCGAACCGCCATAGACAACCGGGACGCCCTCGCGGAGCAATTGTACAATCGTCAGCATCCCCAGGAACTCGGCATGGTTCTGAACCGCGGTACCGGCCATTGTTACCGGTGAAGTCGCGCCGGCCATGGGACATGGCCCGATGAGCATCGGGTGATTGTGTTCGGCTGCATGTAGAATCACCTCGCACGTATTCGGGTCGATCCGCAGCGGGCTGGTCGGCGAAACCAGAACCAGCAGGCTTGATCGCTTCTCTGCCGGCAGGTCCTGATCGGCAACGGCGGCCGCTTCGGTCCATATCACGGCTTCGGCGAGAGACTGCGGGGCAATTTCGTTGGGTTTGATTGAGTTCTGCATAAGCGAACAGATGGCATGCAGCATCTGGTCGTCTTTCGGCGAGTCGCTCGGCAGGCAGACGGGGCAGGCGATGGCTATCTCGTCGATGGCGTCGGCCAGGCGAACACACCTTCTCATGTCGTCGCCTGTGGAGGGGCGCACCTCTTTGGTCTTCCAGTCTCATACCTTAATCGCGTTGGAATAGACTGTCGGAAGCGTGTTGCCGGACTTCAGTTCAATCGCGTTGCCCGTGCGGTCGTACAGGCAGAATGATTCCGGTGCAGCCGCCAGCGCGGCATCTACCGCTTCGCGGTTGAATCTAACCAGTTAATCTTCAACGGTCAGACCCTTGCGGGAAAGCATTTTGCACGTATTGTCGTCGAAAACCTTCATCCCCACATCGCTCAACACTCGGAGCGATGTGGCATGAATCCGCATGATTTCTTCTTCCCGTAAAACTGTGTATTCGTACTTCACGCGTGAATCTCCTTTTGCCTGATGTTTTATATTCCGAAAAGACTAACGGCGTTGTCGTATAGTATCATCTGCTTTTCGCCGGCCGTAATATCCGCATCGAGTACAACGGCTTTCTGCATGAAAGGATTGTTTTCCGTCATACCCGAGCCGAACATTATCTTTTCAGCGCCGAGGACTTTTACAGCCTCTGCGACCTTGTCCCTGTCGGCATAAGAACAGCAGGTGTCTAGATAAAGGTTGTCGGCCTGGGCTGCAACCTCGATGGCCGAGGCCGATTCCGGTCCGCCCATATGCCCCATGATGATCGGAAGGCGAGGGAATTTCCGCGCCAGCGTCAGCGTCTGCGACGGCAGGCTGTAGGCGACGGGGTTTCCGTGCTCCGGCAGACCCCAGGTGTGCAGCAGCAGGGGTTTGCCGTAATCGGACTCGATAAGTTTGAATATTTCGTCGTTACTGTCGGCGCAGGCTGGTGCACGGGAATATTCACCATTGTACTTGACGCCGACGAACTTGTCAGAGCCGAGATACTTTTCAACCTCGGCGGCGCACTGTTCGGGATAGTGCATGTTCAGATAGACGTATCCGAACAAGTTGTCATGTGCGCCGACGACCTCGGCCAATTCAGCATTACCGGCGACAAAATCGTATTGAATGCCCTGGGCGGACATCATTATGCACTTTTCGATTTCCGTCCGTTCCATGCAGGCCAGTATGTCCTCGGCGGACATGTCCGGTATGGGAAATCCCCATTTCCCGTAGTAACAATGCACATCGACGCACTTCATTTTTGACTCCACCACTTTATTTTTGAATCCGTGAACGATACAGAGACATCGTTTTTTCGACACAGAGACGCAGAGGAACAGAGAAAAAATTATATCTTATTCTTTTTTACTCTCTGAATCTCTGCGTCTCTGTGTCGCGCAATCCGTTTTTTTATATCTCTGAACCTCTGTGCCTCCCCGCCTACCGGCAGGCAGGTGCGTCGCATCTTTTTGCCCACGAATTCAGCATTAACGTTCTATTCCCAGTATTCGGCCAATGTTTCCGCCGAAGATCTTTTTCTTTTCTTCATCGGATACCTGTGCGGCTTCGATAGGCGCAACGGCTGCGCCTATGTAAGCAAGGGGCGCATTTGAACCGAAGATCAGCCTATCCAAAAACCCCTCCGCCTTGAGCAACTCCACGAAATTCGGTGAGTTGATAAGGTGGCTCTCGATACAGACATTTTTACGCTGCCCCATCACGACGAGCGCTTCAGCCAGCCTGTCGTAACGGAAACCCTCAATGATAATCGGATTATCCACCCGCCCCGCCATCTCGCCTATGGTTGAGATGCCTTCGCCGGAGGGGATCGTCAGGCCTACACCGCTGCCCGCTAAAACGTCGTCGAGCAATTTGCGAAACGGCGCTTCGGTAATGTGCCATTCCTGATACTGCGGGAAGAACCGCAACAGTTTGACGCCTTCGCCTATAAGTCTTTTCGCCTCATCGAGGCATCCGAGCCATCGGGCAGGATTGACCGTGCCGACAGGGAGCAACTGCGGATGTTCCCTGCAGGCAGCGAGCGTTTCGCGGTTACCTTCGAGAAAATCGTAGAAGGCGCCCCTGGCCGAGAGTGTAAATGCCTTCTCGATACTTTTCTGCTCCATCAGCCTAAGGAGCGTATCCAGCGATGCCAAGGGGGCCGGGGCCGGGCCGAGCAGTTCCAGGCCGGAGCCCGAGGCGGCTTTGATTAGTTCATGTCCCAAGGCCGCGGCCTCCCGGGCAACGGCCCCTGTTCTTGCTTCGGAGTTGC
>JAXHSV010000235.1:0-4536 GCA_034190305.1 Planctomycetota bacterium | reverse complement strand
GCATCGCTTGAGGTTTTGCTCTTTCTTACATTCCATCGTGTTTCTCCCTTTTTATAATGTCGGCGGGACGGGACTCGATGTCCTGTTTCAGCGCCAGGTACGTATTGGCGGGGACGTCGTGGTTGACCACCACGTTCGGGCCTATGAAACTTCCCGGAGCGATGATCCTTCCGGGCATGATCTTCACGCCGATCGTCAACGTTACGTCCCTTCCCACGAAGCAACTGACCGAATCCTGCCCGGAACTTATCAACTCGCCGCAGGTGCGGACCTTGATGACGTCGGAGCGGAAGGAGGCATTTCCGTCCGGCCCGATTATTGTCTCGGTCACGCCCCGCCTTTCCGACGTGCTGCAGCAGGCAGTCGCCCCGGATCCCTCGTCCCAGACGCCCGATACGTGGCAGGGATGCCCGAAGGTAACCCGGCCAAGACCGACTACGCTTCCACATTCCACCATACGCAATATCCTTGAGTTAGTCGGTACCGTTGTTGTCGCGACGGTGCAATGCGGGCCTATCCGGCAGTTCTCGCCGAAGATGCAGCGGGTAATGTAAGACTTGGGATAAACGTGCGTACCCTTGCCGATCCAACTGTCCTTGATGTAAGAGCCTTCCTCGATAATCACGTCGTCTTCGATGACGTGATGTCCTTCAATTTTAACGCCGTCTGCGATCCCGGCGGTCGTGGAGATGTACGAGGCGGTCTTCTCGAAGAAATAGTCCTTTATGACCCTGTCGCTTTCGAATATCTCCCAGAGATAATCCACGTGGGCAAACTTATGGTTGCAACTGGTTATTCTGACATCCGCGGTGCCGATGAGGTATTCGAAGAAGGCTTCCCAGTCGTCTTTGGCTCCGGCACCGGCGAATTCAACCATGTGTTCCAGAACGTTTTTACGTGCGACGGCCAGGCCGGTCAGTATGTTCGATTCTGTCCGCTGTCTCTCTATACGGACTTGCTTGAGTTTCGTCAGCCGGCCGGTGTTGTCGCATTCGGCCTGATAGTGATAGAGCGGCAGGTCGCAGACGCCGGCGGCGGCTGCACAGGTGCAGTTCGTTTCGCCTAGTAGTTCGGCTGCGGCGGTAACCATCTCCGGCGGGACGAAGCAGTCGGCGCAAAGGATGATAAACTGCCCGGAAAGGTGTTCGCGGGCCTCAAGGACAGCGTGGATGGGTCCTTCAGGTCGGGACTGGCGGAGATAGGTAATCCGCACTCCCTCCGGCTGGGGGCCGACGGCCTTTTTGAGCGGTTCGGAATCGTCGCCGGTGATGATGAATATCTCTTCGGCCCCGGCTTCGACGAGTGACTCGACAGCCAGTCGGACCAGAGGCCGATTCGCCAAAGGCAAGGCGCACTTGGGACGGGTGAGGCTGAACGGTTCCAGTCTCCTGCCCGGCCCTGCTGCAAGGACCACCGCCTGACGGATTGCTGCGGGACTGTTCATAATCCGGCATCTCCTTATTAATGAACCGATTTGAGCATTTTCTCGGCCGCTGCGCCAAGGCCCAATCGCTGCAAAAATTTTCAAGAAAATCCTTGAACTTTTCACTTCATTGCGGAAAAGTACTTTGTAGAGCAAAGTAACAGTAATGATAACAGAAGGAGTAAAAAGCCGATGGACACGGACAAAGCAGCCGAGGAACTGAAGGTCATTCGCCGGTTGATGGAGCGGCCTATCCGCTATTCGACCATGAGCGGGCTGTCGGGCGTCCTGGCGGGGTGTGCAGCCCTGGCGGGGCTGGCGCTGGATCGGTATTTCTGGAACCGATATGACCCGGAAACGTCGATGTGGATTAATATGGGCGTCTGGATGGGCGTGTTTCTTGTAGCCCTGGCGGGTGTGCTTGTCCTGACGCGCCTGCGGGAACTAAAGCAGTCGATGCCCTTCTGGTCAAGTGTCAAGAAACGCATCGCGCTGACCATTTTGCCGCCGTTCGTTGCGGGAGTCGGGCTGACGCTGGCGATTATGTATCACTGGTATTGCAGCATCGGACCCAACCAATGGGGGCTGATACCGGCGATATGGATGCTCTTCTACGGCGTGGCGCTGTGGCAACTGGGCGAGTTTTCGCCCCGCGAGGTGCGTTTCCTCGGTGCAGCCTTCATCATCGCAGGACTGATCGCCGGGGCCTTCTTTCAGTACAACATCCCCGGCGCAACAACGCCGCTGGAGGAATACGCAGGATTTACACTGGGCTTCCGGGAGGGCACTGTACCTTACTTCACACTCGGCGTAACCTTCGGCGGGTTCCACATTATTTACGGCATCATCGTCTGGGTCCGACATGGCGGGTGAGTCCACGAATTACACAAATTACACGAATTTCAAGGACACATAATTGCGATGACGAGAAAAAGAAAAATAGTCTTTATCATTTCCGCCTTTGTCCTTGTGGCTGCGTGGGTATGTTACAAGAAGACGCAAGAGCCGCTTGGCTCTCCTCTGACCGCCCAGGAGGCCTCTACGCTGGTAGAAAGATTGGTTGGCGCGCCTATACCGGAAGACGCAACCGAAATACACGGCAGGGAAGTGTCTTTCTTCACTATTTGTATTAATGTGCGATTTTCCTGTTCCGAGGTGCAGTTCCAGACCTTCTTAAAGGCTTCACCCAGGCTGCTGGATAAGCTTGATCCGAACGAGAAGAGCCTCGTGCAAATGCAAAATAACATCCCGTGGTGGAAGCCCGACAGCCTTACAGACACCAAAGGTCTGGAAACGGAGTGGAAAGACGGGACGCATATCGTGAGTTGTCACATCCTGGCAGGCAAAGAGCCGGAAGGCAATCAGTTGGTTGTGTACATGATATTCGTATTGGAAGCGGAAACTCAACGTGGCAGAGCGCAAAACGCACAATCTGATTGATGAGGTTATTCACCAGCGGACTCGCCTGGCGATTATGGCTACGCTGGCGGGTGTTGAGAACCTGGGGTTCGGAGAGATCAAGGCTGAACTAGGCCTGACGGACGGGAATCTCTCGGCGCATCTGGCTGCGCTTGAACAGGCGGGGTACGTCAAAATTCGCAAGTCCTTCAAGGGTCGAAAACCCCAGACGACACTGTCCATCACCGCCAAGGGACGAAAGGCGCTGGAAAAATACGTGAACCGGCTTCAGGAGATTCTCAATAAGGCAAGATAAAGTCGAATCTTAAAAGGAGTATAGAAATGAGTATCCTTAGATTGTTTGCGATTATTATGATTTTCGGGACGGTTTCTCTGGCGTGGATGGCGCTTGGCGGAACGATGTGGGCGCGGACGGAAATGCTGGACGATTCCCTCTCGCAGGAGATGGCTAGCCTGTGGGGGCCTGAGGTGCTGGTCCAAACTTCGCCCTGGTGGTCGCCGCAGCGCCACAGCGAGCGAGGCAAGGGCGTTTCCGTCGCACCCGCCGCCAGCAAAATCACCGCCGACATCAGACACGAACACCGCTACAAGGGTCTGCTGTGGTACAACACCTTCGCCGTGACGTTCTCTGCCGAGTATTCGATACCCGCCGTCGAGGCGGAGGCGGACGGCTTTTTCATTTTTCACCTTCCGGAGGGGATAACTTCGCACGACGGACTGCACATGGCGGTGGACGGAAAAGACGTCAACATTCCCGTCGAGCAAAAACAGACAGGCAAATTATCCGTTCCGCTGGCCCGCGACGCAGAGCACGTCGTTTCGATAGCATTTACCACCTACGGGCAGGACGTGTGGCTGTACGCGCCGGCGGAGGTCTCGAGCGGACATTCGTGGGAATATGACGAGGGGGTGATATCGACCAGCGGGACGATGACCGAATTGAAAGACTTCTCGCTGACGATAACAACGAACTTTCCGAACATTAACTACCCCAAGGGCGCCCGCAGCCCGATAGAAAAGGCCGATCCCGACGACGGCGGCATGTCCGCATCGTGGCAGTACGTTTCTTCCGTTACGAATCAGGCGATGGGTATCGAAATGCCCCCTCGTCCCAATGCCGGCCCGACATGCGCCAGGATGAGTTTTTTCGCGCCGGTGAGTTTGCTGTTCTTCATTACGGTTTTATTCACGGTTGTCGTGCTCAAGAAGGTTCCGCTTCACCCGATGCACTATCTGTTTATCTCTGCGGGGTTTTTCGCCTTTCACATCCTGCTGGCGTACCTCGTGGATGTCGTCGAAAATATCCATTCAGCCTTCTGGATATGCTCAGCCGTCAGCGTTTTTCTGGTGGTCAGTTACATGCGGCTGGTGGCGGGCGTGAAGTTTGCGGTCGCCTACGTCGGTCTGGCGCAGTTGGTGTACCTGGTTGGTTTTTCCTATGCTTTCTTCTGGCCCGGCAAGACGGGCCTGACGGTAACGATTGGTGCGATTGCGACACTGTTCGTCCTGATGCAGGCGACCGGAAAGGTCAGGTGGGCCGAGGTATTAAGGAAGCGCGATACCGTCGTTACCGCACCGCCGTCGCGCCAGTAGCCGCAGTAGAGGATTTCGTTGTCGAAGTCGTCGGCTGCGGCGCGGGCGGACCATTCGCTGCCGCTGGTGTCCGTGCCGTCGTTGTCGCGCAGGCCGTGAAG
>JAXHSV010000234.1:0-4542 GCA_034190305.1 Planctomycetota bacterium | reverse complement strand
GCGGCGATGGAGGCGCGGATGCCCATGAAGATGGGGTCCAGCCAGCGGGCGGGATCCAATGCCGGAAAGACCTTTTTGCCTTCCACGTCTTTTTTGACCTCATCCAGATATTTCCAGGCCTCGTCGTAACGTTCCAGCCCGATAAGGCAGCGGGCAACGTCCAGACGCCCCCAGAATCGGTCCCTTTGTATCAGGAACTGGTTGAGTTTCTCTTCCTCGTGCTTTTCCGGGATCGGCATGGAAAGGGTTTTTCTATACAATTGGAGGGCCTGGGCGTATTTGCCCTCGCTGCGGAGTTTATAGGCCGTTGTTTTGGTCTGGTAGTAGGCCGAGAAGGGTTTAGTCGTCGAATCGTCCGGCTTCGAGAACCACTCCTTCGGGAATTGCCGCTTCAGTTCATCGGCGGTCTTTGCCGTTGCCGGTGGGACCTTCACTTCGAGCCTCCATGGCAGGCGCAATTCTCCTCCGTTGAGTTTGTCGGCCACAACCGGCTCAAAAACGAGCCCAAGCGTTTCACCATGACCCCGGCTTTTCAAGAAAATCTGGTCCTTTATTTTCAGACTGCTATTCTTTTTCCAGGTGTCCTCAGACTCGATCCGCGGGTGATCCCAAACAGGTTGACCATAACCATACTGCTCTTTGCGCTTCACGTCCGGTATCCGGATGATCATATACACCCATCCGTCTTCGCTGCGGGCGATCTGTTCGACTTTTGGTGTGGGCTTCCTGCCGGCGTCGAGGTCTTTGAGAGCCTGGGGCGCTTCGAGCCACAGCGATAATGGGGATTGCTCAATCCGGCTTTTGACGTGCCTGATTACATGATGTGGCGCACCGGCGGCGCCGGCCAGCATAGCGGCCCTTGCGGCCCGGATTTTCTCGATGATCGCCAGGACCTCTTTCTGCCGTCCTGCCCGCCACAGGCGCTGCATGTAATCTGACAACATGCTATCGTAAAAGTTATGGCGGAATGGTTCGGCGATAGCCTTGTCTTTGGCTGTTGCCTCGAAGAACTCGCAGGCCTGTTCTTCTTCGCCGAGTTTTTTCAGCAGGGATATCTTCCATCGTGTCAGTTTGCCTGATTCGCCCCTGGCATGCAGTTGGCTCTCCACGTAGTCCAACTGCTTCAGCAGTGTATCACCGTTCCAGCGAAGGTATTCATCCAATGCATTTTGCTTGTATGAGGCGAAGTCGTAATCTTTCCGCCATTGCGGAAGCGACTCCCCGGCAGTGGGATCGGGAATAGCCACAATCTCTTCGCTGACTACGCGATTATAGCCGAGGTGATGGGCGTGGTCCCGCACGGCGTACCGAAGCGTGATGGTGTGCTTGCCTTCACCCTGGCGGACCGGGCCAATCGGTGTGTAATACATGTAATATGTCTCGGATCGATGTCGGTTTTCGATACCCAAATGCCTGTAAAATCGCCTGTACAGATTGCCCCAATTGTCCCGCAGTTCCTCGTGGTAAGTTCCTTCCAGGCTGCCGCCGCGGGGCGATTTATTTCGCGGGTCGATAGCTACTATCAGCAAATCACCGGCATTGTTGGCGACGATCTCGACGAGTTTCGGCGACTTGTAGCCGCCCTGCACCTTGTAGATTTCCCTGGGACTGCGGGGCTTACGGCCTTGCGCAAGTTCCCTGCCTATGGCATAGAACTCTCGCGGTTTTCTGGGGCGGGTTTCCTTGACCTGTTTGAGGAATTTGTCGGGATCGAAAAATCCCGCAGCCTGGGGGTCGGAATAATCAAACAGAACCAGTACGGAATCGTTTTGTTCGGGCGTGTAGGCCTTTATGCGCAACGGCAGCCGGGATTCTCTCAGCACCCAGATACGCATCCAGCGTTCCTTTGGGTCGTTAGCATAGTCGAAGACCTCCATGTCGGCTCCGAGCACCTGTCCGGAGGCTTTGACCGGCGTACCCGGTGGAACTTTATCCATGAAAAAGAACCGCAAAACGCCGTCGAGGATGCCCTTTTCCGTGATCGTTGCTTTGACGACAGAAGGCGGCAGGAGCCTGAAGTATGTTTTGGTAAATTTCTTCTCTTTAATATCGAAGAACCGGCTCTTGCCATTCTCGACGAACTGAATGACGTTCTTGCCATGGGCCCGCCAGGTACCGGGCCGGCGATAGTACAGGTCTAATTTGATGTCTTCGTCGTTCTCTTGAATGAAGGCGGTAATATGAATCTGCTCCACTTGATTCGTTGCCTCGACGACGTCGCCCCAGGCAATGGAAGTGTCCTGTATGTCGCTTCCGGGAAAATGCAGAAACGGAATCATCAACGCTATAACAATCACAGCGGCGGCTGCAATGGCGGGTCTGCTCTTTACTAACATGAAGATTCTCCTTGCCCCAACCGGGTGGGCAGTCTGGGTCGGCATGGTTCCGATTCGATTCATAACCTTATCGGCGATTGACTCGCCCGGCGCGACCGCCCGACCCAGCCGGTTCAGTCTGTCTCGAAGTTCGTTGTCTGAAATCATGGTTCCTGCTCCTGAAGCCACTTTCGCAGTCGTGCACGCGCCCGCGAGAGTCGCTTCGTAACCGTCCCGACAGGCCGGTTGGTTATCTCGGCGATAACCTTGACCTCGTGGCCGTCGAAATACTTCAGCATCACGATCACCCGCTCGTGCTTCGGCAGGCGCATCACGGCCGACAGCAGGCGCTCGGATACTTCGTCCAGCCTGCCGTCGCTGCGGGCTGCGGGCGGATCGACCTGCGAATCCAGAGACTCAAACGTCCGCCTTTGCCGGGCCATGCGAATGGCCTGTCGCCGTACGATCTTGAGTACCCACGGCCCGAAGACCGAACCTTTCCGCAGGGACGGTAACTTCTCAAAGGCGGTTACGAACGTCTCTTGTGCTGCGTCCTGTGCGGCGTGGTGGTCCCGCAGGACCGCCGCGGCGGTCGCCCGCACGGCCCGCTCGTATCGCTTCACCAGCGTCGAGTAGGCCTGGCGCTGCCCGTTCAGGGCGGCCTGGACTAACTGTGTGTCTGATTGCAAGTTTCCCGATACTCCTGCAAAGAAGCGCTTCTACAATAAAGAGCACTCCCCCGGCCGAAATGCGACAGGAAATTATTTTTTGTGGAGGAATCTTATACCGCGCGGAAACTTCACAGTTTCAGGAAATTCTTCAGCAGCGCGTGTCCGGTGTCGGTGAGGAAACTTTCGGGGTGGAACTGGACGCCCTCGGTGGGGGCGGTCTTCGAGCGGATGCCCATCAGTTCGTTTTGGTCGGTCGTCCAGGCTGTCTGTTCGAAATCGTCGTCCAGGCCGGCGGGATCGACTATCAGGCTGTGGTATCGCGTAGCGGTGAAGGGATTGGGCAGGCCGGTCAGGACGCCCCGCCCGTCGTGTTTTATTTCGCTTACCTTTCCGTGCATTATCCGCCCGGCCCGGACTATCTTTGCCCCGAAGACCTGTCCGATGCACTGATGACCCAGGCAGACGCCGAGGATGGGAACCTTACCGTGGAAGTGCCGGATAAAGTTCATACTCTCGCCGGCTTCGTTCGGCGTACAGGGTCCCGGCGAAATAATCAGATGCGTCGGCTTGAATTCCGCCTCAACGGCTTCGGCGCCGGTAACGTCGTTACGAAAGACGCGAATCTCGTCGGGTTCGCCCAGTTCCCCGATTCGCTGGACGAGGTTGTAGGTGAACGAGTCGTAGTTGTCGATTATAACGATCATAGGTGCATAGTATCGGCCGACGGGCGCCCGGTCAAGCCGAGTGTGCAATTGGATAGTGTCAAGAATTTTGTGTAAGTTCCGAAAGCAGACAAACGCAGGTTTTCGCAAAATCGGTCGAAGAGCGGACATTACAGCCCAGCCATGGCTATGGCTGGGCTGGGTCTGGCGTTATAACTTGTTCATCATTTCTGATGCCGCCGCAAACTTACACAAAATATCTTACGCTATCTTGCAATTGTGTGCGTAAAGGTTTTGTGGGTCATGCGGCATACATGTGGGGCCGGTGCGCCTGCCTGCCCGTACGGGCCAGTCCGGCAGGCAGGGAAAGATTCAAAACAATTGGGAACGAAACGGAAAGTTTCGGAAAGAAACAAAAATCTGCAACTCCTTATTAAACAAGCAGTTACAGTTTTCGAGGTCATTTTTCCGTACGGTTTTTAAAATCGCCATCGCCAATCTTGCTTATTTTGCCCAAATGGCCTTACGAGACGCGACCATGAGGGAGCGGTCATTAAGACTTTCGCATTGGTCCGAACGCTCCCTGACTTCTCGCGGCTCGTTGGGTCTTTTACGTTTTCCCGAGTCCCAAGTCCCTATCTTCCCATCTTCACTTGTCAAAACCGCACCGTTCGGCCCCGACGTTCGTCGGGACTCACGACAGGCCGGGGTCGCTATATCGACCCCCGTATTAACATTTGTGTTCACAGATGCGCGCGCCCGGACGGGCGCCCGTATGGGCGCATTTGTGTACGAAAAACGAAAAAAATATTCTCCCATTTTGCCCGACCGGCCATAACTCCAAGGCTGGCCTTGAGATTCATCAACCGATGGACATGAAAAAAATTTTTCAGA
>JAXHSV010000233.1:0-4547 GCA_034190305.1 Planctomycetota bacterium | reverse complement strand
TTCATCGTCGATAACGCACAACTGATAATCGACACGCGCAACGCCACGAAGAACGTCAGGCGAGGACGAAAAAAGATCGTCCGGGCGTGAAAAAAAAGCGTTCAGCAATCAGCAGTCAGCAGTCAGCAAAAGATAAATAAATCACTGACGGCTGAATGCTGATCGCTTTGGTTTTATTCGACCTTGAAGCCGCCAGCCGGGTCTAATCGCGCTGCCAGAGGTGGACGTAGATGCTGTCCCGCCACCCGTGGCTGATGATGCCGAACCGGCCCGGGGACAGCTCGATGATCTGCGACCCGTCGTGATGCTCGAAGCGGTCGTCCAACTGGTATCGCTTCCAGGTAAGTCCCCTGGGATCGGCCTGTTTATAGACGAAAAGGCGGTTACGGTTGCGGTACGGGTAGAACGGGTCGTGTTCGCCGCAGACAATCTCCTTTCGACCGTCGCCGTCAAGGTCATAGGCGTTGATTACCTGGAAGATGCCCGGTATCTCGTATCGCCGCCAAGTGGGGCTGTGGTACCAATGCGAACCGCACAATACATCGTTTCGCCCGTAGCCGTCCACGTCTGCGGCCAGGATGTCGATCGAGATGTCCGGCTTGTCGCGGTCAATGAACCGGTGGCGATAATCCAGAATCGGGGATGCCTTGGCGGGCTTTTTCCATATCTGCACCCTGGGAATGCGGTGCTCCTTGGTAACGATTTCTTCCTCACCGTCGCCGTCGATATCGAAGAGAACCGCGCCGTGAGTGCCTTGTCCCTGGTCGAGAATCCTACGGTCCCAGGTCTTTCCGGCGTCGCCGGTGGTGTATTCTATCAGGCGGGCGTCGTAGTCGTATGGCGCATCCCACCCGCCGCCGGCCATCTCAGCGACGAAAAGTACGGACTTGCCGTTCTTCTGTCTGACCTCCAGCGAGTGGGCGTATTTCAGGCCTCGCTCGATGCGGTGTTCGATCCATGGGCGGCCCGGTTCTTCGACCAGGCGGTTCTCGAACCAGGACAATTGTCCCTCGAAGTATTCCGAATCGACTATGACGATATCCGCTCTTCCGGTGCCGGTGATGTCCAGCAGTTTCAGGCGGCACATTTCTCTGTGCGACGGCGCAAAGATCGTCCGTCGCCAAGGCCCGCTGTAAGGGCCGCCTTCGGGGCAGAAATATACGTCCGGCCCGGAGACTATCTCCACCCGGCCGTCGCCGTTCAGATCGGCGACATCCAGACCTTCCTCGAAGAAACCGGTCTGCACAGCGTGCCTTTGCCATGGCGCATCCGGATCGTCGCCGGGTTTGTAGATGAACACGCCCGACCCCGCTCTTCCGGAGCAGGCGTTTGCCACCAGTTCGCATCGGCCGTCGCCATCGACGTCGGCAAAGAGCACGTCGTGCGCCCCGCCGTTGGCGAGCGGGTCGATTACGTATCTTTTCCAGGGGGCATTCAGGTCGTCGCCCGGCTTGAAGCATACGAGCGCCCACTTCCCAGGCCAACTGCCGGAATCAAGGCGCTGACCGCAAACCAGCCCAACCCGTCCGTCGCTGTGAATGTCGGCGAGAGTCGAGCCTACGTGAAAACTTCCTTCTGCTATGATGCCCCGCTCGCCCGTAGCAGGCCGGTACCAAAGCAACCCGCCGTCGCCGCCTGCAAAGATTTCCGGATGCCAGTCGCCGTCAATGTCGCCGGCCGTCGAACATCCAAAATTCAACACCGGAGGTCCGCCGTCGATTATCGTTTGTTCCCAGGGTATGGCGATATTCATACCGGCTCCTTTTTGCCTGCGAGCAGGAAAAGTTATCAGATCAAAGCATCAAGTCAAGAATGAAACATTTATCTCCGTAAAAGGGTGGTTATATAGGTCGCTCACATCTTCAGAGCCTGCAAGATGGGATGGGGAGAGCTTCAGAAGGGCTTCCGAAGCGCCGGTGCCGTGAGAGCCTTGGAAGTTCGGCGCTGTCTTTTACTAACCGATGTTTTCGCACTAAACGCTTAAGAGATTTCCTCAAGTAATCTTTCGGCTGCGATTTGCATTTTTTCAGGCGTCTCGTAATTACCTGCGGCTATCTCGTCCTTGACGCGATTAACGAGGTCATGTCGGACTTCAGGCAGGCCGCGGGCCTTTTCAATCCAACCAGCCAATTCAGCGGTGGCGGGGCGATCATAAGAATCAGCATGAGACGCCGATGTAACGGCTTTGCGAACATGTCTTTGAATTTTACCTGCGCCGGCGGTTCCTGGTTTTTTGACGTTCATTGTTCTAAATCCACCCATTCCACGGCTCAAAGACTCCAGAATGCGCATAATCACACCCTTTTCAGCCTTCCATGGCGTTTGAGTGGCATGTTGGTGCGGCCGGCTACGCCCGTGGCGAAGTTTTCGCCGCATCCGGCTTGCCAAAATAACAATGCAGCAAGCCAAGCGAACCATCATAGGCTCGCCACCGTTTGAGTGCTTCCCTGTTACTTCAACTATCGGTCAGGGCGAAATAATACCTTCAGGTATTTCCAAAAGCACGTCGAATCTGTAACTTCCTGTAAATACTGGGGATTATAGAATTGTTACCCTATTTTTGCAGGCAGAACCGCTAAATCGTCGAAAAATTTTTCCTCCGAAACATTACCTATATTCCCCACCTTCCCCATTCTCACGGGATACGGTGTGCTCACTTTTGTGCTCACCGTAGCGAACATGTCAAATGAATCATAATAACGGTTATATCCGCCGGCGTAATGCCGCTGATGCGCAGCGCTTGTCCAAGGGTGGCTGGGCGGATATTTTCGAGGCGCTCTGCCGCCTCGGCGCGAAGATGAGGCACTGCCGAATAATCCAGTGAATCGGGAATGCGCCTCCTGTCCAACTGCCTCATTTTTGCAGTGGCTGACCGCTGCCTGTCAACATATCCGGCATATCGGAAATCGATCGCAACGGTCTCAACGGCTTGGCGGTGAGATTCCCACAGAGATACCGCTTTTTCCCCTGACCGGGCGATTAACTGTTCTAGATCCACATCAGGTCGAGCCAGTTGCGACGAGATAGTCTTGCCTCCCGAACGTATCTTCCTGAATAATTCCTCGGTCTCCTCGACGGCTTGGCGTTTCGCGCTGAATCTTTCCCAACGCTCATCATCAACAAGTCCTGTTTCTCTGCCGATGGGCGTCAATCTCCGGTCGGCGTTATCGGCGCGGAGGCTCAGGCGGTATTCGGCCCGGCTGGTGAACATCCGATAAGGTTCGATGACGCCTTTGGTTACGAGGTCGTCTATCATCACGCCGATGTAGGCCTGGTCGCGTCGCAGGACCAGCCGTTCGCCGCCCCGCAGAAGTGCGACGGCGTTGGCTGATGCGATCAGTCCCTGGGCGGCTGCCTCCTCGTATCCGGTGGTCCCGTTGACCTGACCGGCGAGGAACAGACCGTTCACCGCCTTGGCTTGGAGCGTAGGCATCAATTGCGTCGGGTCGGCGAAGTCGTACTCAATCGCATAACCCCAGCGGACGACCTTAGCCCGTTCCAGTCCCGGAATTTGATGGACGATGAAATCCTGCAAATCGACCGGTAGCGAGGTGGCTACGCCGTTCAGATAAACCCAGTTCGTATCACGGCCTTCCGGCTCGATGAATATCTGGTGGCTGGTTTTGTCGGGAAAGCGCTGCACTTTCAGTTCCAGCGACGGGCAGTATCGCGGGCCTGTCGAGGAGATCTGACCGGTAAAAAGCGGAGCGCGGCCGAAGTTGTCGCGAATGACCTGATGAATTTCGGTGTTGGTAGATGTTATCCAGCAGGGAACCTGCTCTACCTGAAGTGAATCATTGAGAAACGAGAATGGTTTCGGTTTCTCGTCGCCGTCCTGACGGCGACAGCGGTCGTAGTCGATGGTTTCAGCGGCGATTCGAGGGCAGGTGCCCGTCTTCAGACGCCCCAGGCGGATACCGAGCGATTCCAGAGAAGCGGACAGGCCTTCGGCTGACGGTTCGTCGTACCGCCCGCCGGACCAGACCTTCTCGCCGCAGTGCATCAGACCCCGCAGAAACGTCCCCGCCGTTATAATTACCGCATGACAGTAAAGAATTGCGGATTGCGGCCATACGGCCGGGGGTCTCCCCGGATTGCGGCCATACGGCCGGGGGTCTCCCCGGATTGCGGATTTACGGACATGGACGCCGACGACGCGGTTGTCTTCCGTAAGGATTTCCGTCGCTTCGCCTTCGATGATGGTGAGGTTGTCAAGGTTGGCGAGTGTCTTTTGAACGAACTCGGCGTATGTGTGCCGGTCGGACTGGCAGCGCGGGCCCCACACGGCTGGTCCTTTGGAACGGTTGAGCATGCGGAACTGAATACCGGTCGCGTCGGCGGCGACACCCATCAGGCCGCCGAGAGCGTCGATCTCGCGGACCATCTGTCCCTTTCCGACGCCCCCGATAGCGGGATTGCACGACATCTGCGCGATTGTCGAAGCGTCCAGAGTTACCAGCGCCGTACGAGCACCCATCCTCGCCGCAGCCCAGGCAGCCTCGACACCGGCGTGCCCGCCGCCGATTACTGCAATGTCAAAATCGCTC
>JAXHSV010000232.1:0-4653 GCA_034190305.1 Planctomycetota bacterium | reverse complement strand
CGAGCGGCCCGGCCCTTTTCCACGGCGATGCGGACCAGTTCGCCGATGCCGGAGCGATCCAGCACCTGGAACGGGTCGTTCTCGAAAATGCCCATTTCCACATAGGGTTTGAGGAACTTTCCGGCATCGTCGCGGCTGAAGCCGCAGCCCATCTGCGTCAGGTCGTTGGTGCCGAAACTGAAGAACTCGGCCTCTGTGGCGACCTCGTCGGCAGTCAGCGCGCCGCGCGGGACTTCAATCATCGTGCCGATCTTGATATGCGGGGTCTTTTTGCCCTTTTTCTCTTTTTTGACTTGCTCGATGACGTCCAGGACGATCTGCTTCTGGTTGGCCAGTTCCTTTACGTGCCCGACGAGCGGGATCATTATCTCTGCCTTTGCGCCGGGGACGGCGTAAGCGGCTTCGACGACCGCGCGGGCTTGCATTGCAGTGATTTCCGGATAGTAGATACCAAGTCGGCATCCTCGATGCCCCAGCATCGGGTTGAATTCGTGCAGGCTGGAGACTTTTGCGGCGATTTTCGCGGGGCTGACGCCCATCGCCTTGGCCATTTCGGCCTGGCCGGCCTTGTCGTGCGGGAGGAACTCGTGCAGCGGCGGGTCGAGGAAGCGGATCGTCGCGGGCCTGCCCTTCAGGGCTTTGAATATGCCGATGAAATCGTTCCGCTGGAGCGGAAGGAGTTCGGCAATCGCCTGGTTGTACTGCTTTTCGGGCGATTTGAGTTGCCTGGCCAGAGCGGCCTTGGTTTTCTCGTCCGTCTCGGCTTCGACTTTATATCGCAGGGCCTTGACTTCTTCGGCTACGAGGATGAACCGGCGGAAACTGACGATGCGGTCGCCTTCGAAGAACATGTGCTCTGTTCGCGTCAGTCCGATGCCCTCGGCGCCGAACCTGACAGCGACGGTCGTATCGTGCGGCGTGTCGGCGTTTGTGCGGACGCCGAGCGTTCGATACTTGTCAGCCAGTTTCATAATCGCAGCGAACGCGCCTGTGAGTTTCGGCTCGACAGTGGCGACCTTTCCGGCGTAGATTGCGCCGATCGAACCGTTCAGGCTGATCCAGTCTCCTTCGCCGAGAGTTTTCCCGCCTGCGGTGAGGGTTTTAGCGTCGTAGTTCATCACCAAGTCGCCGGCGCCGGCTACGCAGCACTTTCCCATCCCGCGAGCAACGACGGCGGCGTGGGATGTCATTCCGCCCCTGCTGGTGAGGATTCCGCGGGCGGCGTTCATTCCGCCGATGTCTTCGGGCGAGGTTTCGATCCGGCAAAGGATTACCGGTACTCCCATCTCGGCCTGTATTTCCGCCTCGTGTGCGGCGAAGACTATCTTACCGGTGGCTGCACCGGGACTTGCCGGCAGGCCCGAAGCGATTATTTGTGCGGATTTTTCAGCCGCAGGGTCGAACATCGGGTGAAGCAACTGGTCCAGCGATTTAGGATCGACTCGCAGAACCGCCTCTTTCTCGCTGATTAGTCCTTCTTTGACCATATCAACGGCGATTTTAACAGCCGCTGCTGCGGTGCGCTTACCGGAGCGTGTCTGGAGCATGTACAACTTTCCTCGCTCGATGGTGAATTCGATGTCCTGGATGTCGCGGTAGTGCTTTTCAAGCCTGCTGCGAATGCTCATCAACTGGCGATAAGATTTTCCGTCCTCCCTGGCGAGCATGGCGATTGGATGGGGCGTTCGGATACCGGCGACGACATCTTCGCCCTGTGCGTCCATGAGGTATTCGCCGTAGAATTTGTTTTCGCCGTCGGCGGGGTTTCGCGTGAAGGCCACGCCTGTTCCGCTGGTCGAACCCATATTTCCGAAGACCATCGCCTGGACGTTGACGGCCGTGCCTATCAGGCCGCGAATGTCGTTCAACTGTCGATACTTTACGGCGCGCGGGTTGTTCCACGAGCCGAAGACTGCATCGATAGAAGCAATTAATTGCTTTCTCGCATCCTGCGGGAATGTTTTACCGGCCTTTTTATAGACCTTCCTGTATTCGGCGACGACTTCCTTCAGACCGGCGACGTCCAGGTCGGTGTCGAGTTTGGCGCCGCGGCGGGTCTTGACGGTCTGGATAGCGTGCTCGAAGTCGTGGTGTTCCATTCCAAGCACCACGTCGCCGAACATCTGCATAAACCGGCGGTAGGCGTCCCAGACGAACCGCTCGTTTCCGGTCAGGTCGATCATCGCCTGGAGCGTTTCGTCGTTGAGGCCGAGGTTCAGGACGGTGTCCATCATTCCGGGCATCGAGACAGCCGCTCCGGAGCGGACCGATACCAGCAGGGGGTTAGGCCCGCGCCCGAAGGTCTTTCCGGTGGACTTTTCGAGTTTTTTGATATTGGCGTCGATTTGCCCGTCGAGTTCGGGCGGATATTTTTGACCCAGTTTATAGAATGCGTCGCAGGTTTCGGTGGTGATGGTGAAGCCTGCCGGGACGGGCATCCCCAGCCTGCACATCTCCGCCATATTTGCGCCCTTGCCGCCGAGAAGTTCCTTCATCGCGGCCTTGCCTTCAGTGCCCTTGCCGCCAAAGAAATAGACGTACTTGCTGCTTTTCGTTGCCATTACTGATTTTCTCCTAAAAAAAAGAGGTAAGGTTTTTTGTGTCGTTTCCCCCGCCGACCTGTCTGCCGACAGGCAGGTACCCGCGGGCTGTCGATACACAACGGGCGAGTGAATCTAATTGTTTTCGTCGTCGGCGTCAATGAATTTCGGCGTCATGAATTTCGGCGTCAGCGGAGAATATGTCGTGCACGGCGCGTGCGGTTTCTTTTCATAGTTTGCAAAACGGTCTTGGAGTTTCACCCGATTGTGTGGATAATACCGCAGGAAGGAGAACCCAATGAGCAATCGTATAAAACTAGGCAGAAGCAGGCTGGAGGTTTCGCCGATTTGTTACGGGTCGTGGCAACTGTCGCCGAAATACTGGGGCGACATACCGGCAGAGCAGATCATCGGAGCCGTTCACCGCGCATTTGAGGTTGGAGTCAACTTCTTCGACACCGCCGACGCCTACGGGGACGGACTGGCTGAAGAGGTTATGGGCGAAGCCCTGGCGACTCTGCCGAGAGACCGAGTTGTCCTGGCGACCAAACTGTACTGGCATTTCTACGACGACGGCCGACGGCATCCGGACCTGTCGGGAAAATATGTAATCGAAGAGTGCGAAAACTCGCTCCGCCGCCTGAAGACGGACTACATCGACCTTTATCAACTTCACGCCTTCGATCCGCTGACGCCGCTGGATGAGACGACCGAGGCCATGGAGAAACTTCGCAAGGCCGGCAAGGTCCGCTTCTACGGCACGAGCAATTTTACAGTCGAGCAGATGCGTCTGGCGAAGCGGTTCGGCGATTACTCAACAGACCAGCCGCAATACAGTCTGCTGGATCGCCAGATTGAGTCTGACGTGTTACCGTATTGCGAGGCAGAGGACATCGGCGTGCTGGTGTTCAGCCCGCTTTCCCGCGGACTGCTGACGGGAAAATACGACGGCTCGGAAACCTTCACCGACTTTCGCTCTAACGCTCCCCGTTTCACCGGTCAAAAATTCAAGGACCTGGCTGCTGCGGTGCAGTCCCTGGCTCCCATTGCCGAAAAATACGGACTGTCCATCGTTCAACTCGTTCTGGCTGCGACATTGGCGCACCCAGCCGTTCATTGCGCCATCGTCGGAATCAAAACCGCAGCCCAGATAGAAGAAGCCGCCGGGGCAATGGGAAAAACCATAGGCCGAGAAGATTACTTCGCCATCAGAAACGCGGTTCACGAATAGCGGGCTTGTTGAAACTGAAGTAATCGTATAAAATTGACAT
Organism: Planctomycetota bacterium; assembly: GCA_034190305.1. Lineage (GTDB taxonomy): Bacteria > Planctomycetota > Phycisphaerae > SM23-33 > SM23-33 > JAUWNJ01. The sequence continues at coordinate 842 of JAXHSV010000232.1, read as the reverse complement.
TATGCCGTTGTCTATTTCACATGATACCCGCGATGAAAGCCCTGAGGCCAAGGCGCGATGGTTTCAATCTCTGCCTGTCTCCGAACGCATGGAGATTTTTTGCTCATTTACCGATTTGGCCTTATCGTTAAACCCCGCCCTGATGGAGAAGAAAGATGCTCAGCCGGCTTCAGGAAGTGTTCGCATCCTTCGAATCCCATGACGTACGCTATGTGGTAATCGGGGGAATTGCCGCCATTCTTCACGGCGTGCCCAGAGCCACCTTTGACCTGGATATCCTCATTGAGGCGTCACCCGAAAACGCCCGCCGACTCCTCGAAGCCCTCACCGATGTGCGGATGGGAACGGCTACCATGACGTGTCCCGAAGAAGTTTTGGAAAATGCGATCACAATTTTTCAAGACCGCCTCCGACTCGACGTGCAGACAACGACTCCCGGTGTAGCCTTCGAAAAAGCATGGGCTAATCGTAAAACAATGAATTACCAGGGACAGATGTTTTACGTTCTCAGCAAGGAAGACCTTATCGCATCCAAATTGGCCGCCGGACGCGATGTTGATCTCGAAGATGTACGCCTGCTGCAACTGTATGAAGATGACAAATAGAAGACATCTGACCAGACATAAGGCAAATTGCTACTTGCCAAGTCTGCTTCGGAGAAATTTGCCAGTGTAAGATTTCCGGCATCGGACGATGTCTTCTGGTGTTCCCTGAGCGATGACGGTCCCGCCGGCGTCGCCGCCTTCGGGGCCCAGGTCGATTATCCAGTCGGCGCACTTTATCACATCCATGTTATGCTCGATGATGATGATCGTGTTGCCTTTCTCCGCCAGGCGGTTCAG
>JAXHSV010000231.1:0-4701 GCA_034190305.1 Planctomycetota bacterium | reverse complement strand
CCGCTGTTTCTTCACTTCGATATTCGAGATTCCGAATTCCTCGCGGCGGGTCTGTCCACGGAACCCCAGTCCCGAATGGCGGGTTAAAAACAGAGCCGAACGGCCAAGCCAATGCTCGAGGTTGGCGACAAGCCCAGCCGTCGCAATGGCTGGGCTTTGGGCATCCTCCTCCAGGACGCCCTCTGCTGATTGAAGAACTTACACAAAATACTTGACGCTACCTCAGGGATTTATACCGTTGACGATTTTCAAGATTCGGGTTATAATATTAACTTAGTCGAAACCTGCCGCGAGAGCGAGGGACCCCGTCAGAGGTGGGATTTTTCGGCTTATGGCTCGTATCACGTACATAAAAAGGAGGAATAGAATTATGAACGCTCACAGGATACGGTCCCATGTCTTTGCTTTTGCGATTTCGGTAACTATTCTTGCATTGTTTTTTTCACCGGCTGAGGGTTCCGTCATTACAGAGGCGGATATCGTGTCCATGCCCGAACCCGCTCACGTGGTTCACTCCGGCAACGGACAGCTGGACCTGATTCTTTTCACTTTTGACAACGGCATCGGGGTCAACAACAACGAACTGAAGGAACGCGGAAACGTCATTTTCAACGGTGACGACGCCAACACCGACATGCCGGTCGGCACCGGCAACAATCAGGGTCAGGGCAACAACAAGGAAACCTGGGCGTCCGAGTCGTACATTACCTCTATCGGCGAACTTCGCGACTTTTACAGGACGACCTTTTCCGACGGTCAGGGCGGATCGACAATAAACGAGATCGCGCTGTTCGTTGACCTTTGCGAAACCGGTCAAGGCCATGGCGACAATACCAACGACTATATCATGCTCAACACCCTCGATATTATTGTTGGCTATGACGCCTTCCCGGGCGAGGATATTCGAAACGACCCGTGGAATAATGACATCGGATCGGATGTCCAGAACAGCACAGGGTCCGGTTTTAGTGGCGGGACTACAATAGCCTGTCTAGACGCCGCCGTTACACCCAGGATGCTCCCGGTAACCGCACATGGTTCGGGTTGGGCGGATTGCCTGATTTTCACGGGCATAGATCCTTTTGACACCGCTTTCGACGATGAGACTCCGATCCTGTTCTTCTGGGAAAGCACCAATCACGAAGGCGGCGGAACCGATGTGTTCCTCAGCGGGGTGAGCGCTCCTGAACCGGCTACGATAGTTACGTTGGCCCTCGGCGGGCTGGGAATGCTTCTGCGGCGCAGGCGAAAATAGACGTACTGAAATAATTGATAAGGGTACGAAAGCCGGTCTTGTCTTTGTCAGGGTGGTCTGGGATACAGGTGCGTTCAAGTTCGGCGCTGGTTTTCGTAAGTTGAATTTGTTACCTGTCCTCAAGGCGTGCCAGGGCGCGTTGGATTTCCGACCGAATTTCCTCGATGCTGTTGAGGGGATCATTGGGGTTTTCCACCGGCGTGGTTTTGCCGGTAACAAGGTCCACGTTCACCGGGCCGTAGCGGGCGGGCTTACCCGCGCCGGACAGGTATTCGCTGTGGCCGTCGCCCTTGGAATAGTGCCAGAACTCATACGGATATGGCGGGAATCCGTTTTCGGACATCGTCGCGGTAATCTCGTGGCGGTTCCGTCGGGCCTGAGATGAAATGAAGGGCGAACCCATCGGCATTAATTCGGACAATTCCAGGTAAGGCCCGCCGCGGTCGATCTCCGTCCCGTCGTCGCGATTAAGGACGCTGATGTCCAGGGCGCTTCCGGAGGTGTGTGGTCCGATCTTGGGGCTGGCGGCAACAAACGCCGACAGGCGGCGGGACATCTCCTCCGGCGAGGGCATCCTGCCCTTAAACTCCCACCGCAGACGCTCCAGGACTGCGCTGAATAACTCCTCCTTCATCGCCAGATGTTTCTGTATCGCACATGTTCGGTATGCGTCTTCGACCTTAAGCACCCATCCGCGGGCGTTCATTCGGCGGGCTATCGCTACGAAATCGTCTATCAGTCCTTCCCTCAGGTAAAAGAGGCGATCGAAGTTTTTTACGACCTTTGTAGTCGAGAAGGCCACCTCCACGCCGGCCTCGTCTGCCGCGTCCGGCAGGGAATCCATTGCCTGGCCGCATTCGTCCACCGGATAATCGGATACCGCCGCCATGTGGGCACAAGCGGCCTCCATTTGCTCGGTCCAATATGCCCTGCGGGCGTCTTCGTCGGGTCTTTCAGACTGCATAAACGTGCTCCTGTCGGATTGGCTGCCTCGTTACCTTGCTTTTCTTCGTACTTTTTCCTTGATTCGCTGGACGTGTCCTCTTCCGAGGGCCTTAACCTCGCAACCCAACTCAAAGTAGCGGGTAATCTTCCGGTCGTCGAGTATGCCGAAGCAGTCTATGACAGCTATCGGTCCGCCCGCCATCCTGACGACCTTGTCCGGTTCCAGCGCCAGATAGGGCGAGTGCGGAACGGCGAAGATGACGGCTTCGGCGCCCTTGACGGCTTTGCTGAGGTCCTGCTGGATGCGGATGTCGGCAACGTCGTTCTGGTTGTGGAAAAACCTTGCCCATGAGCGTCCCGGAGCCGGATAAACGTCCTGCTTTTCCAACTCGTACCAATGCTCGACGTACGGGTCGTGTGCTCGCATCTCGGCGCCCATTTCCGTCAGGCGTCGAACGACCAGTTCCGAGCCGCTGTAGCGAGTGTCGCCGACGTCCTGCCGATAACTGGCTCCGCATATAAGCACTTTAGCGCCGGCAATGTACCTTCCCATGTTCCGTAATGCGTCGCGGGTCAGCGTAGCGACGTGCAGGCTGCGGGTATCGTTGACGTCAATAGCCGTGGTGGACATCTTGAAGACATCGTCGCCGTCCTCAAAACCCAGGATGTGTTTATAGGCCCAGTAGCCCAGCCCGCCGTCTTTCGGCAGGCAGTATCCTCCGATGCCCGGTCCCGGGAATATGATATTGCTGTGAGTCGGGCGGACCTTTATTGCCTTGACGACCTTGGTCAGGTCAACACCGTTTCGCTCAGCGAAGAGGCTCCACTCGTTCAGGAACGCCAGGATCGTAGCGCGGTAGGAATTCTCGACGATCTTAGTGGTTTCCGATTCGATTGGACGGTCCATCACCGTCAGCGGGAACTCCTTGGTGTTTATAACCTCGGTGAGGAATTTTTCGACGCATTTTCTTGCAGCGGCGTTGCATCCGCTGCATACCCGCCAGAAGTCACGGATGCTGGCGACATAATCCTTTCCGGGCATGACGCGCTCGAAACTGTGTGCAAGCAGTGGAGTGGCCTTGATTTTGCGTGCGGCGAATGCGCGTTTAAGGATCGGCCAGGCAACGAACTCGGTTGTTCCGGGCGCTACGGTCGTCTCGATTAATACCAGACACTTTGACGGGATTTTCTGCCCAATGGTTCGCATCGTCGATTCGAGGGCGCTCATTTCCGTCCAGCCGGTGCGCATATTTCCGAGGTCGTGTTTGGTGTAGTCGCACTGCACGTCCACAATGACGTAATCGGCGAGTTTCAGGCAGTCGCTGTTAAATGTGGCAGTGAGAGTTTTTTTGTCCCTGACGCAGCGAGCGATCATCGGCTCAACTTCGGGGTCTTCCGCCTTGACGGGCGAGACGCCTCGATTCAGCAGGGGTATCTTCCAGTAACTCCGCGTACTTGGCCTCTGGCATCCGATGACGAACTTGCCGGACCGACCCTTTTTGTCGGTCGTGTCGGCTACGACCGCAGCCATAACCGCGCCGACAAACCCCACACCCATCACCACGACGACCTCTTTTCCCTCTGAGCGGGCTTTCTTCGCCAAGGCCTGAAGACGGCGCATCTCAAAGGCGTATTCATCGTTATCGGGGATACGGAATTTTTCACCGGACGGGCTGATCGAATACTCCGCCATAATCTTTTCCTTTCGCTATTCTGTAAGATTTAGTCGTAATCCCATGAAAGACTGTCTCCTGTAATCTGTCTTTCGGGTATTGTAACCACTCAATAGACAGAAAGTAGAACAGTCATGAAGAAGTTGTATGAGAATGTAGTATTCTGTCAACCTTAAATCTGTCAGCATGGTTATGCGACACAGAGACGCAGAGAGACAGAGGGTAAAAAAGGAAAAAATATAGTTTTTCTGTTTTCTCCGTTCCTCTGTGTCTCTGTGTCGCATAAACAACGCCCGAAATTGTTCACAGATTTATCAATGACGGAGTAGTAGCATTGGGCGGCATGGACGTCCATTATAAGTTCGGCAGTGTTACGTCCCGCAATCCGGACGGTCAGGTTGTCGCCCGGGGAAAGACCCGCTCGAAGCCAGAATGACTTTCACCACGGGCTGCCAGGTAATGCTTCCCATGTGGCTGACGGCGTTTGGACCGGCTCGATCTCCATTCCAGGACCGTCTTACCATGTTGTCAGCGCCGTTGCTCACGGCGCTCACTACGACGAGGCGTGGCTGATACGCATGAACTTCCTCAACTTGCCGTGGACTAGCCGGTTCTTGCTGACTGCCGGCTCATCGTCAATGTAGAAGTCCGCCGTCTTTATGCAGATGTCGATGTGCGAGGGGGCGTCGTTCTTCTCCTTACCGAAGCCGCAAGGGCGAAGGCCCGGCGCATAAACGCCAGCACGCCCAGATGTTGCTCAAAGCGGACCAAGGGCCATGTGGCCCAAGATGGAAAGACGCTGACATCGCCGACGCCTTTGACTGTCAT
>JAXHSV010000230.1:0-4721 GCA_034190305.1 Planctomycetota bacterium | reverse complement strand
CGCCAACGGCTTAGGCCGATGGGATGCTTCCACGATCATTATGCCGTCGAACGAGCCGTCTTCGGACAACTCGCCCGATGGCATAAAATTAAACTTACACACAATACTTGACGCTATCCGGTCTTTGCAGCACTTGCAAAGTCCACGTAAATCGGAGATAATATATGTTGGCGCGTTTTGGTAATCGCGGGCGCCGTAAGGCTCGAGAAGTCCGTTCGTCGCAGCGGCGCGCCATACCGGCGCAAAAAGTGTTGGAGAGGCGAATACAATACATATTTCATCGCAGGGAGTCGTCCACTTCCGGCGGAACGGTGTTGTGACCGGGGTTTGGGGCGAAGGAGAAAATAGCCATGAAGACACAATGGTATCTGGCAATTTTCGTTATCCTGGTATCGACCATTGTAATAGATGCTCAGGTTGGGCCTGTGCAGACCGGGCAGGCGCTTGACGCCAATTACCTTGTCGGCAGCGGGGGGCGGAACACAATTCGCTACGGTACCGACCGATTCGACACCAACCTGTACGTTACAGGTCAGGTAACAGGCGGATTTCATTTTCGAGGTCATCAGCCTTATTCGGGGGCTGACCAGTTGAGTATCGACCTGCCTTCAGCCGGTTTGGACCCCTTTATCCGCGGGTCTGTAGGAATCCAGCAGGTCCTTTCCGGCGTGTCGTACGGCCCCAGCAGGTATCTCTCGGCCGAGCGGACGGTTCTTTCGGCCGGTGCGATCGCCGAAGGTTTGAACGCGCCCGGAACGTCGATACCAAGGGCGACTTATCTACCGGAAATGTCGGCAAAACGATTGTATGACTCGGCGATAAGCGCCTATAAACCGACCATTCCGGATGTAGGACAGCAACTGCTATACAATCCCCTTATTCAGCCGACTCTAGTTAGTTCGCCGATTCCCGGCACCTCCGTAACGTCGTCGGGAGTATTAGACAGCGGCGCCGCCCGAGCCCCCGCAAGCACTCTGTTCGGAGTGCTCCGAAAGCCCGACCAGAAGCATATCACCGACGAGTTGTACGAGGCACAGGTTGCTCGCCGGACCGGAATGGTTGACTCGCGCCTCGACTCGCGCCTAAAAACGCGCGTGGAAGGGAAGATTCAGCCCCTGCCGGAAAAGGTAGAACCGGAAAAGACCGAAGAAACAACCACTCCCGAAGACAAGTCCGGGCAGACGCCCCCGGGCAGGCAGGCAGCCCGTCCGGGCGGACCGACCCGCCCCAAGGCCCTTGAGATGGGCCAGGACGTCTTCGTCGATATGCTTCGGACCATGGAGAAGATGAGGACAGAGGCAGAGGAACGCTCCAGAAGGCAAGGCCTGCCGGAGGACAAGCAGCGAGAGGCGAAGATTCCTTTACCGGACGAAATCGAAAATCTCGACAACCCCGACGCAGTCGTACCGGCCACACCGACCGAAAGCAGGGCGGTCCGAAAGGTTCGAGATACGATTGTCATCGCCAGACTGGCCGGTGAAAATCGCGACCGGTTCAACCTCAATATGTCGCACGCGGAGAAGAGACTCGCCGAGGGCGAGTATTACGCAGCCGTCGGATATTACGACGTCGCCGACATACTCAATCGAGGAAACCCGCTGGCGCCGCTCGGTGCGGGCCTGGCCCTGTTCGCCGCTAACGAACCGCTTTCCGCCGCTTACCGCCTGCGGCAGGCTTTGAAGCGATTTCCACCGCTGATGGAGACGCGGGTGGACGTGCAACAGATACTGGACAAAAACCTCGTCGAAATACGAATCGGGCAACTCGAACATCGGCTGGCTGATAAAGATGAACCGGTTGAACCGGCGCTGGTGTTCCTTGCCGCCTTCATTCGCGCGTCGATGGATCAACCGGAAAAGGCCATACAACACGCTGAAACACTCAAGAAAATCGCCGGCGAGGAAAAAATCTACCAGGTTTATGCCGACCATCTCATCAAGGCCGCTTCACCCTCGACACAACCGGCGAGTCCAAAAGGCTCCTGATAACTGGTCATTTCCGCATTGTTTGTCTGCGGACGGGAGTCGATTTTCGGTGGACGATTTTGTTGAATTTTTTCAGTCCGGCGCGGAGGTCGGATATACAATAGGCGATATAAGCGTGGTTGTGCACGGGCCGGCCTCGGTGCTCCTGCATAAGCCCTTCGTACACGCCGGAGAGAAATTGCTCAATTTCGGCCTTCTCCAGCGGTTCCACGTTCAGTCCCCATCGCATAAGTTCCTCGAACAACTCCCGCAGGGCAGGTTTAGATTTATATTGCGAAGCCGTCAGGAAACTTCCCGGTTTGAAGTGAATCTGCGAACCTTTGAGCGCGACGATGATTGGTTCGTAGTTGATGTCTTTTACCAATCTCAGGAACTTGAACTGTTGGACCCATCGTCCCCGTCCCGGCGGCGCCGCCGGCGTTCCGCCGGATCCTTCGGCGCTGCGCCGCCGTGAGGTGTCACTGAAGAGCATGTGCATTCCTGTCTTGGCGCAGACGATTTCATTACTACCCAGGCGGGCGATCTCGGCTCGCCCGTTGCGGTGGCGGATCAGGTCGCTTGTCAGCGCGAAGAGGCATTTCATCACGCCCAGAGGAAGAGGCCTGTCGCTTACCGGCTTGTTTGGCGAGCGCAACTGCAGCGATATGTGCAGGCTGTGCGGGCCGATATCGTAAAACTCCATCACTGCATGGATCATCTGGTTCAGCAGCCAGGGGTCGTCGGTCGCTGGTTTGGAAATGTTCGCCTCCACCGACAGCGACCCGATAGCCAGTTCGAAAAATCCCCTCCTGCGGCGAGGCGAACTCTTGGAGCGGTGGTCGTCGATATGTCCGCCGAGTTTCCAGGTCAGTATGTCCAGCGCGAAGTCGCGGAAATAGAGGAATCCGTCATACTGTTTGTCGCGGCGTCTTACGCTCGCCGGGTCGCAGACGACGTAGTGGCCTATGTTGGAAAACTCCAGTTCCGCCCCCAGCGGTATCCCGCCGCCGCCCATGTGATTGCGGATGTATTCTATACCCTGCCTGGCGCGTTGCGGGTCATAAACGGTTTCGGCTGCAAGTATCGCCCGTCGGACATAGGCGATAAGCCGGTCCGACTTGAACGACAACTCCGCCAGCGCGTCTCCGGTCAGCATCTTCATAAACTTCGGCTGGGCGTTGAGCATTTGCAGAGCCACCAGGGCAGAAATTGTTCGCTCGTAAAATTTGTCCGATATATGCATACGGTCCAGGTCGTAGCGGAACTCTTCCCTTATGCGGTCTTCGATCTGGTTGAAGACGACTTGTCGGACCAGCATCGTCAAATAATTCGGCGCAAGGTTGTGGACATGTTCGTCATGTTGGATGTCGCCGAACTCGCGCAGCGGCTCATCGGCGATTGCATGGCGAATGGCGTAGTTGCTGATTCCGCCGCCGTCGAAATGGTGGCGAAAGAGGTCGCGAATCGTCAGCCCGTGCATTTCGTGCAGCGCCCGGCGGGAGAGTTCCTCTCTGGTGTTCAGTCGCCGGTTTTCATCCTCGAGCAGAACCTGCTCGATCTTCCCTCGCAGGAGGACTTCCTGTTTGAGGTGGTCGCGGAACTCCCATCCGAACGAATGCGACAGCTGATTCAGATTTCCCACAAACGCAATGGCGGGTACTTTCCCGTCGGCCGTCATGACTTTCACGCGGGCCTGCCTGTAATTTCGCCCCTCGTATTGACGCAGCGCCGCGAGACATTCGGCGGGGATTGGACCTACAACGTACCCGTGAATACGCCCCTGCGGGTCGGGGACGGCGTAGAGATAGGTCCGGTCCGGTGATATTTTCTTGTATGTAGCCAATACGGCGTTGCGGGCAAGGAAACTTTCATTCCCGTCCGCCTGTTGTGGGTCTGTTACAAGTCGGCGTCCCATCACCGCGCGGAAGACCGTCGGTTCCATCAGCGTGCCATAGACGAACAAATTAAACGGTTCGCCGCACGACCGTGAAACCCGTTCATTCGATTGCGCCTTTGCCATAATCCGTACATTATAACATCGAAGAATGTTCCGATAAGGTTTATCTGTATTATGCAAAAAGGAGTAATACCCTGCGCACAAAATTGATGCGCCGGCTCGTAAGGTACTCCCCATACAGGGCGTATTAACTTGTCGTGCCTGGTATAACACCCGTAACAAAAGTGGGCGCGATTACCTGGTCCCGTCAATGTAGCGTCATTTCAACGACTGTCGCTTGTCTTGGATAGATTCATCGCAATGGTCAGCAAGTGGAACGTTGAGGAACTCGGCCAGCTTGCGGGCATCCTCGAATAATGCCGCCCGGTCGCCGTGGCAGATTACCGGCACGCGTGCGCGAGGAGGCCTATTCATAACGATATTGAGTTCGTAGGCGGTCCAGGAACCGCCCTCGGAGCCTGAAACCGTCTTAGAGCATATCTGCAATCCCTCCATATCCTTCAGGAGCGCATAATTCCCGAAGACAGGATTCATCTTGCCGCGTCTCCAAAAGCGTCCCTGACCCCTGTCGAACACCAGAGGCCGGACACGAAACGACAAGAATACAAACAGTATAAAACCCAACACTGTAATAAGTTCGAAAGGTATAAGAAAGTTCAGCTCACTCCACCACCCGAACGGGGTGCACGACAAAATAGTGGCGCGCTTGGGGCACAAGATGCAGTGTGGTATCTCCGAAAGGATCGTTCTTTGATAAGAACAGGAAGGAGATACCACAATGAACGAAAAGATGCGTGTGG
>JAXHSV010000023.1:0-20104 GCA_034190305.1 Planctomycetota bacterium | reverse complement strand
CGGGAACATCCGCCCCTGCCGCGCCAACCACTGTCCCGACGAGAATCATCAACACCAACATTCCTGCGATCTGTCTGTTCATGGCTTTTCCTTTCTTTAATCCTGATATCAGCCGCTTCTGGTAGTGGTAGAGTTTTTCCAAACCCCGGAGATCAATGCCCCGTACACTTTCCGCCCAACCTGCGTTTGACCGTCGCCCCAACAGCGCGTGCGCAGAAAAAACCCGTCAACGGCTTTTTATCGAAATAAGTATTTGAAAGGCCAAGGGCCTGATACAGTGGAAGAAGCCAGGAATAAATCTCCCTTTACCCCAAACATATTCATCTTCCCCAAAAGTGATCCAGAAATATGAACAATCGTAATAATATGCGCATCCATATTGCGTGTCAGGAAAAAAATGTCGCCCACATCGAAGACGAAAAGGATATTTTAATGACAAAACTGCAATGAGGTTTTAGAATAAACGGCGTAAACAGCGTAATTAACTATCTCTTATTAGGGGAACTGATATGTCAGAAAATACGATGCCTCCGTCGGAATACAATTCGGGTCAAACCGGGCGGGTTGATCAACCGCCGCCTCCGCCGGCGCCATGGCAGCCTCAGCCGAGACGACGCCAATCGTTTTGGAAACGTCTGCTGACAGTCTGTATGGTTCTGTTGATTATTTTCCTGGTGATAGGGGGCCTTTCATATGCTGTCCAGTCGAAGATCGGTCGCCTGGCCGGCGGGGGTATGGAAGTGCAAGTCATCGAACCGGGACGCAAAGACCAGGTAGTGGCGGTGTACGAGGTCTTCGGCGTGATAGACAATAGGCAGGCAGAGAGGCTCAAAACCTTCTGCAGTCAGGTTTCCGACGACCCTGACGTCAAGGCAGTGGTGTTACGCGTCAACAGCCCGGGCGGAGGGATATCGCCCTGCGACAGGATGCACAAGATGCTGCTGGACCTGAAGGACGACGGGAAGAAACTGGTCATTTCGATGGGATCGCTGGCAGCAAGCGGCGGATACTATATCTCCGCGCCGGCAGAGACTATCTACGCCGAACCGACGACAATAACCGGAAGCATCGGCGTCCTCGGCGGATGGATAGTGATAAAGGGAACCCTCGAAAAATACGGCGCAAAGGCGGTGATCGTCCGCTCCACGAAGACTCGCGCCTGGAAGGCCGCTCCTAACTCGCTTGAGAACCCCGCCGATTATCAAATCGAGTCGATCCGGAAACTGCTGGACGTCATGCAGGAACGCTTTGAAAAGGTCGTGCTTGAGGGGCGGGGCGACAGGCTCACGACAAAAACCGCCGAAAAAACCTACACCGACGGCGAAGGGAAAAAGTTCACCGTTACGGAAACTGTTCCGTTCAACGGAAGCATCTATTCCGCCGACGAGGCAATGAGTCTGGGGTTGATTGACAAGGTGGGTTATCTGGACGAGGCGATAGATGCCGCCTCAGGCCTGGCTGGTCTGTCCGATCCGAAAGTCGTCAAGTACACCAGGCGCAAGGGATTCTTCGAGCATATGAGTGAAGCAAAGGCCGGCCCGATAATCGACCCCAACCTCATCGACGAAATTCAGACGCCGAAACTGATGATGATCTGGAAAGTCGAACAGTAGAAATTTCTGACCCTCGCTGCAAAGCGATTCTGCTTCGCATAACGCCTCGCAGCAGGAGGCGTTGTCTGAAAAGGTAGTTTTCAGCCGCGATAGCGGCGCCTTTCTGAGCCCCTCTCCCCGGACAGGCGGGGAAAAGAACGATGTCAAATATCCGAGACCCGTATGGGGTGTCTTGTGCGTCATTGTTGTCGTGAGTCAAGGCTGAACAAGGCGCCCTGATGGGGCTTGATTAAGACCGGACATTTTCCACGGGCTTTGACGCCCGTGGCTAAGGAAAACGTCCCTATGGGACTAAAAGAACACTTTTCAAACACTGTCCAGTAGCCGTGAACTACTTCCGCCTGCGGCAAGCCGCATCGAACCGCCTGCGTCGCAGCAGCGCCAAACCGCCCAGCAGCAGTAAACTCGCCGAGGCCGGTTCGGGGACGGAATACTCCTTGCTGCGGAAATTCGGCCCGCCAACGAGCCTGACGGCGTCTGTGCCCAAAAAACTCCGTCCCATCCAGCAGGCTTCCGGTCAACAAGGCCTCGGTGGCGTCATCTTCCAATTCCAGTTCGGCAATGGAAAAGTGCGCGATTATTTCCAGAAACAAATCGTCGTTGATGTACTCGAAGGCGACGTGAATGTCGTTCTTGCCCTTTTCCTTTTAGGCCGGCACCTTCCAGCACCAGAGAGACCAGGTCAACGTCGTTGACGTCGAATTCCTCTGCCCCGAATATCGCCACAGGAAGGACGCCCTTTGCTTCGAGGTTGATGCTGTTCGGATCGCTGCCCGGCTTGATGTCGATAGCGATCTCAAGGGGTTTGGGTTCGGGAATACTGTTGTATAATACGCTGACGTTATCATTCTGGCCGCTGGTTACCACCACATCGAGATGACCATCACCGTCGATATCCCCTACGGCGACGCCGTATGCTTGTTGGCCACCGACGGCGTACTCCTCCGGAGTACCGAAGATCCCACCCGTCAGCCCACGCAACACGGTTATCTTCGCCTGATCGCTGCTCACAACCAAGTCCAGAAGCCCGTCCTCATCGAAGTCCCCGGTCGCGATCCCCACCGGATAAACTACACCGGCAGCAAAATCCTGCCGCCCGCCCAAACCCCCGCCGGACTGTCCGTAGAACACACTGACCGAATAACTGGTCATATTGGTCACTGCCAAGTCCAAACGACCGTCTTTATTGAAGTCCGCAGCTACTATTTTAGTCGGAAGCCCGCCGGTTTCATAGTCAACACGATTTCCGAAACCACCTGATGCAAGCCCTTCCAGCATTGCCAGACTATTTTCGGAACGATTTGTCGCAACCAGATCCAGCTGACTGTTACCGGCGAAATCACCAGAAACCAGTCCTCATCCTTCCATGCCAATGGTATAATCTTGAGGTAGTCCGAATCCACCGCCTGATTGACCATACACAACGCTGACACTTCCGTTGCTGCTTCCCCATACTGTATTTGCCGTCGCCAGATCCAGTCGCCCGTCATCGTCAAAATCGGCGCTGACAATGCATCGCGGCCCGGGTCCTGTGGCGTAACGGGCGTGAGAATTGAAACTACCGTCGCCCATGCCGTTGTAAATACTGATATCGTTGGTTTCTCCGTTGGATATCGCCAAGTCGGCTCGATTGTCTGAGTTAAAGTCCCTCACAACCAGATCGTACGGAAGTCTTCCAGTAGGATAGTCCGTAGGGCCGACAAACCCTCCCCCTGGCTGGGAAAGGTACACGCTGATCGACTCGGCGTTGGAATTAGCTACTACAATATCGGCTCGCCCGTTGCCGTCAAAGTCGTGAGTAACAACACCTCCGGGCCCATCACCTGCCGGTAGCAAGACATACGGTAAAAAAAATGCTTTGAGAATGGGCAGGCAAAGCCGGCAATAGCACAAACACACTCATAAGGTACCCAATGATCCACGTTCTTGACATCGTTTTACTCCTTCCTGTTTCATTCCTTACCGGCGGGAGAAAAACCCGCTGCCAATTCTTTCCAATCCAAGGCTGATGAAACAGGCCACCAGCCTGCCTAACGTTAGGTAGATGGGGTGGTCCGTTCAATCAGCACTTGATAACCCATAATCACTAGAGTCATTTGGGGCCACAGGCTGAAAGCCTGTGCCACCGAACGTAAAAAAACTCCAAACGATGGGAACTTGGCCGGTGCGCCTGCCCGCTGCCGCAGGTAGGCGCGGCCTGAGGCAAAAACGAGTGAGCGAAAACACCCTTGCCCCTCTTTGCGAATTCAGCCACTCCGCCATCCCCAAAGCGGGCTGAAGTGATTTTAATATTACAGCAAAACCCCGATTTGTCAAGTCTTTTCCCATACCGCAACTGCCCCGACGATTGTGGTTTTTTGTCGAACGCTACACCACAGGCCCAGGTGACTTACTTATATACCTGCCTGCAGGAAGAAATCACAAACGCCTTGCTCTCCCCTCAAAAAACCGGCCAAATATGGATGGGTCAAAACCTTTCACTCGGCCTTGAAGCCACGCATCGTCCCGACTCAAATGGGGTACCCCCAAATCGCAGCGAATCGCGATCTGGGACTCCTCTTGAACGTCAGCCCGATCAGCCGCTACGTAACGATGTTGATGGCATCGGTCGAATCATCACTGACCTGTTCCCGCGTCCGTTTGATCGCTTGCAAAGAGGGCATCGCCGATCGAGTTTTAACACTGTTCCGACCGATGGTAATATGTGCTTGACCATCTTGGCCTCCTTGCCATCGACGGAAGTAACGTTAACTACTTATCGAATCGGCAAAGAGGTTTATTTTTGCCACCTCAACCCCACAGTTACCCGTGTCAATGCTTCGAGCGTCGGCGCAACTTGCGGCTGAAGATGCGCGTCTTGAGGTTGCCCCAGAACCCGACGACGCCGAGTCGTCCCGCCAGGGCGCGTATCTGCTGGTCGGAAGGTGAAAGAGTGATGGCTTTGGCTACGTACCGTCTGGCGCGGGGAATCTGTCCCTGCTGAAGGTGCGCCTGGGCGAGGTTGTACAAGGCAAGGGGATACTCGGGCTGTAACTTCAGCGCCCTTCGGCAATGACTTATGCCGTCGTCCAACTCTCCCATCAGCAGGTAACTGACAGCCAGGCTGTGCTCGGCATGAGGATTTTCAGGCTGGAGGGAAACAAGTTTCCGCAGCACGGCGTTGGCCTGTTTGGTTTTCTGTGCTTCGATGAGTAATTCAGCCAGTTCCAGCAGTGTTGCGGGGTCGTCGCCTGCGTGCCTCAATTCAGCCAGCAGGTGCACCCCCGCCTGCTTCATACGCCCCATTCGCAGCAGCGTTTCGCCAAGGGCCTGATGCACCCCGGCATATCGCCGGTCAATCCTTATTACCAGACGAAACTGCTCCTCCGCCGCGTACAGCCGGCCTCGCTTCAGCGCCACTTTGCCCAGTCCGAAATGCGCGCCGGGATGGTCGGGAACCTGCTCGAGTATCCTGCGAAACTTATCGCCGGCCTCTTCGAACTTATCCATCTCCGTCAGCAGGTCGCCAAAATCAAGCAGCACCTCAATGCCGCCGGGGTCGCTGCGGAGTTCGGAAAGGTAGTGCTCCCTGGCCCGGTCAAGATCGCCCATTGCCCAGCAGGTCTCGGCGATGCGCGCGTGGACATGCGGGTGATCGGAGTCCAGTTTCAGCGTCTGTTCCAGGCATCCAATCGCCCTGCGGTACTCACCACGCTCGTATAAACTGGCTGAAATGTTGTAAAGGCACAGCGGACAGACGGGTTTGACCTGACGGGCGAGGTAGAACATCATCTCGGCCTGCTCGTGATCGCCCATTTCGGTGTAGGTAATAATGCGATTACAATAAGACGGTTCAAATGCCGGGGCTAACTGCTCGGTCCGCTCGAAACATTCCAACGCTTCGTCGTAACGCTCCAGACGAGTGAAGTCCACGCCAAGAGCGTTGAGCGCTTCAACGTCGTCCGGTTCCAAGGCCAGGGCCTGATGATAAGCGGCAACGGCAGCGTCGAAATTCGCCATCACGTCGAAGGTTAAGCCAAGGTCGAAGTGCCAGGAGGCGTTGTAGGGATTAATAGCGATGGCGGCCCGCAATTCATCGGCCGCCTTGCTAAACCGCCCGGACAGGTACAACTGCCCAGCCCGTTCGGCATGACGTTCTGCATCATCCCAATCATTCATCTTATGCACACCACTCGCTACTGCCGCAGATACGAAAACCCCTCGCCACCTCTTCTGTTATTTTACATACAATCCTCCCGCACGACAACCCCTGTCCGGCCTTTCATTGAAGAAAAAATGACAAATCAAACATGCCTCGCTGAAGACAGATCGCTGGAATCCGTCGGCACGTTCATTTCAGCGAAGTATGCTAATCCCGTTATTTATCCTGTGTTACTGTAAATGTTTCCGCCCAGGCGGGCACTTTAGGGGCCTTGGCGCCGAGCATCTTCTTCCATGCCTCATCTGTCAGGCGGTCGGACATGGGGTGCTTGAATTCGTAATGGCTCAGCACAGGCCCGACGCCCGCGACCAGCCCGCCGTCAGGCATCGGATAGACCGCCACCATCGTGTGCAGATAACCCGTGCCCTCCTCCAGCACCTGCCGAGTGTTGCCGTCGGTGTGCACGTCGGCGACGATAGTCGTTTCCAGGCCGTCGGAGTTCACGCCGGCGACGACCGACTTCAATTGCTCGCCGAAGGAGCGAATGAAAGCATAGTCATCGGCGGTTAATTTTTTATTGGCAAGTTCCGCCTGGGAGATATCCAGCAGCCGGGCGACGACTTTTTCAAGAGAAACGAGTCGGCTGCGAGACTGATCATCCAGCACCTTGAAATCGTCCAGGCCGGTGATCGTCATTCGCGTCAGCGCGAGCAACCGAGCGTAAAACTCCGGAACCGGCTCGACGTAGCCTTCGACCATCTTAGGCCGGGGCGGCATAGCCGAACCGGCCCTCATCGTGTACGACTGCTTGGCGTAGAGGATCGTGTCGTGCCGCAGTTGCGACCAACTGGCTAATGCCGCCGACAGTTGCTTGTCGCGCCAGGCCGGTGTCTGCATAAACGTCGGATACCCGCCGGGATACTCTGCCAGCAGGGCCTTTAGCGCGTACAACCAGGACCAGTACATGTTGCGGTTCCACCCGCCCCGGTCAACTTCACCGAATTGTTTCTGTAACTTCGCCAGCGTCTCGTCGTAGCGTTGGTACTGGTCGTCGCCGAGTTTTTTTATCCAGTGCCGTGCGCGATCCGAGCCGAGGACGGTCATAACGTCCAGCCCTCGAGGGAAACCACGAATAGGCCCGCCGTCACTCATTACATAGGTAAAGGGCTTATTCTCGCCGCCCTGATATAGCCCGACTGTCGGATAGACCAACTTGCCCATCATGAACGAATCGGGGATATATCGCTGGCCCATCAGGCGCATGCCCTGCGTCAGGCCCAGCGCCTTGGCAAGCGTCGCCTCGTCGGCGATGGTCGCCGGCGGACCTTCCAGGTTGCCCAGGCCACTATAAATCTCAGGCTTGCGCAACTGGGCCAATGCCTTGCGATACTCGAAGAATTTCTTCGCATCCGTCAGCGACGAAGCCGTTACCGCCTCGCCGATAGCGCCGCGAATGGCGCCGCGATACTCATACGGCGTCAGGTCGTCGGCGAAGCCCACGTAGTAGGCAGTTACCGAATAGATACGGTCCCACGCCTCCGCCAGAGTCCTGTCATCCGCGAGTTTTTTCTCCATCATCCCGGCCAGCATGGCGGCTGCGAGCGTCTGCCTGCGAGCCTCTTCGACCGAGACCACTGCCTTGAGGAATCGGCCTTCGGTGTCCTTCGTCTTTCCGCGGATGATGAACGTCATTCGCCCGTACCACATCAGGGCCTTGAAGTATTGCTTAAGTTTCTTGCTGCGTGTGTAGTGCCCGCGCGGGACGTACTGGAAGTAGTCTTCCTTGTACGTGAACAGCGGACTGGCATCGAAGACCTTATGCGCGGCGATGAGTTCCAGTTCCGCGCGAACCTCCTTATCGACAATCTTCGGAATCAATTTGCTGACGTCCTTGTCAGCCGGGTGGGCCTTCACGTACACCGCCAGATCCTTCTTCAACGGCTCCCACCTCCATATCAATTGCCCGCGTGTAATTCGGCCTTCGGCGGCAAGGGCGTCGAGTAGTTCATCGTACTTTTCTGAAATAGCGTTCTTCTGCTGCGGGCTCGGGCGGTTCGGGAGGGCAGACACCTCCTTAAGAGCCGCCGCCGCCTCGGCACCGAGGTCGGTCTGATAAAGCACCACCACCGGAACGGTGGCGTAGCCGACCAGCAGTTTGGCGGCCTCTTTCAATTCGCCGTCGGTGGAGTTGTACAACTTCAGCGCCTCTGCCTGGATGGTCTTGCTTATCAGTGTCGCGTCGTTGAAGAATTCGCGTTCCTCGATAGCCTTTAGCGTCTCATCGAACTGGATGTGGTAGAGGTGCAGCAGCGAATCGGAGGTGATAAAGATCGGCAGCCCGCGATTCTTGAGCGACTTGTAGAACCCGGCTACGTCGTCGCCGTGCACCCCGGCGAGTACCGCAAAACCGTTATTCTTCAGCAAGTTGTCGAACTTTCCCTTCACCGCCTCGTTGCGAAGTTCGAACATTTTGCCTGCGAAATCGACGTTGGCCAGTTTGGTCAGGTCCAGCGGTAGTTTGTACTGCGGCGACGCCGGTTTTACTTCGACCTCGACCGGCTTGTAATACTTCGCCATTCGTTCCGGCAGATTCCCGCAGCCGGGAAGTTTCTTGGCAGAACCGATAAGCGCGTCTTCAGCCTGCATCGTGCCCACCCCAAAAACGAGACCACACGCCAAAAGCAATCCTGTAATCCTTTTCATCTTTACACTCCTTATTTATGGATATACTGATAACCTTCCTCTCCATTAGACGCAAACTTCGAACAAAGGATTCAGGATGAAAAAGATTTTTTATTTGTCGGTTTTAGATTTCGGCGCAGTCCACTCGGTTTTTTCCGAAGTCGCGCCGAGATGCAGAAGGGGCAGATGCTCTTTTACCGGGGGCGGCCGGTACTGGAAGAGGACGAAGCCGGCAGTGTTGTATTTTCGGGTGATGAGAACGTTATGAAGCGTCTGCTCCGGCCTCATAAGCCGCACTAAACCGATACCCGGCATCAGGGGGATACGACCGCCGACCCATCGGCTGGTCCGCTGCGTCCAGCCTTCGAAATCCGTCGCGCTGGAGGTGTACTGCATAGGGCAGATGAAATCGAGGTATCCCTTCTCGACCCATAGTTTCCAGTCCTGACCTACCCTGATACGGGCGCTGGGCCAGTGCCAATAAACCGCCGCTGATATCAGGACGTTCGGCCTGGCCTTGCGGGCATCGCGGCCGACGTCGGCGACGATGTCGGTTATCCGGTCGCGGCGGAACTGCTGATACTTCAGCATAAGCGGGCCTGTGCGGACGTCGGCCGGCCAGTTCTTCACCTTGACCTTATACTCTGCCTCGAAACGCTTCCGGCAGCGGTCGCAGTAGCACGTATCAATACCGGGATAACGGATGTAATCGAAGTGAATCCCCGCGACGTCATAATCGCGGGCCATCTCCACCATTGAATCGACTTCCAGTTTCCGATTGGCCGGGTCCGACGGACATAGTGCGTAGTTGACCGTCTTGCCGTCCCAGTCCGTCTGGAACCGCCCCGCCGCCAGCAGGTCCTTGTAGAACTTGCCGGACTTATCGCTCTTGCAGCGCATGTTGCACTTCCAGGCGTGGACGGCGATTCCGTGCTTCCCGCCGGCAGCGACGCATTCGGCCAGCAGGTCGCGCCCCTTGGCGCCTTCGGCCATGGGAAGAAGTTTGCTCTTGTAGGCCGCCGTACCGCCCCATGACATGTTCACGATAATGGCGTTGAACCCGAGGTCGGAGAGCATTTTCAAGGCCTTGTCCCAGTTCCTGGTCATTCCGGGTGGGCCGTTGGGATTATGGCACCAGACTGCGCGAAACTCGCCCGGTTTCGACGGCACACTGGCGGCGTAGGCCTGTATGTACGCCCTTTGGGCTTCGGCGAGCAACTCCACCGCCTTGGCCGAATCGCCACGCTTCATCGTCGCTCCCGCCCGGCGGGTTATGTCCTCGGCTTCGGTCAGCATCTTCAGGACGGCATCGCGGCGATCCTTTTCCCGGCCAATAAGATTGGACCTGGTCGCGGCGGTCAATTCCCTGACGCCGTTGTACCCCGCTGCCTTTCCAAGCCGACTCAGCGCATCGGTAAGCGGATCCCCGCCCTTGCCGACCAGGCCTTGAATATCGGAAACCAGGATCGTCCTGTCGAACGAATCCTCGCGCACTATGCCTATCCGGACGGCGGTAACCTTGTCCCAGCCGCCGGGTTCACCTTCACATGTGCCGAACATATCTCGCGGCAGTGTAACGGTGCTCGTACCGGCGGGGACGTGTAGCCAGGAGTACCAGTACCATCCGGCGCCGCTTCGGAAGTACAACATCATCATCGCCGGTTGATCACCTTGGGCGGTAATGGTCATGGCGATTTCCCGACACGCCGACAGGTTCCACTCGCCGTTGCGCTGCCAGATGAGTTCCCAATGTTTGTTGGCGTGGAAATTACACGGCAGTTTCAGCACGGACCGCTCTTCGACGGTGGCAACCTCAACGGCGGGCGTGTCATTCTCCGTCGGCCTCCATTGCGAGCGTGCAGCCTCGGCCGATGAATAATTGCATTCATCCAGCACGACCGTCTTTTCGGCCCCCATCGCCGGGGCGGACTGTGAAAAAACAACGCCCGCAAAAAGCAATATGAAGATTCGTTTCATGGAAACTCTCCCGATTCATGAATACTGCCATACACCGTATCAGCAAGAGCCACCGCTTATCAACTAATGAAAAATATTACAAGGAGATAAAATGTCTTTTCTACGGATTTGACAAATCCTTCAGAATGATTACCGTACAGCGCCCGGTGCGATAAAGAATAAGCGACCTTTTGAGGAGAGGAACTGATACTATGCAACTATCCAGACGGATAAAGAGTGTAACCCCCAGCGCGACGCTGGCGGTTACAGCCCGAGCCAGACAGATGAAAGCCGAAGGTATCGACGTGGTTTCCTTCGGCGCCGGTGAACCGGACTTCGATACGCCGGAATTTATTAAATCCGCCGCAAAAACCGCCCTGGACGCGGGCGATACAAAATACACGCCGAAATGCGGAGCCGAACTAAAGTCCGCTATCGTCGAAAAACTCAAGCGGGAAAACGGCATCAACCTCAAGCCGGAGAATATCATCCCGACCTTCGGCGGGAAGCAGGCGCTGTTCAACGCATTTCAGGTCCTGCTGAATCTGGGCGACAAAGTGCTGATACCCGCACCGTATTGGGTCAGTTACCCTGAACAGGTAAAACTCGCCGCAGGAGAGTGTCTCTTCATTCCCACAGGCCCGGAAAAGAACTTCAAGATTACGCCGCAGGACGTGCTCGACCACGCCGGTGATGCGAAAATACTCATTATCAACAGCCCGTCAAACCCGACAGGCGCAACCTATACGCCCGAAGAACTCCAAGCCATCGCCGAGGCTGTGCTGAAGACGGATTTAATCGTCTTTACCGACGAAATTTACGAGAAACTCATCTACGGCGATACGCGCTTCGTCAGTTTCGCGTCCCTGGACGATCGCCTGGTCGAGCGGACGCTTACATTCAACGGCCTGGCCAAGACATTCAGCATGACCGGATGGCGGATAGGATGGGCGGCAGGTCCGGCCGACGTCATAAAGGCGATGGCGTCGCTGGGATCGCATCAGACCAACAGCCCGCCCGGTTTCATCCAGGCAGGCGCCCTGGCGGCCTACACCAACCCTGCAGCAGCAGAGGCCGTCGAAACAATGCGGCAGGAGTTCGAGCGGCGAGGACGGCATATGCACCAGCGGCTAGGCGCCATAGAAGGCGTCTCCTGCGACGAGCCGACCGGAGCGTTTTATTGTTTCCCTGACATATCAGCCAATTACAAAAAGATGAAAGTCTCCGGTTCGCTGGAGTTCGCGGGCGTCTGCCTGGAACAGGCAGGGGTGGCGGTTGTTCCGGGAATCGCCTTCGGCGAGGACCGATGTGTTCGCCTGTCCTTCGCCACAAGTCTGGAGCAGATTGACAAAGGTATCGACCGGCTGGAAAAAATGCTCAAGCGGATATGACCTCCGGGCAACGACTCGGTGCACTTATTCCCGCAAACGGAGCTTCCCGATCAGTCTGGCCGATTCGACGGGATCATAAGGCGCCATGATATGCGCGAGGTCCACGTATGCCTCAAAGGCATTGATTGAATCGCCTGCACGTGATGAGGCTTCCGCTTTGGCGCGAACTTCGCCGGCTCTGGCTTTCAGAACAGCCGCGACGATCCTGCCCGACGCTTCCGAACCGGCGGCCTGAACCAGGGCGCTGCGAACCGCATCGTCGGAAGGAAGATCCAACGGATCGGCGCCAAGCCCGATACCGGGGTTCGCGTTACTGATCGTCGAGTCTTCCCGCCTGAAGGTCTTTTGAACTGTGATCGCCTCCGGCTTGGCGCCGGCGGTACTGCTCGTAATCCGAATCCTTGTCCGTATGGCGCCGGACTTATCGTAATAGTTAACTACATACTGCCATTCCGCCGGAAACGCCCTCCTGACCGTGACGGGTTCTCGGAACAACCTGTTCTGAAGGTCCCGCACCAGCCTCCTTTTACTTTCAATGTCCCTTCCGGACACCCTTGTCGCCCTTCCGTGACCATGACATCGCTGACATTTGACTTTACCGGTCCCTTGGCACCGGGCACAGGTGTGACCCTTAACTTTTCCACTTCCCCGGCATCTATCGCATCGTACTACTCCGGAACCTCTACAGGTATGGCAAGGACGGTTGGAATCCCGAATAAGGCGATCCAGGTCACGACGTTCAACCTGCAGCAGAATATCAAGCCTCGCTATCTCCGGATTAGGGACATCGCGGTAAACCGTATATTGATGCGTCCGGTTCTCGCTCCGTAAAAGCCCGCCACGGATGCTCAAGTCCTCCAGGCTGACAGCGACAGTATAGGACGGCGGCTTGGCGGCGTTATTTTCCGATTCAAGCCGAAGAAACTGTGGTTTCCCCGATGATACGCCGGAGAACACATGAGATCGCAAAGCCGACGATTCAGCCGTCACTCCTCCAGCCCTTGCATCCGTTACGTTCACGCCGATACCAAAGGAAATCCGAGCCAGAACCCTGCCTTTGGCAAGCCCGATTTTGTTGATGTATTCCATCTTCGGAATGTGATTGTTCGCCTCCGTGTACCATAGAAGGGCGCTTCCCCACAGACCCTTTTGCTGATCCGCCGTACCTCTGATGTCGTCAATCCGGGCCAGGCCTTCCCTCGCCGGGACCATGTCCGGAACGTAGTCAAGTGAACGCTGAAATTCCTTCTCCGCTTCGAGAAGGTCCTTCTTTGCCAACAGTCGATCTCCCGCCTGGCAGTGCTCATTCGCAGCCGAGTGTTTCGCCTCCGCCAATACAGCGCCGGCGGGACGATGAAAAGGATATATCTTTCGAGCCGCTTCGGCCTGGCCAATCGCGTCGTCCCATCGGCGCTGCTTTGTAAAATTCACGGCATTTTCATAAAGCCTTTCAGCCTCGTTGCGCATCGCCTGGACCCGGGTGAGCGACCCGGACGCCTCATCAAAAAAAGGCCAGATGTCCAGCGATTCCTCAAACGTTGCAATCGCCTCGTCAAGCTTCCCTTCCTTCATGAGGCTTGATCCGGCGCCATACTTCGCTCTGGCTCCTCGAAGCACCTCCTCGGAACGATGCAGACTGACCCGGATGGGAAGACGATTCGGGTCTAATTCGACGGCGGCCTGTAATGTTTCAGATGATTTCAACCACCTTTTCTGCTCCTGAAAGGCCAATCCGGACTCATGCAGGCTCCGGGCTCTGCTTTGCCGGTCTTTCTTGGCGTCACTTACCGATTCGATCGCATCCCTGGCGTCAAGATTATCGGGGTCAAGTTCCAGGGCGCGTTTCAATTCGATGATTGCCTGGTTGAGTTTTCCCTGATCTGCATACTTGAGGGCCCGGCTGTGGCGCTGCCTGGAGGCCTCCTTCTTCGCCCTCGCCAGCGATGATTTCGCATTGTCGGATTCCGGGTCGATATCGAGAGTTTCGGAGAACTTATCAACCGCCTGCTCCCACAGGCCTTGATCCGCCAGGGCCTGGCCTTGTCCGTATGCCGCCTGGCTTCTGGCTCGTTTGAACTTCGCTACGAAGTCAGCCTTTTTGGCAAGGTCGGAATCGTGCTCCAGTGCCGCCCGGTATAGCCTGGCCGCTTCATCAGGCCGATTTGCCAACATGCTTGCATCGCCACGTTCGATAAGTTTTTGGGCGGTACAACCGGCGAGGACCGTGCCGGCAAGGAAAAGCAGCAGGAAAAATGTTATTTTTCTCATCGTCCTTCACCCCTTTCTTTTCCGGTGTCCGAATCTATATGTTATAAACGCAGCAACTATTCCTGCATTGCGATCGCATTTCATAATCCGGTGACATATTATCACCGAATTGCTATAGTTGACAACCAATGGACGCCAGCCCGACCATTTTCATTACCGCAGCCGAAGCCAGCGGCGACGCGCACGCCGCCGGACTTATCGAAGCCATTCGCCGCCGGGTGGTCGATGCCCGATTCGTGGGCGTCGGCGGACCTGCAATGTCTGAGGCGGGATGCGAACTGATCGCCGAACCCGTTCGACGGGCGGCGATGACCACAGGGGCCTTCGCGCATCTGGGTTATTTTTATAAACTCATCCGTCAGGCGAGGCGGGCGATGGACGAGGTTCGCCCGGACGTCCACGTGCCCGTCAATTCGCCGGCGCTGAACTGGCATCTCGCCAAGGCCGCTCGCAAACGACGGATTCCGGTTGCCTACTACATCGCACCGCAGACCTGGGCATGGGCGCCGTGGCGGGTGCGAAAGTTGCGGAAACTCACCGACGCCGTCGCTTGCATCCTTCCGTTCGAGGAAGAATACTTCGGTAAACGCGGCGTCAACGCCCATTACGTCGGGCATCCGCTCTTCGACGACCTTCCGCCGGCCGATCCGCCGGACCTCCAAGACGCCGCTGCAAGCGGCCGGTGGCAAATCGCCCTGCTGCCGGGAAGCAGGGACTCGGAAATAAAGCCCCACGCCCCCGCCCTGGTCGGCGTTATGGACGGACTGGCCCGACGCTACAACCAGGCCCGTTTCACCATCACAGCAATTGACGACCATGCAGCCGAGGTAATCCGACAGTCAACCAGGCGAGGCGATCTGCCGATTGAGATCGGTAATACCACCGAGGTGCTGAAACGCTCTCATTTCGCTGTAACTGCCAGCGGGACGGTAACGCTTCAGGTCGCCCACTTCGGCGTACCGATGATTATCTTCTATCGCGTCGGCAAGTGGCCCTGGAGGATGGTCGGGCGATGGCTTATCCGAACGCCCCACCTCTCGCTGGTGAACATCCTGGCCGGCAGGACGCTCGTGCCGGAACTGATGCCGTGGTTCGGCGACGCCGGTGAGATTCTGCGTTGCGCCGAAAAGATGCTGGACGACATCGACGCCCTGGTGAAGTTGAGAAAGGAATT
This sequence comes from Planctomycetota bacterium, assembly GCA_034190305.1. GTDB lineage: Bacteria > Planctomycetota > Phycisphaerae > SM23-33 > SM23-33 > JAUWNJ01. Next base: position 4,879 of record JAXHSV010000023.1, on the reverse strand, counting down.
ATTACGACTCGTTGTACCTCTGCGCGTTCCGCCACCCGCCGGCGCCGCAGATAACGCAGCCGGCGTCGTCCTGAGTGTGATGCGGTTATAAAGGCAGTCAGCAGTCGGCGTTTTTTTATCTTTTGCTGACTGCTGATCGCTAGCTGCCGATTGCTTAAAAATCGGAGGGCCGGCGGAATCCTCGCCATTCCAACCGGCCCTCACTTTAGTTCCAAGGCCGGAGACGTCGGCCCAGGAACATCCCCTGCCCGGCGTTATAAACGCCGAAGTTCCAGTGCTGGTCTCCCTCCTGCAATTTTTCCGCTCTGCTGCGCTTCTTCAGCCCAAAATTACCGAGTGAGCCAATTCGTCCAGTCGGGAGACTGAGCAAATCTCCCGACCAGACTCACGCCACCAAAACAACCTGCCGGTAGGCAGGAATTCAAATTGCCCCTCGAAAACTCTTTCTCGACTCCCTCATCCCTCCATAGTGCATCATGCGTGCCAAAGATGCGACAGCTGCATGTATATTTCATAATCACTGGTTATCACAGGTGTTATAATAACAGGGAAAAAAAGACCCGTCCGCCAAATCAACAAATAGCGAAATACTACCCACCCCCGGGAAAATCGCCACCGGTAGAATTACCCATCGCTGCTTCGCCGGCGCAAATACGATACACTGTCAATAATGCAGAGGCGTTACTGGAACAAAACCGGTTATTCGACCGTCCAAATAACCGGCGGCATGTAACTGACAAGCGTGAAAAATCCGGGGCCTGGTTCAATCCGGGGTAACACTTGAAGGGGGATCAACAGGATAAAATTGCCGACTCCTGCCGATGAGGAAAGTAACCTAAGAATCCTCGCATATCGAAAGGAGTCGGTATGGTTACTCAAGTCATCGGCACATCCACCACGAAAACTCAATCTTTTTAGACAGGACGGGGAACCCAAATCGCTATACACCTCGATTCGAGGACCCCACTCGCCCATAGCCGCTGTCCTTGACTGTCGCGGTATCAGACCCGGCGGCATCCATAACATCGTCCGAGACGCCACGGGCCGGTTCGATTGTTGAGAACCTCAACAGCCGTTTGCGAAACTACTTTTTCCTGCGTCGGCACATCGGTAACGAATACCTGGACCTTCTGCGATTCTTCCTGAACCATCACCGGTTCGGTCGCAGCGACCAGCCGGGGCGTGTTGGGAAAAGTCCTGCTAAACTGCTGACCGGAAAAACGCATCCCCACTGGCTGGAGATTCTCGGCTTCGAGCGATTCCTGCGGAACTGATTTGCCGGCGATCCCGATTTGCCCTCTCTGGCTCGGTCGCCGTGGCGAACGGCTCATCCGCCGTCGTGCGATGGAACCCTACCGATGTCGAAATTGTTACCCAAAATCAACTTTTTTTAAACCAGGGTAAAATCGGTCAATTTGAGTTAAAATATTGTGCGTAAGTTAGCATCAGTTTCCTAAAGGACGATTTATACTTACGTCGGCGCCAAGCCCAGCCATTGCAATGGCTGGGCTTCGGGCATCGGCCTTCAGGACGCCCTCGACTGATTAAAGAACTTACATAAAATACTTGATGTTATCCGGTAAACGGTACCGCTTGAATTTGCGGGGAGTCGTCATATAATTGCGCAGGGCGGGATTTTGGGATTCTGTTCCACTCGCTTTCAAGCGGGGCTGTATGGTAAAATAAAATAGACGTACCAGCGAATTTACGGAATATCAGGTATATGCCGGAAGAACCAGCCAACAAGCCTCCGGAAAAAAGACCTGTCACACCGGTGCGCTTCGGGCGCAACATGATGTGGTGGGTGGTTTTCGGCCTCATAGCGGTCCTGCTGATGAGTTATTTCATGCAGGGTATCGACCAGCGTGTTCCGATGTCTCAGGGTGAATTCTGGGGCTATGCGAAGCGCGATCAGGTCAAAGAACTCCTCATCAAGACCAGGGACGGACGCCTCGAAGGCGAATTGATTCCTAACATCAAGGGACGGGCCAAGGACGCCAAGACCCGCTTTTATGTAATCGTGGACTTCAACGCCAACAAGGAGTTCCTGGCGAAGTTGTACACCGTCTTCGAGGGAAAGCGGGCGAATCCGACAGAAGCTCCGCCGCCGGGTTGGTTCGCACGAGCCCTTCCCTACATCGCTCTGTACGGCGGGCTTCTGCTGCTGCTCTGGTTCTTCCTTTTCAGGCGGATCGGACAGATGGGAGGCGGAGCCGGTTTCCTCGGACAGTTCGGACGAAGCAAACACCGACTGACCACAAAGGAGCATACCAACGTCAACTTCAACGACGTCGCCGGTATCGACGAGGCCAAGGGAGAAGTAGCCGAGATAATCGAGTTCCTTAAGAACCCCAAGAAATTCCGACGTCTCGGTGGGCGGATACCGCGAGGGATTTTGCTTGTCGGCGAACCGGGATGTGGAAAAACGCTGCTGGCTAAGGCCATTGCCGGTGAAGCGGATGTTCCGTTCTTTTCGATCTCCGGGTCTGACTTCGTGGAAATGTTTGTCGGAGTGGGCGCATCGCGGGTCCGCGACCTGTTCCGCCAGGCGAAGGAATCGGCGCCGTGCATTATCTTCCTGGACGAGATCGACGCCGTCGGTCGCCGACGCGGGGCGGGCTTCAACGGCGGGGGACACGACGAACGCGAACAGACGCTCAACGCAATTCTGGTCGAGATGGACGGCTTCGAGACCAACGATCAGGTAATCGTCATCGCGGCGACCAATCGCATGGACGTTCTGGACCCCGCCCTGACTCGCCCGGGACGGTTCGACCGTCAGATTCAGGTTCCTCTGCCGGACATCAAGGGCAGGGCCGAGATACTCAAGATTTACGCCGCCAAGGTCGAGTGCGGCCCGGACGTTGACCTGCACCGCCTGGCGCGCGGAACGCCGATGTTCAGCGGCGCGGACCTGGAGGCCCTGATTAACGAAGCTGCAATAGCAGCGACAATGGCGAATAAGGACACCGTCGAGCAGGCGGACCTGGAGGAGGCTCGCGACAAGGTCCGATGGGGAAGGGCGCGGAAAAGCCGGGCAATCGACGAACGCGAGAAGGAAATGACCGCCTATCACGAAGCCGGACATGCGCTCGTCCAGGTTCTCAATCCGGACGCCGACCCGCTTCACAAGGTCTCGATTATCCCGCGCGGGCAGATGGGCGGAGGAACGTTTTCGCTGCCCGAGAAAGACCGCTACATGTTCACTCGGCGATGGTGCGAAGCCTTTATCCGCGTGGCGGTGGCAGGCCGAATCGCAGAAGAGATGTTCTGCGGCGACATCGACAGCGGGGCTGCCGCCGATATCGCCCAGTCAACCGAACTGGCGCGGAAAATGATCCTCGAATGGGGAATGAGCGAAAAACTCTCCTTCGTCCGCTACACGCCGGGATCGCATCCGCAAATGATGTTTGAGATGGGCGGAAAGGATTACTCCGAAAAAACCGCCGAGGTAATCGACGAAGAAATAAAGGTCATTATGTACGCCGCGTACAAAGACGCCGGCGAAATGCTCCAGGCAAATCGCGACAAAGTCAGGAAACTCGCCGAGGCGCTGCTGAAATACGAAACGCTGGATGTTTCAGACGTAGAGAAGATCATCGCCGGCGAAACGCTGGATAAACCTTCCATAAACGAGTTGCTGGAAGCAGAAGCCGCTCAAACCGCCCCTGTCGGCCAACCATCGCCGCCGGCGAAGACCGACCAGGCGCCCCACGCCGGCGCAATCCCCGAACCGGGATAATCATGATGCACACGAGAAGGTAAGGCATGACTAGCCCGAACAGGGAAATTTTGGGCATTGCTGTGAAGGATATTTTACGCACAGTCATTATAGCCCTTACCTTTCTGTGTAGCTTTTTGTTCCTTCTGGCCTCCTTTACCCTGATAGCCGGGTTCGTACATACATTTAACCACTCGCCTCGGCAACTGAGCCTTTTGTCCGAAGCAATGCACGACACGTCGCCACTGCCGGCTATCCTGGCAGGGTGTATCGTGCTTTACTTTATCGTAGATCACCTTCTCATAATGACTCGACCGGTAGATTCGTCCAGAAACGATTGGTTCGGTAGATCGGGATTGTTTCTTGCCGGTTGCGTGGTGGTCTTGGTTCTGCTTAGTGCGTTCTGGCTGACTGACGGCCCGCACATCAAATGGTACCCAGGGTTTATTAATCCTTACGTTCTGACCTCGTCGATCTTTTCGCTGGCATTGCTTCTGGGGCTGATCGTGGGCGTAAGTGTTCGGTTCATGTCGGAGAGATTCCGAATTCTCTGCTATTTGCCCCCGGTTGTGTGCATCGCGGGACTTTGGTGGCTCGCACGACAGATGGAAGCAGAACTAGGCTCAACGGCGGATTACGCTCCCATGTCAGTCTGGCCTACTTCGTTTCGACTCACCATCGTGCTGGGGATGGTCATTTTAATCAATGCCCTGCTGTTCTGGGCCGAAAAGCGTTTTCGGCAATCGTGTCAAGGCACATCTGGATTATTTTGTGCTGCCTTGTGGGTCGTTGCGGCAGTCATGGCCATCGGCATCCCAGCTCCGTTTGCGTGTATGTGTACCGTATGGGGTCCCAAACACATCGAGAATGCGGCGATAGTTATGGTGCTTTTTTCCTTTCTGGCGGCAATAATCACCAGATTAATTCTGTATAGACATCGCAATCGATCGCAGCGGAAAACAACCGAAAAATAACTCCCCCGCAAAAACGGATACGCCACGGCGAACAATAAGGACTTCACAGGCGTCATCTTCGGTTACAATGATATCGTCCTGGTTTCAAGTAGTTCGCAACAGGGCCGGTACAATCCCCGAACCGGGATAATTCTGATGAAAGTCTTTCTATGAGAAACTCCAAGCCCAGCCATTGCAATGGCTG
>JAXHSV010000229.1:0-4748 GCA_034190305.1 Planctomycetota bacterium | reverse complement strand
CCGACCGACACTCCGAGGCACCAGCCAGAACCCCGACGTTTATTTCCAGGGTAGAGAGACCGTCAACCCCTATTACCTCGCCTGCCCGGATGTCGTCCAGAAGGTCATGGACAGGTTCGCCGGCGTCGTCGGGCGGGAATATCACCTGTTCGATTACATAGGCGCGCCGGACGCCGAGCGTGTCATCGTCCTGATGGGCAGCAGCACCGAGGCCGCACAGGAAGCGGTCGAACATCTCGTCAAGGCGGGCGAAAAGGTCGGGCTGCTCAAGGTCCGACTGTATCGGCCCTTCTCGATCAAACACTTCCTCGAAGCCCTGCCGGAGACGGTAAAAACAATTGCCGCAATGGACCGTACGAAAGAGCCCGGTTCTCCGGGTGAACCGCTCTACCTCGACTGCGTCAACGCAATGGTCGAGAGCGGAAGGGACATCAAGGTTCTCGGCGGACGCTACGGGTTGAGCAGCAAGGAATTCACGCCGGCGATGGTCAAGGCCGTTCTGGACAACCTCGCCGTCGCCAAACCGAAGAACCACTTCACCGTCGGCATCAACGACGACGTAACCCACACATCGCTGGAATACGATCCGAACTTCAGCACCGAAGGCGACGACGTCGTCCGGGCGATGTTCTACGGCCTGGGGTCGGACGGAACCGTCGGCGCGAACAAAAACTCCATCAAGATCATCGGTAACGAGACGGACAACTTCGCCCAGGGTTATTTCGTTTATGACTCCAAGCGGGCAGGCGCCATCACCGTATCGCACCTGCGGTTCGGCCCCAAACTTATCCGCTCAACTTACCTGATTACGCACGCCAACTTCGTCGCATGCCACCAGTGGACGTTCCTGGAGCGCTACGACATACTCGCCCCCGCCGTCGAAGGCGCAACGTTTTTGCTCAACAGTCCCTACGGCCCCGAAGAAACATGGGACAAGATGCCAAAATCCGTCCAGCAGGCGATTATCGACAAGAAAATGAAGTTCTATGCGATTAACGCTTACGAGGTCGCCAAGGCAACCGGGATGGGCGCGCGGATTAACACGATCATGCAGACCTGCTTCTTCTATCTTTCCGGCATACTTCAGCAGGACGAGGCCATCGCCAAGATTAAAGAAGCCATCAAGAAGACCTACGGAAGCAAGGGCGACAAGATCGTCCAGATGAACTACAACGCCGTGGACCAGACACTTGAGCACCTGCACGAGATAAAAGTTCCCGCCGAGGCAACTTCAACCATCGAAAAACCTCCGGTCGTCCCGGCTGAAGCGCCGGAGTTCGTGCAGAATCTCACTGCCGAGATCATCGCCGGAAGGGGCAACGACGTTCCGGTATCCAAAATGCCCGCCGACGGTGTCTGGCCTACCGCGACGACACAATGGGAAAAACGCAATCTCGCCCTGGAAATCCCCGTATGGGACCCGGAGGTTTGCATACAGTGCGCCAAGTGCTCCATCGCCTGCCCCCACGCCGCCATCAGGACTAAAGTCTATGACCCCGCCGTGCTGGATAAGGCGCCGGATACATTCAAGAGCATCGACGCCAAGGGCAAGGAATTCGCCGGAATGAAGTGGACGGTCCAGGTCGCGCCGGAAGACTGTACAGGATGCGGCGCATGCGTCCACGTCTGCCCGGGTAAAAACAAAACCGACCCGGACAAAAAGGCGATTAACCTGTCATTCCAGCCGCCGCTGCGCGAGGCCGAACGCGAGAACTATGATTTCTTCCTGTCAATTCCCGATTTCGACCGTGGGAAACTGCGAATCAACAGCGTCAAGGGCAGCCAGTTATGCAAACCCCTGTTTGAGTATTCCGGCGCATGCGCCGGATGCGGAGAGACGCCTTACGTAAAACTACTCTCGCAACTTTTCGGCGACCGGGCGATTATGGGAAACGCCACCGGATGTTCCAGCATCTACGGCGGAAACCTCCCGACTACGCCTTACGCCGTCAACGCCGATGGACGCGGTCCGACCTGGAACAACAGCCTGTTCGAAGACACAGCCGAGTTTTCCTTCGGATTCCGCCTGACGCTGGACAAGCAGAACGAATTCGCGCGAGAACTGGTTACGGTCCTGGCCGATAAGATCGGCAAGGACCTTTCCGAAGGTCTGCTAAACGCCGATCAGACCGACGAAGCCGGTATCGCCGAGCAGCGCAAACGCGTCGAAGCATTGCGTGAGAAACTAGCCGGCATCAAGACGACCGAATCGACACAACTGGCGAGCATCGCCGATGCGCTGGTTCGCAAGAGCGTCTGGGCGGTCGGCGGCGATGGATGGGCGTATGACATCGGTTACGGCGGGCTTGACCACGTTTTGGCCTGCGGACGGAACATAAACGTATTGGTTCTCGATACGCAGGTCTATTCCAACACCGGCGGGCAGTGCTCCAAGGCTACGCCGCGAGCGGCAGTGGCGAGGTTCGCAGCCGGCGGAAAACCCGTACCGAAGAAGGACCTTGGACTGCTGGCTATGACATACGGAAATATTTTTGTCGCGCAGGTCGCAATGGGCGCAAACGACAACCAGTGCGTAAAGGCTTTCGTCGAGGCGGAAAGTTACGACGGTCCGAGCCTTATCATTGCCTACAGCCACTGCATCATGCACGGCATCAACATGCGGACCGCCTTTGACCAGCAGAAGGCGGCCGTTGCGTCGGGCGCCTGGCTGTTGTATCGCTACGATCCCCGCCTGATTGAGCAGGGCAAAAACCCCCTGCAACTCGACAGCAAGGCTCCGACGATGGCGCTGAAAGACTACGCCTACAACGAAACCCGCTACACAATGCTCACCAAGAGCAAGCCCGACGAGGCCGCAAGACTCATCGAACTCGCCCAGCAGGACGTTGACCGCAGATGGCAAATGTTCCAGAAACTGGCGGAGACGCCCGGCGAAAGCAGTAGCCGGTAGTCAGTTTAGCCGTCGCCGGTGCGGCGGCGCAAAGTCCGGGAAAAGTGGATGATAAAGCCAGTAATTGGTTTGAAGTGAGTAGTTTCGACAGTGATTTTATTGTAGCATCTGTCTGTTCAGCCCCTTGGGGCGAAAGATTTATAGCCCGGTCCGTATGGGCCGGGGAAATTGTTGACAACCTTATAATCTAAGCCCCATCAGGGGCGGCAGAATGGCTTTGTGTCTCATGTGTCGCCTCTGACGGGGCTTACGGATTGTTTGCTGTCCCCAAACCCCCGCCCTCACGGGCGGGGCTACAATTCTTTCGCCCTGACGGGCTTTAAAAATCGACATAACTGGTGATGAGTTCAAAAAATGGGTCTATGCGAAGTGGGACATTGCGCCGGAACGGAACATGAAGAAATAAGATCATCCCGCTATGTTTCCGGAAGAACTCGTGGCCAGGTTGTTGAAACTGTTCAGTTATCAGGATGACGTTGTTCTGGAACCGTTTAATGGCGTCGGAACCACAACACTTGTAACTCATAAACTGAAAAGACACTACGTAGGAATTGATATTTCGCCGGCATATTGTCGAGTTGCAAAAAAGAGGCTCAAAGACGAGCAAAAACAACCGAGATTGTTATAATCTCGAAGCAGAAATGGGAAAGACAATACTCCAGCACGAATCGCTTTTTCCTGCTCTTACAGGCACGTTTCCATCAACGCGCTATCAGGGTAGTAAAGCGAAAGTCGCCGATTGGATTTGGGAACGAATATCAGGCCTGGATTTTAAGACGTGCCTGGACGCGTTCGGCGGAACCGGCGTCGTTGCCTATCACCTAAAGCAGGCTGGAAAGCAGGTCACATACAACGACCTGCTCCGCTTTAACTATTACATCGGGCTCGCGCTTATCGAGAACAGTTGTGTTCGGCTGAATCCCGAAAAGATCGATTGGATTCTTGACAGCCATCCGGACATTACATACCCACGCATTGTTCAGGATAATTTTCAGGATATTTATTTCACAGACGATGAAAACGCATGGATAGATCGAACGATTACCAATATCCGTCAACTTAGTGATCCGTATGAATTCGCCATGGCCTTTTTCGCGCTTTGCCAGGCATGTATCATCAAGCGTCCCTATAATTTATTCCATCGCAAGAATCTTTATATCCGACTTGCCGACGTTGATCGCTCGTTTGGAAATAAGACCACGTGGGACCGGCCTTTTGACGAACTATTTCGCAGTTTCGTCGTGGAAGCAAACAGGGCGGTATTTGACAACGGCAGCCGAAACAGCGCGTTGAATTATGACGCCGTTAACGTGTCCGGCGACTATGACCTGATATACGTGGATACTCCTTACATCCCCAAACGAGGCGCACCGGTTGATTACTTCGGATTTTACCACTTCCTGGAAGGTCTGACAATGTATGACTACTGGTGCAAACATATTGACTTTGCGTCAAAGCATCACCGCCTAAATCCTCGATCTGATAAGTGGACAGATAAAAAACAAATTCCTTCCGCTTTTAACGAGTTATTCAAACGCTTCCAAAACAGCATAATCGTGGTTTCATATAGGAGCGACGGCATCCCTTCCGTATCGGAACTTTGTTCTTTGCTTGGCCGATACAAAAGCGACGTGCAACTTATGCGCTTTGGCCAATATCAGTACGTTCTTTCCACCAATTCCGAATCTGAAGAAATCCTCCTAATTGGAACTTGAATCAAAATGACCATGGAGCCTCACATCTTCAAAGAACGCCTGCTGGAAGAACTTGGTAAATTCAAACATGCCATTTCCACAGACGCCGGCGAATGGACTGTTAAGGGATTTGTCGATGTCTA
>JAXHSV010000228.1:0-4781 GCA_034190305.1 Planctomycetota bacterium | reverse complement strand
CGAGGACATAGCATAGTATATCTATAGTACCCGAAAGAACAACAAATGGAACCAATAGCCGTTATAAGCGATGTCCACAGCAACCTCGAGGCGCTGACAGCGGTTCTGGACGACATTTCCGCCAGGCAGATTAAAGAGATTATCTGCCTGGGCGACGTTGTAGGTTACGGTCCCCAGCCGGCCGAGTGCCTGGACCTGGTGCTGGAGCGTTGCCGGATTACGCTTATGGGCAATCACGATTTTGCGGTCATGTACGAACCGAGCAATTTCAATTTCGGGGCAGAGGGCGCCTGTTACTGGACTCGCGAGATACTTGAGGCTGAAACCGACAAGGACGCCCGCGCCCGGAGATGGGAGTTCCTCGGGTCGCTGCCCGTCAAGAGCGTCCTGTCGGAAGACGAATGCCCTGTCGGACAGACTGTGCTGGTTCACGGTTCGCCCCGTCGGCCTATTAATGAGTATATTTTTCCCGACGATGTTTATAATGCCCCGAACAAGATCCAGAGCCTGTTCGAGCGGTTCGAGAACCTCTGCCTGATCGGTCACGCTCATGTTCCCGGCGTGTTTCTTCCGACGCCCGACTTTTACACCCCCGACGAACTCGGCGGCGTCTATGAAATGGACGACCACAAGGCCATGATTAACGTCGGTTCCGTCGGTCAGCCCAGGGACCGCGACACCCGCGCCGGTTACGTAATCCTTCAGGAACGCAGCGTGCAGTTCGTCCGTATCGCCTATGATGTGGAGGCGACGATCTCGAAAGTCCACGCTATCAGGGAACTGGATAATTATCTTGGAAATCGCCTCCGCGAGGGAAGGTAAGAAAAGTGAAACATAAGAACATCCTTTTTGTCGCTCTGTTGTTTATCGCCGGACCGTTGACGTTGATGTTGTTTAACCAGGGAAAGAAAGCGCAAAGTCAACCAACTACCGCTACTGCGCCGACGTCCGTGACATCAACAACCCCCTCAACAATCACACCGGCAAAGACAAAAGCGAATGAAACAAAAGCGCCGAGAGACATCTCCCCCGCCAAATCGGTAAAAACCCGTTGGCCTGTAACTAAAACCCCGGTCCGCGAGGTTGTTCTTGGTTCGAACGACAAGGCCGATGGCTTCAAAATACAGGTTCGCCTCACAAGCCTGGGTGCTGCGGTTAAAACCGCAAAACTTACCGATTTTTTCGCCACGGTTGCCGACAAACGTCGCTGCAAACGCGAAAAGAACCACGCCGCCTATCTCCAGACCGTCGAGAAAGACCCCGAACTCAAAGGTCATTATAAACTACTCAAGTCCGTCAGCGCCGGCGGGCGGGAATTCTATCCGCTGGCGACTCGGCGGATTACGATTACCGCCAGCGGCGAACGAATATCGCTGGACCTTTCAGGTTCGCGATGGCTGGCAGGAGAAGTACAAACAGAAAAGGACAAGGAAGGTAAAACCCAGAGTCAAAGCGTAACATTCTCTGCGAGGATTGACCGCAACGACGAAGAGTTTCTCCTGCTCAAGAAGAAATATACTCTTCGGACGGGTAGTTATTCGATCCTTGTCGATCTTGAGGCGGTCAACCTCAACAAGGCCGACAAGGTAGAGTTTTCTTTGATGCAGTTTTCGGCTACCGGTCTGTCAAAGGAGGACGCCCGCAGCGACAACCGCACGCTGGCTTACGGAGTGCTCGATGAAGGCAAGGTGAAAACCGAGTCCCTTTCGTCCAGAGATATCGGAAAGATGGAAGTGGGGCTTGCCAATACGCGAAGCCTGGGTAGAAGCGACTCATCCGAACCGGTTCTGTGGACCGGTCAAACCAACAAATTCTTCGCCGCCCTGACGTACATCATCCCGGAAGATTCGGGGAAACTCGCCGCTCCGGAGGCACAGGCAGCCTTTTTCGGTTCGGCGCTGGAAGAGACGGAGCAGCAGCGAACATCTCTGGCGGGGATGAAACTCGGACCTTACGAACTCGCCGGCGGCGCGAGCACAGATGTTCGTCTGGACCTGTTCGCAGGACCGAAAAAGCGGGACCTGTTCGACGATACGCCGCTGTACCGAAACCTTGGTTACAAGGGAACGCTCCAGACCGGCGCGTGCTTTTGTGCGTTCCAGCCGCTGACGTTGGGGATGATGTGGCTTCTGGATTTCTTCAGAGGGAGCGTAACGCTGGGCAACTACGGTGTGGCGATTATCCTGCTGGTGGTACTGGTGCGAATCTGCCTGCATCCGCTGATGAAGAAGCAGCAGGTCTCGATGATGCGGATGCAGAAACTCGCCCCTGAGATGGAAAAGGTCAAAAAGAAATACGCAAACGACAAGGCAAAACTGAACGCGGAGATGATGAAGTTGTACAAGACCCAGGGCGCTACGCCGCTGCTCGGGTGCCTTCCGATGTTCCTCCAGATGCCGATCCTGATCGCCCTGTGGACCAGCATCAACGCCTCGGTGGAACTGCGTCACGCAGCCTTTTTGCCGGTGTGGATTATCGACCTTGCGGCGCCGGACGCACTGATACCCTTCGGCGGCGGGGGCTTTAGTATCCCGCTGGTCGGCTCGATGATAGGCCCGATTACAGGGTTTAACCTTCTGCCTCTTCTGTTATGCGTGGTGATGTATCTGCAGATGAAGATGAACCCGTCGATGAGCGCGTCGACCTCGCCGCAGCAGGCCAGTTCCCAGACGATGATGAAGTACATGATGCCGGGAATGATGCTGGTGTTTTTCTATAACGCCCCGTCGGGCTTGAACCTGTACTTTATGACCTCGACGTTCGCGGGCCTGGTCGAGCAGTACGTCATCCGCAAACACATCCGCGAAAAGGAGGCCGCCGAAGCCGCCGCTGTAACCACCGTCGCAATGCCCGGAAAACGCTTCCGAGGCCAAAAACCCAAAAAGCCCAAAGGCCCGTTCCAGATAAAGCGGTAGCCGGTAGCCGGGGAAAAAGGCGGGCCTCTACCCGCGCTGAATGGCTGGGAACGGGGGAAGTCTGGTTCCGCTGCCGTGTAGCGACATAAAACCCGAAACGAAATGCAATACATGCGGTACACACCCTGCACTTGACCCGTCTGGTTCGTGAATACGTCCAATTCCCCTTTTTAATTTTTTACTTCATATTTAGAACCATTTATACTGCATCTGTTACTCGGCAGGCTACAGGGGCATCACGATGGAACAGCGAAAGACCAAGACCTGCGCAATGTGCTTTGAGGAAATCGACGAACGCGCCAGGAAGTGTCCGCACTGCCGGAGCCTACAGGCAGGAATATCCGCCTGGCTGTCCCGTAATCCAGCCGCCATACTGTTGATTGTGTTGATTGGCGTGCTGTTCTTATTCGGCGGCAGGGGATTGTGGGGGTCTTTCCTTAATTCCCAGCTTGTTCCAACCGGCCAGAATGACCTTCGGACATTCAAGGGCGAGGTGAAGGTTGTTTCCTCGAAGATGGTCTTCGGGAAATCCGAAGAAGGCCCGGTCGTCTGCGTAATCGGACAAATCAAAAACGAAAGCGAAATAGCCTGGAAAGACCTGCAGATTGTAGCCCAGTTCTTCGATCAATCGGGAGAATTGATCGATGTTGCCATAGGTCCAGAGTACTACTTTGCATCTGAGATTCTCCCTCATGGCGAAGGCGCATTTAAGGTAAGGGTTATTGCTGATTTTCCAAAGGAGACGTATGCCTCTTATAAGATTAATGTTCGATCTGCGACAGACGTAAGGAAGTTTCCGTAGCAGGCTTCAGGGGTTGTATCGTGAAGGAGCAGGGACAGACAAAAACCTGTAGAATATGCTATGAAGAAATCGACAGGCGCGCCAAGTCATGTCGGTATTGTTCCAGTCCCCAGTCCGGACTGGCTTCTTGGCTCGTTCGTCATTCTTCGTTTATATCTTCGATTCCGCTACTGTTCATGATCGCCCCCGTGATAATGATGGGAATCCTTTTGCACAGGTTTGGGCGAGGTAAGGATTTTGCTCCATACTGTCAGCAGGTGAGGATCGTTTCGTCGGCGATGCATTTCGAGGAAACCGAAGATGGCCCGGTTGTTTGGGTTGTCGGCAAAATACGGAACGATAGCGAAATTGAATGGAGGGAAATCCAGTTTGAAGTTCAGTTTATGAATGAGGCCGGGGAGTTGATCGATGTTGAACGACGTGTGCAATCATTTCACGAACCCAGAGTCCTGCCCGGAAGCGAATCGGGTTTTAAGGTGAAAGCAAACCGGGATTTCTCCAGGGATAACTACGCCTCCCAGAAAGTCTTTATCAGGTATGCAAAAGATGCCAGAAGTCTATGGTGATCGCGCCGAGATCCAAATAACCGAATTGGACGGCGCGCCAGTCTTCAGAACCGAGGGTTAAAGTTTCGCGGGGGAATTTAAAGATACTGTTTACCGGAGAAACTTCCGAACTCACACGCTCATTGGCGTACCGTCGGCTGCGGATGCGCCGGAGCGGTCTGCGGCGATGGAATGCTGGAGGGCGTACCAGTCTTCGAGCGTCATCATGCACTCGCGCGCCTGTGAACCTTTGTAATCGCCCAGGATGCCCGCCTGGGCCATCTGGTCCACGATACGAGAAGCCCGGCTGTAGCCGACCTGGAGGCGGCGCTGAAGCAGGGATACGCTTCCGCGCTGGCTTGAGAGGATGATTTCGACGGCTTCGTTGAACAATTCGTCTCGTTGCCCGTCGTCGGAATCGACACTGGCGGTCTGAATTTTGACCAGTTCGCTCAGATACTCCGGTTCGCGGTTACCGCGGACGTGATGAACCAGTGCGCGAATTTCGGCTTCATCGAC
>JAXHSV010000227.1:0-4787 GCA_034190305.1 Planctomycetota bacterium | reverse complement strand
AATTGTCAATAAAAGCAGTAAAATAGTCCATCTGTTAAACATGACTTCCCTCCAGGAATGCCTATGGTTTCTTGCAACATTTGTATGTATTTATACTTATTAGCGATTGCGTATAAGCCCCTCGACGCACGGAACGCCGAGTGAATATGCGAATGCGTCGGCGGCGGCCTTGGCTGTGTCCGGAACCGGAACGACAACGCAGGATGAATCCATCTTTTCTGCCTCCAGTTCCGCCAGTCGCCGACCTGAATTCGCCCGGGCCATATAGACGCTCGAACCGTCCATCGTGCTGGCGACATTGGAAAAATAGACCCACTCAAAGAAGCAGTGTGCACACCGGTGATTGGGGGCGAACCGCTCGAACCGCAACCGGCCTTTTTCGACAATCGCCATCTCGCCGGGAGGCAGTGATTTAATGTTGGTGAAGCCCAGGTTGGACAGGGCGACCGATTCACTGGCGGCTGCGAACAGATCGTCATTCACCGCCCAACTCATCGGGCGGAATCCCAGCGGGTCTCGTGCGACGAACATCCGACCCGTCGCGTCGAGGAAAGCGATGTTGTACGCCCCGTCGAAACTGCGTCCCAGCGACGCCATTACCTTGCACAGGTCCGGCGGGCTGTCGCCGCGAAGGCGATAAGACAGGAGGTGCATGATTATCTCGGTGTCGGTATCAAGCGTGAAGTGATACCCTCGCCTTGCCAGCAGGCGATCGCGGAGTTCGGCGTAGTTGGCCAGTTGCCCGTTGAAGGCGAAGGCGAACCATTTCCACAGTCGCCCGTGGTGTCGCTCGAACGGCTGGGCATATCGGACATCGTCGGCCCCGCAGGTCGCGTAGCGCGTGTGCCCAATGGCGGCCCGGCCGGAGTAATCGCTCAAAATCGAACGGTACTTGCCCGGATGCGACATGCGAAAGACCTCGCTGACCGTCCCGACATCCTTCCACGTATCGAGCAATTGCGCCCGCCCCGGCCGATAACTGGTCAAACCGGCCGCCAGTTGCCCGCGATTCTGAAGGTCCAGCAGCATTTGAGGCAGAAGCGCCACCACATCGCCGCCGGAGGCATTTCCTGCCGATTTACCAAGACGGCACACAGCCGCTACACCGCAATTATGATAAATATCCTCGCTCAAGATTTTACCTTCTTCCTATGGCCCTTCAGCCTCTCGAAGCGCCTTGGAGAATGCGGCATTATACGGCTGCTGCAACTCCTGCTGAAACTGCTCCTCGGTCAGCCATTGCACATGGCCGTCGGAAAAGAGAACATTCCTACCCTTCCCGCTGTGATTGCTCTTGAAGTCGCAGGCTATGATGGTTTGGTCGTTTGTGTCTTCTGACGTTTTCTCAGCGGGCGGTGAATAGAAATAATCGCAGTCTCGATTGCTTTTGTCGGAAGGGCATCTCATCAACTCCTTCGGCATCCCAGAAGAGCTAATCATCATTTCCAGATTGGGCG
Organism: Planctomycetota bacterium; assembly: GCA_034190305.1. Classification (GTDB taxonomy): domain Bacteria; phylum Planctomycetota; class Phycisphaerae; order SM23-33; family SM23-33; genus JAUWNJ01. Next base: position 3,330 of record JAXHSV010000227.1, on the reverse strand, counting down.
GGTAGGCATCGTTGTTTTCGGAGCTGTAGATAATGATCGATTTGCCGATACCGTTAAGGTTGGCCTGACAAAGGGCCTGCCTTGCCTGTTCCTTCGCGTAGCCTAATGCAGGCAAGGCCAGGGCTACAATCAGCGCTATCATCAAAACGGGCCCGGTTACGCCGGTAATAATACCGGCGATCGCCAGACCCTTGCGCGAGGTCTGCTGCGCCAGGGCGACGATGCCCAGGATTACTCCGACCAGCCCGCACAGCAGGCCAAACCACGGAATAAACCCGCAGATTCCCAGAACCAGCGCTGCTACTGCGATTCCCACTGACTTTTTCTGCCCGCCCGGCATCGCAACCGGAGGAGGCGCCATCGATGGAGGTGTCTGTGTCATGTTCGGTTCCTTTTAGCAAAATTTCAGAGATTAATCGGAATACAACGTCGGATCGTATCTTTTTGCATAAAACCGATTGGCCTTTGAAAGGTCAATATCAACCGTCAGGAGTTTTTCCTTTCCGTATGGGACGTAGGCCAGACATTTGCCTGACGGATCAATGACGCTGGTGGCAGAGTTTTGAAAACGCATCGCCGTATTCACGCTGGCAAAGTATATTGTATTCTCCTGTGCGCGGCAAATCATGGCCTTTTCATAGAAGGATTCGCCCCACTTTCCGCTTGTCATGCGCCTTTTCTCGCCGCCTGCAACTTCAGGCGGGTAAGATATTTTCCTGTCGCTGCCTGTAACCTGCGGCTGGAATACAACCTGCGCCCCGCGCACAGCCGCTAATCGGACGGTCTCAGGATAGCGCCAACCTTCATGGCAAAGCACAATTCCAAACCTGACACCCTTTACAGTAAAGACTTTTCGCCTTCCGTTCGGAACATAACTGTCAGATTCGCCGCCGGGCGTAATCTGATTTTTCGTTTGATGGCCCAGAATCCTCCCGGCTGCGGAAACGACAAATGCCCGGTTCTCCAACCCGTTCTCGCACATCCATTCCATTCCGACAATAGTGGCTACGCCATACCGCCGCGCCGCAGAGCGTATCTCTTCCAAGGCCGATTCCTGCGCCTGCTGATCAGGAGGCGGCAGGTCAAAATCGAGTCCACGAAGTCCCGGCAGATAGGTCTCAGGAAGACAGACAATATCCACATTTCTGGACGATGCCAATTTCAATCCTGCAATAATCTTTCTTACGCCTTGATTGATCGTTTCCGGGTGTCTGGAAGAAGCCAGGCCGATGCGTAATGATTTCGGTTTCATTTGTACTTCTTCCAAAATTGACAAACAGTTTTCAACAGACCCATGCTAAAAACGGCGGCTTTTAAGTCTTCCGGGGCGTTTGGCCGTTATGCAGGAGGTGGCCTTGTCGCTTTCGACCTTCGCAAAGCCTATTTTTTTCAGTCTGCGCGCCACGCTGCCGGGGATATCAATCCTGCGACGCCGGCTGCCCGGCGTGCCGGTGTAGTGCAGCAGTTTCCCGCCGGGCTTGAGGACACGGAATAACTGCTCGTAAAAAACATCGGAATATAATTCGCCCGCCAGACTCAGCGTCGGCGGATCGTGGCTGACAATATCGAACGCCGCATCGCCGAACCGGCGAATCAACTCCGCCGAATCGCCGCAAACCAGGTTAATCCGGGGATTCTCAAATATTTCCCTTGAGTACGGATTCAAACGCGCCATTTCCAGGACCATTTCGTCCTTTTCTATCGTTGTAACGGACTCGGCGGTTTTCGCTTCGAGTATCGCCAGGTATCCCAGCCCACAGCACGTATCCAGAACCGCCCCTCGCACAGGTGATATTAACGCGATTTTCGCTTCGGCGTCTTCCTTCGGGTCCGTGCCCTTGATTCGGTGCATCAAGACGCCGCTGATCTCAAGGGCGGGCCAGGTCTGCGTCGGGCGGAGCGTGTAAAGCCTCTGCGTAACTTCCGAAAATTGAGAAATTTTTTCAAATCCGTCCGCCATTGCCTAAATCCGAATATTGCACCACAAAGGACACACCTGTCTGCCGGCAGACAGGAAGAACAGAAAGGTCTTTATTTCACAGTATGTTATGAAAGTTTTTCATTTTTTCAAAAGAATACCCTGTTTTTTCGGATTATATGGATATGTCTCTAATCGCCTGGACAGAAGACCGTAACCTTTGAAATAACAATAAGACACGTCATTAAAATCTTTGTGAACTTTGTGTTCTTTGTGGTTCAAGCAAAATGCGGCCTAAAAAGCCGTCTCGAACCGCGCACCCGCCGATACCCTGTATCCGTTGACGAAATCCCGCCACTCCATTATCCGCCGTCCGGCTGGTTTGAGTTGCAGAATTCCCAGCCTGCCGCCGCCACAGAATACCGTCAGTTCGCCGCCAATTTCGCCGGGCCGGCCTTGTTGTCCATCGGCCTCCAGTGCGACGGCGCGAGCGATTACAACGTCGGTCCTTTTTCCGTCGGCAACGACGTATTGCGTCTGACCCCCCGGCCAGGGCCAGACGCCGTGAATGAGATTTCGCACCACTACCGCATCAGCAGACCAATCAATAAGCCCGTCGGACTTCCTTAACCGACGCGCCGTCGTCGCCTGCGATTCGTCCTGTTCGACGCCATCGCACTCACCGTCCGACAGCATTGCGAGCGTATCCGCCACCGCCTCGACACCAAGGTCGGCCAGGCGCCGGCGGAGTTCCTCGGCGGTCTCGTCGGGACGAATATCGGTGGACCTTTGTCGGAATATCGCCCCGGCGTCAATGTGGTCGGAAAGAGCGATGACGGTTACGCCCGTTTTTTCGCATCCCCGGATAATGGCCCAGTTGACCGGAGCGGCGCCGCGAAGTTCCGGCAGCAGCGAGCCGTGAAGATTAATCGCTTCAAGACCCGCAGCCGCACGCACGCGAGGGCCTATCTTCTGACCAAAATCTATCACCAGCAGAACGTCGGGGGCGAGGGCCTCGATTTCGACGGCATGTTCGTCGGAGTTGATGTCCTCGGCTGTAACCGTCGGCAGAGAAAGTTCTTCCGCAACCGCAGCCACCGGAGTGGGCATTATCTTACCCCGCCTGCCCGCAGGCCGCGGCGGCTGGGTGAAAACACGAACAATCTCATCACCGCCCGCTGCCAGCTCTCGCAGTGTCGGAACACCAAAATCACCGCTTCCGCAAAATACTATCCTCATGCACGCTATTGTTGCAGGACAAGCCCGCACAGGCAAGACCGAGGCAAGGGGCGATAGCGTCAAGTATTTTGTGTAAGTTCCGAAAGCGGACAAACGCAGGTTTTCGCAAAATCGGTCGAAGAGCGGACATTACAGCCCAGCCATGGCTATGGCTGGGCTGGGTCTGGCGTTAT
>JAXHSV010000226.1:0-4796 GCA_034190305.1 Planctomycetota bacterium | reverse complement strand
TGGGTTCACGTTTGCGCGCGCGGAGGTGAACGGATGGGTTTTTACATCGGTGTGCCAGCCGCGACCGGCAGGGAGCGGGATATTCCGCCGACACCGCCCGGTCAAGCCCGCTCGTTTCCACTCGCGGCTAGCGGATATATCGGACCGCTGTTTCTTCACTTCGATATTGGAAATTCCGAATCCATCGCGGTAGTTCTGTCCACGGAACCCCAGTCCCGAATGACGGGTTAAAAACGGAGCCGAACGGCCAAGCCAGTGTCGAGCATTGGCTTTGCCGTTCGGCTCTGTTTTTAAAATGCCGCCTGATCCAAAACGGATAAAAAAACCACTAAAATGTTACTACGACTCCGCATCCCACACGGCGCTTACCTGCCCGCCTGCGACGAATCAACGCCAACGCGCCGAGGCACAGAAACGCCATCGTCGCCGGTTCGGGAACAGACGACGACGAGGCAGGAGGATAGGTCCAGTTGCTCAACAGCCAGTTCAGGTCAGAGTCGTCCACTAATTCGTCATCATTGAAATCGCCTTCGTCCCATTCCGTGCCGATACCCCAGCCGGTCAGAAGAAGGTTCAGGTCGGAACCGTCCACTTTAATGTCCCAGTTTGCGTCGCCTTTGATCCAGTCAATCGGAACAAGTGAGCCTCCTTCTTCAAGAACGGTGCCATCAATCCGGCCCTTGTAGTAGTAGAGATTCAGGCCGTTCAGGTGAAGTCAGTAGGGCGGGCAGGCTTGCCCACGCCTTTTTCTGTAACATTTGCAGTAAGAACGCGGGCAAGCCTGCCCGCCCTACGCCTGGACGAAATCAACCCCAAAAAGTGGCCGAGTGAATTCACGACCGAACTGCTGGAACTTCTTTGGGTTCTGGAAGCGACCTTTGCCGAGTACCCCGCCCAAGCCAAATTATTGTCGGCTGTGGTGAAGGGGTCGTGCTTCCATGCCGATGAACTGCCGGAAGTACCCGACGCCGCCCGCAAGCCGCCTTCCCGTCCATCCGCCAAGGGACTGTTTGACAAAGCGGAAGACGAAAACGAATAGGGCCGGAGTTTCCGGGGGACACAGGGGTTATTTAGGTTTTCCCATGTTTTTTATTTATCTGGCGGTGATGCAGCGGGGGACCCACGATACATTGATTCAGAAACTCGCGTGATGGTTTAGGATCATTTTCGGCCTAGGATTTTCTCCAGCGATGCGATTAGCGGAGGCAGGTCTTCCTGGAGCGTTTTCCAGACGATATCCAGATCGATCTTATAGTAGCCATGTACGAGGCGGTGTCGCATATTGATAATTCCCGGCCTGGGATGGAGCGCTTCATTCCGGTTATCCCACCTTGGTTTTCTTCGCCATGGGGTGGGCCTTGTTGTAGGCGGATTTGAGTCCGGCGGTTGTAAGGTGGGTGTAAATCTGGGTTGTGGAGATGCTCTTGTGTCCCAGTAGTTCCTGAACGCTTCGCAGGTCGGCTCCGCGGTTGAGCATGTGGGTGGCGAAACTGTGCCGGAGCGTGTGGGGCGAGACCTTCCCGGCCAGTCCCGCCCGGCGGATGTATTTGTCGAGTTTCCGCCTGACCGACCTGTCGGATATTCGCCCGCCGAGTTTATTGACGAACATCGGTCCGGCGGCATCGGCGCCTCGGCGGGCGGGCGGGAAAACTTCATCACGCAATTGCAGATATTCGGCGACAGCGGCGGCAGCGGGCGACCCGAGCGGCGCTATTCGCTCGACCCTGCCTTTACCGCGAATGCGAAGCGTCCCGTCGGATGAGTCCATGTCCTCGACGTTAAGTCCGACAAGTTCGCTGACCCGCAGCCCGGCAGAGTAGATAGTTTCCAAAATGGCTTTGTCCCTGGCGGAGATCATTTGTTCCAGTGCGTTTCGGCTGGCGGGTTCGTCGGCGGGGGCCGACAGGAGGGTTTCGACCTGTGCTTCGTCGAGGCATCCGGGCAGTTTTTTCAGTTGCTTTGGCGCGCGGACGACGGCTGCGGGCGAGGTCTCCATCTCTCCGATGCGAACGAGGTGCTTGTAGAGGCTTCGCAACGACGCCAGTTTGCGAGCGATTGTCGAACGCGAGTACCCGCCGCCCATCAGCGCCGCCAGGAACGCCCGGACGTCGTTAGCCTGCACCGACAGCAGCCGGTTCGACAACATCCCAGCCTGTGTTTCGTCGAACGCGGCTTGGTTGCCGGAGAGGGTTTCTTCCGGCGAGATGAGGAACCGGCAGAACTGCATCAGGTCGATCTGGTACGAGCGAACGGTATGCGGCGAGAAGTTTCGCCGCCCGGAAAGGTGTTCCAGGAATTTTCGGATGATGGGTATTGTCGTCATTTCCCTGCGTTTTTCATCGGCGATGGTGGTTGCGGAGCTTTAAAGCAGTTAAGGATTGGGCATAACGAAAAGTAAAGCCGACGGATAGCTATCCGTCGGCTTTGGCAACTTTCGCGTGTATTGAGCGTATTGAGGACTTCCCTTAAAAATCTTCCCCGCCTCCGGGCGGCGGCATCGGGCGGGCGCGTCCTCTTCCGCCCATGAACATGCCCATGAAAGTCCTGGCGATCTCGCCGATGGTTTTTGTCGGAAGGTATCCGGTAAATGACATATCGCTTCCCTGGATGGAGATTGATCCGGCGAAGGGTTCTTCTGCGGTTATCGGCGGTATCGGCGGCGGCTCTTCGCCGATGGCGGCGGAGATGTTCTTGATAACCTTGAAGATGTTTCCGATGTTCAGCAGTCCCACGCCCATGCGCTGTTTCGGAAGCATCGCCAGCGATTTGGCGACGCCCGGATCCGTTTGCAGCGTCCCGGTCCCGCGGGCAGTTTTCATCGCCTCGGTCAGCAGCGCCTTTGAACCGCCCAGGGTTATTACCAGCGTCTTGTCATCGGCGGAGGCGACTAACAGGCGAACCTTGTCTTCGCCGAGAACGGCCTTCATTTTCTCGCGGTCATCCTCTTCCATTGTGTTGATTTCAGGATGGTCAATATCGATGACATCGACCTCTTTGTCGGCGACGGACTCCAGGGCCTTGTGGTACCTGACGGACAGTTTTTTGAGGTTTTCGTCTTCGGCGGCCTGGATGACTTCGTTCGCAACGGCCGCGGCGTCGGCCAGCATGGTCTTGACCGTATCGGCAGATTTACATTCCAGTACGTACACGGCGCCGACCTGTCCGGAACCGCTTGTGTTTCCGCCGAGATATAACTGCACGGAGTCGATCTGCTCTTCAAGGCCCAGCATAACGGTGCGCAACTTTGCCTTGGCATCGGCCGACAGACCGGTGAAAGGTTCGCCGGCCAGCATGTTGTCGATTTGTTTAATGTTGAAATCTTTCGGCGTCTTCGGTTCGTTCCTGGCGCCGAAGGCAACGATGTATGGCATGTTGGGAAGGCGGTTCAGCAGCGAACCGGCTACGGGCTTGCAGGCGGCCAGGGCTTTACCCAGCACGCTGTCGGTCAGGAAGGAGCATCGCCCGTCGATTAAGATTCCGGTATTGTTAATCCGCAATCCCGTCGAGAAGTCGTCGAGTTGCTTGATTATCTCGCGCATCGAGGCGAAGTTTCTGCTCATGGATTTTTTTATCATCACTCCCGGCCCGAAGCCCATCTGCCCGCCCTCGGCTGCTTCCTTCTCCATCTTTACAATGGCTGCATCGAGGATCGGGCAAAGCATCTTGAGGTTGACCCACACGCCCACGTCGTTGCGGGTGATAACGGCCTTGTCGGTCGCCGACAGTTGCGTCAGTATCGACTTTTCGCCGGCCGAGACGTTCCGGACAGCCTGGAGGTTAGGCCCTATCAGGGCATAGCTACCCGCCACCTTGCAGTAAATCGGCTCGTCGCCCTGTCGCGGCAGTTTGATGTAATCGCCTTCTTTGACCGGCTGATATGCAGCAAGCATGTTCACCAGTGTATTGTCGGTGGTGGGGACTATCAGGACCACCGGCGGGGAAGGTTGCTTTTTCGGCTCCTCGCCCGGTTCGGTCGGCTTTGCCTTTCCGGTAATCATCTCGACCAGGTCCACGCCATAGACTTGGGGGTCGAGTATGACGGCGGCGAATCCGCCGTTGGCGTTGAAGCCTTCGCCGAGCCTGGCGGCGCCGCGGATCATGTCCAGTATTTTACCCTGGACCAGCGGCTGCTCCGGCGGGCTTATCTGCTGGAGGAAGCCGTCGATCTTTCCGGTGAAATTCTGGACGTTATTGACCACCACGAAGCCCATGCATCCGGCGGGAATATGTTTGAGTACGTCGCCGGCCGGCGCAGCAGGTTGGACAGAAGTTGCGTCCTGAGCATTCAGCCCCCCAGGCCCCGCCAGCAATACCGATGCAATTGCAATTACACAACTGATGCGCTTGGACATAATGCTCTCCTTAAAAAATCGATTTTGCTTATCCTGTTACAAGGATCTTTGAGTAAGTAATATATGCGGGCATCTGCGATATTGTCAACAGGGAGGACAAAAATCAGCCCACACCGAATTATCGGAATAGGCTGTTCGTAACTTAAAGGGTAATTTTTTTAGATGAGGTGATAAACTCTAACAGGACAACGCGGGTTATTCCGGTTGATCGCCATTCAGGCCCGAAGGTCCGAGCAGAAGTTAGCCGTGCCCGCCAGGGCACGGTGCGTGCATAGACATCTTCGATCCCAGCCGGGCCTTCAGGACCGCCCAGTGTGCGAGTATTATTCCGCGCGCCGATCTCATCGGTCGGCTTGACCGTCGCATCGGTGGCTGAATTGCCCGTCTCGCCGATGGCGTTTCCGAAATAGAACACGTCGGGCGAAGCAAGCCCCGTCGCAGCGG
>JAXHSV010000225.1:0-4805 GCA_034190305.1 Planctomycetota bacterium | reverse complement strand
GTCTTCTGGTTCGCCACTTTCGATGAAGCCGACGAGGGGCTTCTCCAGGGAAACATGGGTCGGTCCATGGAAACGACGCAGGAAGTCAACGAAATGATCGGCGACCGCCTGCTGCTGACGGTTCTCATCTCACTGGGGACGATCATGTTCACCTGGGCCCTTGCCATTCCGATAGGCATATTCTCGGCAGTTCGGCAATACTCGATCTGGGATTACATTCTCACGTTTCTCGGTTTCATCGGGATGTGCATACCGGCATTCCTGTTGGCGTTGATACTTATGGCCGTTTCGGGCGTTTCAGGTCTGTTCTCCGCCGATTTCGCAGCCCAGCCGGAATGGGACTGGCCTAAGGTCATCGACCTGCTCAAGCACATCTGGATACCGGTGGTGGTTCTGGGCGTCGGCGGTACCGCCGGGATGATACGCGTGATGCGGGCCAACCTGCTTGATGAATTGAAAAAACCATACGTCGTTACAGCCCGCGCCAAAGGCGTCCGCCCGGTCAAACTACTGTTCAAGTATCCTGTCAGGCTGGCATTGAATCCGTTTATTTCCGGTATCGGCGGACTGTTTCCACAACTGGTCTCCGGCGGGGCGATTGTGGCGATGGTCCTGTCCCTGCCGACCATTGGACCGTTGTTGCTCGATGCTGATGATCCTCAGCCTGCTGGGCGTCCTCGGCACATTGGTCAGCGACCTGCTGCTGTTGTGGCTTGACCCGCGAATACGGTTCAAGGGAGGTGGGCGATGAGCGGGAATATCGAAAAAACCGGCGAAAAGCGGGTTCTGGCGACATTGTCCCAGTGGCAGTTAATCCGCCTGCGATTTAAAAAGCACCACCTGGCAACAGCATCCCTGTATGTCCTCGCACTTTTCTATTTTGTAGCCGTCTTCGCCGAAGTGTTCGCCCCATATTCGACCAAATGGTACGACCTCGACCACGCCTACTGCCCGTCGCAACTTGTGCGATTCAGTTTCTCCCGCGGCCTGTACGTCAACGCCCTGAATTGCAGGACAGACCCGATCACCTTCCGCAAGTCCTATGTGGAGGACCGCGACGATCCGATAACTCTGTCCTTCTTTGCCAAAGGCGAGCCTTACAAACTCTGGGGCCTGATCCCGATGGATCGCCACCTTCTGGGCGTTAACAGTCGGCAATTCGAGCGGAATAAAGAAGCCAAAGGCACTGAAAAACCAATCCGCACGTTTTATTTCCTCGGCGCTGACAAATACGGCAGGGATATTTTCAGCCGGATTATTTACGGTTCGCGTGTTTCGCTTTCCGTGGGGCTTATCGGCATCGCGTTCACTTTTTTCCTCGGTATGACCATTGGCGGCATTTCCGGTTACGTCGGAGGGTGGGTCGATAACGTAATCCAGCGTGGTATCGAGATTATCAACGCCTTCCCTCGATTGCCTTTGTGGTTGGCGCTTGCGGCGGCGATGCCGAGCGACTGGTCTGCATTGAGGATATACTTCGCCATTACGATAGTGTTGAGCCTGTTGGGCTGGACTCGCCTGGCCCGCGTGGTGCGAGGAAAGATACTGTCGCTGCGCGAGGAGGATTACGCCACAGCCGCCAAATTGCTGGGCGCAGGTCATAATCGGATACTGTTTCGCCACTTGCTTCCCGGATTCACCAGCCACATCATCGTCGCGCTGACATTGAGCATACCCGGAATGATTTTAGGCGAAACGAGCCTGAGTTTTCTGGGACTGGGGCTCAGGCCGCCCGTGGTCAGTTGGGGCGTGATGCTTCAGGACTGCATGGACATCAAGGCCGTCGGTTTTTATCCCTGGCTGATGCTTCCGGTTGTTTTTATCATAGCGGCTGTGTTGTGCTTCAATTTCTTCGGTGACGGCATGAGAGACGCAGCCGACCCGTATGCGTCAAGGTAATACGCGCCTACTGCTAATGTATTAATCACGCCATGGGGTGTCCATCAGTGCGCTGAGCGGCGCGCGCCGTTGGCAGGCCCCGATTGTAAGGTGGTTGGGCCTCCAGGGCTTGTCGGACGAAATCGCGGAACCGACCGGCGGCAGCGCCCCAGTCGCTACGCAAATCCATCTCCGCCAATGCCTTCTGCGGCGTCAGCGAAGAGCGATACAACAGCCGATAAGCCTCCTTAATCTGCTTATGGTCGTCTTCGGTAATGTAATCGGCGCGGCGAAGACCGACGTTGTTAAGGCCTACGACGTAGTTAATCCCCCGAAGCATGACAAACGGCGGAATGTGCTGAGAAATGCCCGTTAGCGCCTGTGTCATAATCAACTCACCCACCCGGCAGAACTGATGCACCACCACAAAGGCCGACAAAATCGCCCTGTCGGCGATTTCGCAATGACCGGCAACCGAAGCACCGTTGGTCAGTACTACGCCATTGCCTATTACGCAGTCGTGTCCGATGTGCGAACCGGTCATAAAGAAGCAGCCGTCGCCGATAACAGTCTCGCCGCCGGGCTTGGTGGCCCGGCTTATGGTAACGTGCTCGCGAAAGATATTATCCGAACCGATGCGGAGATAAGTCTTCCCGTTCGGGTCGAACTTGTAATCCTGCGGCTCGCCGCCGAGGACGCAAAATGGGTGAACGACGTTGCCTCGCCCCAGTGTCGTGTACCTTCGGACGACCGCCCCGGCCATTAATTCGCAACCGTCGCCGATAGTCGCGCCGGATTCTACAACAGCGTGCGGACCGACGATCACGCCGTCACCCAGTTCCGCCGATACGTCCACCGAGGCTGTTTCGTGTATCTTTGTTACCATATAAAGGTTCTCCAGCACGAGATATTATCCGCAAACTTTGTAAAATAGTAGCCAGTAGTTGGTAGTTAATAGCCGGTAAAAATAAAAGAAAATTCCTCCTGCCCAGCCTTTTCTTCTTTTCCCGGATACTGAGGGTGCATAAAGGTTTTGGTGGAACCTGGTAGCACGGTCGTCTCGGCCGCGCCCCGGTGCCCGAACAGGCGAGACGCCTGTGCTCCAAACACACGACCTTCGGATTACTCTCCACCAAAACCTTATATGCACCCATTCTGGTATAATCATTTCGCCTTTATCCTCACTTATGTTACGTTTTACACCGATGGTTGATCCTTCTGAGATCAAGTCGCTGATTGTTCGCCTGGCGGGCGAGTTGGGTTTTGCGCGTGTGGGCGTCGCGCCTGTTGAGGCGCATACCGGCGCCGAACACTTCCGGCGGTTCCTTCGGCGTGGTTATCACGGAACAATGTCATACCTGGCTCGTGATCCGCAGCGGCGATGCGACGTGCGTAATCTTCTGGACGAACCGGACAAGCCCGGTTCGGTTATCTGTCTTGCAGCCTCTTACGCGCCGGCTGGGGATGAAGATTCTTCCGGGCATATCGCCCGCTATGCCCGTGGACGCGACTATCACCGCCTGCTTCGCAAACGCTGCGGAAAAATCGTAGCCGAATTGTCCCGGATCATCCCCGGCCTGAAGGCGCGGATTTGCGTCGATACGGCGCCGCTGCTCGAACGCGGACTTGCCGCCGCCGCCGGGCTGGGCTGGATCGGAAGGAATGGATGCCTGATAGACAGCCGGTTCGGTAGTTACCTGCTGTTGGCCGAGATCGTCGTCAATTTGCCCCTGCCGGCGAACGGACCTGTGAAAAACAGATGCGGCTCCTGCCGGGCGTGCGTCGATGCCTGCCCGACCGGTGCGATTCAGGATGACGGCCTGGTCGATTCCCGCCGATGTGTCAGTTACCTTACCATCGAGCATCGCGGGTCGATTCCCGAATCGCTTCAGCGAGCCTGCGGGCAATGCGTCTTCGGTTGCGATATTTGCCAGGAGGTCTGCCCGTTCAACCGCAGCGTTCCCGACGGCGACGCCGAACTTCGCGGGCCTGCGGAATTGGCGTCTGCGCCGCTGGGGCAGATACTTCGATGGGAGCGGGCGGACTGGGACCGCGCCACTCGCGGAACGCCGGCCCGGCGGGCGAAGTTCGAGATGTTTCTGCGTAACGCAGCCATCGCTGCGGGAAACCTTGCCTGCGACTCGACTGATCTCGCCGAAGTCCGGCAGGCAGGCGCAAATGAGCGTACCTGTCTCTCTGCCCTTGAGGACCTTGCCCGCTACGAATCGCCCATCGTCGCCCAGGCGGCCCGGTGGGCGCTGAAACGGAGATTTGACGCAGACGGGGACGAAGGCGTATAAGAGGCAAGGATGCAATCTGTAGGAGTTTATATATGAAAGATAAACCGTCGAAAAATGGTGTTGCAGCCGATCGCATCACCGATGCGGTGCGTGAGATTATATCGGCCATTGGGGAGGATGTTTCCCGCCAGGGCCTGGAAGGTACGCCGCACCGCGTCGCGCGGGCGTACGGGGAACTGTTCGCCGGTCTGCACGACGACCCCGCCAGGCATTTTCAGGCGTTTTTCAAGGAAGACTACGACGAGATGGTCGTGCTCCGCGACATCTCTTTCCACAGCATGTGTGAGCATCACCTCCTGCCTTTTATGGGAAAGGCGCACGTGGCCTACCTTCCGAGCGGAAGAGTCATCGGAATAAGCAAACTCGCCCGCGTCGTGGATTCCTTTGCGCATCGCCCCCAGGTCCAGGAGCGTCTGACCAATCAGATTGCCGACATCATTATGGAAAAACTCAAGCCCAAGGGCGTGGCTGTGGTTATCGAGGCTCAGCATACCTGCATGATAATCCGAGGCGTAAAAAAGCCCGGTTCGGTGATGATAACCTCGGCGCTCCGAGGAATCTGTAAGACCAATCCATCGACACGCAGCGAAGTAATGTCGCTGCTTAGAGGCTGACGGCTTACCGCTA
>JAXHSV010000224.1:0-4815 GCA_034190305.1 Planctomycetota bacterium | reverse complement strand
GACGCCGTCGTGAGTGGCGACGCCGGTCTTCTTCTCCACCGTTACGCCGGGATAGTTTCCCACGTGCTGACGAGCGCCGGTAATGGCGTTGAAAACCGTCGTCTTTCCGGAGTTGGGATTACCCGCTAAAGCAACTATAAGATGCTTGTTATTCATGGTTTATGTCGCTTTGAAAAACTATTCGGGTCGGACGAGTATTCTGTGAACCATTCCTCTGCCAAGGACGAACCGGCTGCCTTTTACCGAGACAATAAACGGCCCGTTTCCGCGATTGATAATCTCCAGCTTCTCGCCCGGCGTCAGACCCATCTCGGCCAGGCGGTGCATCAGACCGGCCCCGGCGTTACGCACTCCTGCAAAGGTAACTTGCTGTCCGACCAGCGTCATCGTCAACGGCATGACAGGGAGAGATGAATTATCGTTCTCGGCGTTCATTCTTCCGTCGGCTCCACGGTTATCCCGGCGGCCTCGGACTTACGAAGCGTCAGGTGATACTTGCGAATGCGTATCTCAATGGGATCGCCAAGAGGCGCGACACGCTTGACCTCAAACGGCTCGCCTGAAGTTACTCCCATGTCCATCAATCGGCGACGCGCCGCAATGGCGCTACCGCCGACCTTAACAATTTTACCTCTCTGCCCCGGCTTCATCTGGTCCATTGTCGTCTTCAAGGTTGATCGCTCCGACCCTGTCTGTTCGCCGTTCGTTTCCGGCGACTGGTGTTGTTTGCAATAGGCCAAAAACTTTTCCATCCATTCGGACCCGCCCAGCGGGCAGTCCTGAATAAATTTAGCCAGCATACTTATCCGTTCCAGCACTATGTCATCGACGACATGTTCCATCCGGCAGGCGTTTTCTTCCGCCTTCGTCGCGTCGATGTTCAATACGTCGGTCAGAAAGACTGTAAGCAACTTATGCTTGTCAAACACCTTTTCCGCCATTGCCTTACCGAGGGGCGTGAGTGTTACAAACCGGTACGGGTCGTGGTTGACCAGGCCGTCTTCGGCAAGGTGTTTAAGAGCGGTAGTTACCGACGATTTGCTGACGTTGGTGACAGAAGCGATCTCGCTGACACGCGCCACGCCGTTGCGACGGACGAGAACGAGAACGGCTTCAAGGTAATCCTCAAGCCGGTGGGTCAGTTTTGTATCCTGCTTCGCCATGGAACTTCATTCCGGAAAATCACAAATGTTTGTCTAATAAAACAGTGTAAGCCTTATGCAACTCATGTCAAGAGGAAATTGTATAAAAAGTGATGTAAGTGGCGTTTTGCGAGTAAGTTAACTGGTATAATTTCCCTTGAGCGTACAGTTTGCCTGTAGCGATTATTGAATTCTCGCATCCAACAGGTGTGAGAGAATAATGTGGACGCCGATGCCGATCAGTACCGCTCCGCCGAGCAGTTCGGCCCACCGCCCTCCTTTTCGCCCAAGCCGGTTGCCGAAGCGGATGCCTGTTGCGGTCATAGCGGCGGCTACGATGCCTATTACAACGCTTGGCAGCCAGATTGAAACGCCGATAAATGCCATACTCAAACCGGCGGCAAGGGCGTCGATACTCGTTGCCACCGATAAGGCAATTACCGTCCAACCTCGCGTCGGGTCGGACCGGCCGGGCGGTACCTTCCCGGACAATCCCTCCAAAAGCATCTTGAACCCGACGGCGACAAGAAGACCGAAGGCGACCCAATGGTCATAAGTTCTTATGTAGCCAGAGATAGTCCTGCCTCCCAGCCACCCCAGCACCGCCATCGTAAACTGAAAAAAACCGAAGCAAAACGCTAGGCGAAAGACATGCCTTCCTGTAAGGTGCTTAATTTTCAACCCCGCCGCTATCGCCACGGCGAAGGCGTCCATACCCAACGCTACGGAAATCCCAAAAATGCTCAACCAGTTCACTGTTTCACCATAAATCTGATATCCTTATATGGATACACTGCTTGTGAAGCACCATTGTTATCAATGTTATACAAGGTCGATTAATATGATATTGTGTTATGATGTAACAGGACTATTTTCTGCGTCCGACTGGCGGGACGAAGGATTACGCCGACATGGCACAGATTGATACACAATTGAGCACGGGTCTTTCCGGTCTTGACCGTTTGATTAAAGGGTTGATGCCCGGCGACAACTTCGTTTGGCAGGTGAATTCTGTCGAGGACTATCAGCCGTTTGTCGAACCGTACTGCCGAAACGCCGTGCAGAGCGGTCAGAGGATTGTCTATTTCCGCTTTGCCAGGCACGAGCCTTTGATAGATTGCGACAGCGACGTTGAAGTCCACCAACTCCATCCCGAATCGGGATTCGAGCATTTTTTAACGGAGATACACGACGTCATAAAAGACGTCGGAGATGGCGGGTATTACCTGTTTGATTGCCTGTCGGACCTGGCTGCCGATTGGTGCAGCGATCGAATGCTCGGTAATTTCTTTATGTTGACCTGTCCGTACCTGCGCGATCATAATGCGGTCGCATATTTTGCCGTTCTGCGAAACCATCATTCGTTCCATACCACCAGCCCCATAACCAACACGACACAAATCCTGGTGGACGTCTATCGCTATAAGGGCCGGATTTACGTCCATCCGCTCAAGGTCTTACAGCGTCATTCCCCAAGTATGTACGTTCTGCACGTATGGACCGGTGAAGAATTCCTGCCGGTTACCCAAAGTATTACTATTACCGAAGTTCTCGCCACCGTTCCCTGGAGCCGGCTTGACAGCGCCAGTTATCAACTGGGCTTCTGGAGCAGCACCTTTTTCCAGGCGGAGCAGTTACAAGCCAGCCTGGATCAAGGTGAAAAGCCCACTGAAGTTGTCAATACCTTCGTGGACCGACTGATGCGCATGGCTATTGCGCGGGAAGGACGAATACTCGAACTGGCCCGGAAATATATGAACCTCTCGGACATCCTTGCGATTCGCCGTCGTATGATCGGAACCGGTCTGATCGGCGGAAAGGCTGTCGGAATGCTCATGGCAAGGGCGATCCTCGAGAAAACCGACTCACGATGGACCGAGGTCCTCGAGCCGCACGACAGTTTCTTCATCGGCTCGGATGTCTTTTACACCTACCTGGTCCAAAACGGTCTGTGGTGGGTCAAGCAGAGACAGAAGGACCCTGAAACTTTCCTCGACGGCGCCGAAGACGCCCGCCGGCAGATGCTAAAGGGCGAGTTTCCGGAATACATCATAAAGCAGTTTGCCGATATGCTGAATTATTTCGGTCAATCGCCCATCATCGTTCGTTCCTCGAGCCTGCTGGAGGACAACTTCGGTAACGCCTTCGCCGGCAAGTACGAGAGCGTTTTTTGTGTGAACCAGGGTTCCAGGGACCAGCGGCTGGAGGATATTCTCTCGGCGGTGCGAAAAGTCTATGCCAGTACGATGAGCGAAAAGGCTTTGACCTATCGCGCTCAGCGCGGGATGCTCGACTGTGACGAGCAAATGGCTATTCTGGTCCAGCGGGTCTCCGGCGCGGCGCACAAAGAGTTCTTCTACCCGCAGATTGCCGGCGTGGGCTTATCGTTCAACCCGTATGTCTGGAGCGGTGATATAGACCCGGTTTCGGGGGTCATGAGAATGGTCTTCGGGCTTGGAACGCGCGCGGTTGAACGCCACGACGACGATTATACAAGAGTGGTGGCTCTGAACGCGCCTGAAAGAAGACCCGAGTCGAACTTCGACGAGGTCAGCCAATACACACAGAAAAAGGTCGATGTACTTGATCTTCAAGGCGGTCAGCTGCTTCCTCGTCGGTTTTGCGATGTGGCTCGGATGAGTTCCGATCTTCCTGTAAACCTGTTCGCCTCGCACAATGACGAACTTGCCCTTCGGTCAGCCCAAAGCGGCATCGATCAAGTGTTCCCGTATGTTCTGACCTTTGAAAAACTGCTTCGACAGACCCCGCTGGTCGGCGATATGCGCAAAATGCTCAAAGTGCTTCAATCGGCTTACGATTATCCGGTAGATGTGGAGTTCACAGCCAATTTTCTCGGCGAAGGACACTACAAGATTAACCTGCTGCAGTGCCGGCCGTTCCAGTACAAGGGCGGGGGTGTCGTCTCGGACCCGCCGGAGAAAATAACCAGCGACGATCTCATACTTGAAGCGGCTGGAGCCGTAATCGGTCAAAGTCGGGAAACCGATGTGGACCGGTTGATATACGTCGTTCCGTCCGCCTATGGTCAACTGCCCATGTCCGAGAGATACAGCATCGCTCGGCTGCTGGGGCGGATTACGCACATCCGGAAGGACGACACCGACAACCCGCCGACAATAATGCTTCTGGGCCCGGGGCGGTGGGGGACTTCTTCACCGTCGCTCGGCGTTCCCGTGAACTTCTCCGATATAAGCCCTGTTTCCATTCTTTGTGAAATTGTGGCCATGCGGGCTGAACTTGTCCCAGAGGTGTCGCTGGGAACGCACCTTTTCAGCGAAATGGTGGAGATGGACATTCTGTACCTTGCCTTATTTCCGGGCAAGGAAGGAAATTTCCTGAACGAGTCATTTTTTAAAAACACACCAAACCGCCTGTCCGACCTCCTGCCCGACGATGCAGCCAGGTGGGGCCGGGTCGTCAGGGTCATCGACACAGCCGACCTCGACGACATCGCAACCGTCAAACTCAACGCCAATACCGTAGCCCAAAGGGTCGTCTGCTACATTAAACGGAAGTAGTGCGGGGTAAGTTCGCAGGCTATTCGTTTTGCCTGAAGGTGACGGCTGCTCCGCCAGGCAAGCCGGCGGACTTGAGTCACCACAGTTTCAGGCTATCGCAGCACTTCTGAAGGCCTTGCCCACCGAGAAGAAGC
>JAXHSV010000223.1:0-4871 GCA_034190305.1 Planctomycetota bacterium | reverse complement strand
CCTGCGAACACAGCCGCGACGACGGCTTCGCCTGCGCCCTCCACCCCGGCTGCTGTTTCGGTAAATTCCGCAGCAATTCGAAAAACCATTGCCCCCAGAATCGGTGGTGACCCCGGCGGTGTAACCATCTGCTCCAAGCATCGCCCCTCAGGACGATCTCCACCAAGCCGACCCCTTGGTGCGACGAACCCACCGCCGCCGATCCCAACACAGGCCGCGGCTATTCCGTAACAGGTTTTTTCATTCTCGTTCGCTGGAACATCACCGACGGCTTCGAATATTTGGGTGCGTAATCGCTCGCCCCGGTTTCTGCCTTGCCTGAAGGCAATGGCTCATCAATAATGGAGCCAGTCGCTGGGTGTTATGGTCTGGTTCAGGCCCAGGGGCTTTTAGAGGATGTGGAGACATGGCAGAAGATGATGCACAGTTGGGGGCGAAACGGCAGGCAATTCTTGATGCTGCGCAGGGAGTCTTCGACGCTCGGGGTTATGAAGCGGCAACGATGGATGAAGTCGCACAGAAGGCCGGGGTCTCCAAGGGGTCTCTGTACAATCACTTTCAGAATAAAGAGGACCTTTTTGCAAAAGTGTTCTCGGAAAGGCTAACGGGAGATCAGACAGAACTGGACCGTCTGGCAGAAGAGCCTTTACCCGCCGTGGAGAAACTCTGCCGGATAATGGACCACGTCTTCGGCCGCTTGGAGTTCTACATCGGTTCGGGCAGGCTGGTGATGGAGCTTTGGGCTCACGCGGCCTGGCAACAGAAGGAAGGCCAACTCGCTGCAAGCATTACACAGATCAATACCCAGTGGCGAAAACGCGTCGAGGCCGTCCTTGTTGAGGGTGTCGGTAGTGGCGAGTTTATCCGGCGTTTCAATCCATCAGTGATGGCCTCTCTGATTTGGTCTACCATCAACGGAATCATCGTGGAGTCTATGTTTAACACTGAAGCCCAGGCCGGCGAGCGCTCTCTGGCGGCACTCAAGCAGGGGTTGATCGAGGAATTGACCTCCTGGTCAACGAGTGGGACGGCTTCGGACGTTACAGATGTTCCTCCACGTTCAGGACAAACGCCTTGACGCCCTCCTTGGCTGCCGTTTTCCTGAGGCCGCGAATAGCCTCCAGCAGTTTCTTGGCTGATGCGTCCTCGGCCACGACGACCAGGACGTTATTGCCTTTCGGCCAGACGTGGCTGAGCAGATGTGGGCCGCTGGTTCGGCCTTTGCCCAGCACCTCGGTCCACTTGGTGTATCCCTCGGCACCGGCGGCATCGAGTTGCTCCATGACCTCGTCGTCAATAGCCTCGTTATATGCGATCAGCACGAGTTTCATTTTGTCGTTTCCTTTGTTCTTCTTAGTTTAAGGCGCGATTCGAGGATGCTGTACATCGTCGGCACGAGGACCAAGGTGACGACCGTGGAGGCCAGCAGCCCCCCCAGCACCGTCAGTCCCAATGGGTTCCAGATCTCCGCCCCCTGACCGCGGCCGAAGGCCATCGGAACCAGGGCCACGATAGTCGTCAGGGCCGTCATCAGCACTGGCCGCAGACGTGTCCTCCCGGCCTGCTGGACAGCTTCGAGCATCGACAGGCCACGCGCCCGCAGGATGTTGATGTAGTCCACCAGCACGATGGCATTGTTGACCACCACGCCGATGAGCATCAGCAGCCCCAAGAAGACAACGATGCTGACGTTATGCCCGCCCAGAAAGATCGCTATGAATACGCCGGTGAAGGCGAAGGGGATCGAAAACATTACCACGAATGGGTGCAGCAGCGACTCGAACTGTGCGGCCATGACCATATAGACCAGCACAATCCCCACCCCCAGCGCGAGTGTCAGCCAGAGGAACGACTCCCTCTGTTCCTCGGTCTGCCCGGCCATCTTGACTTCGACGCCTTGGGGAATGTCCAGCTTGCCGATCTCGGCCTCGATGTCCGCGACGACCTCGCCGAGCGACCGCTTATCCACATTGCCAATGACGTTGACGATCCGGCCCTGGTCTTTTCGTTCGATTTCCAGGGGCCCGTATTCGACGGACACATCCGATATGTTATCAGCGCGGACCAGTCGTCCTGAGGCCGTTCGGATCGGCGTCGCGGCTATGTCGCTGGTCTTGGCACGGTCCGGTTCACGCAGCCGAACAAAGATGTCATACTCGTCGCCGTGAATGCGGTACTTGCTTGCCTCCTTGCCGTAGAAACTGCCGCGAATAACATCTCCGATCTGTGAGACGTTAAGTCCTAGGTCCGAAGCCTTGGCCCGGTCCACGTTGACCCATAGCTCGGGCTTGCCCTTCACGCGGGAGATGGCGATGTCCACGGTCCCGGGCGTTCGTTCGGCGATCCCCTTGATCTTCGCCGCCAGCTCATCGGTGACTTCGATATCGTCGCCGATGATGTTGACCGTCAGGGGCTGCTCACCGCCCAGGACCAGCCCGGCCATGGGGTCCCCCGATTCGAGGTTATACTTTTCGATGCGGAGCAGCCCTCGCATGTCACCAAGCCGTTTGCGGAGAGCGGCCGCGATCTGTTTGACGTTTCGGGTCCGCTCGACCCGGCGGACCAGTTTGACGCCGAAGGATCCGATGTGCGAGCCTTCTTCACCCATTACGCTGCTCATCCCGCTGCGGCTTGTGCCGCAACGTGTGAAAACTGCAATCCGTTCATCTTCTGTGACCTCTTCCTTGATGATCCGATCGATTGCCGCCATGACACGCGCTGTTTCCTCCACACGAGTCCCTACGGGCAAGTGAAGGGTTCCTCTCACAATGGCCTTGTCCTCCTCGGGCATGAACTCGCTGCCGAGGTAGGGCAGAAGCAGAAGACTGCCGGCAAACAGCAGTACCGCCAGCACAATAACGGTCTTGCGGTGTCCCAACGCCCACCCCAGGAGCCTTGAATACCAATCAGAGAGGGTATTGAAGGCGTTTTCACTCATCTGGAACAAACGGCCCTGCTTGGCTCCCGGTTTCATGCGGCCAAGGAGCTTGGCGCTCAGCATCGGGGTGAGCAGGATCGCCGAGGCGAGAGACCCGAACAGCACGACGCAAACGACGACCGCGAATTCCGTAAAGATAATCTTCGTGATGCCCCTGACAAAGAGGATCGGGAAGAAGATGCAGACGGTAGTGAGGGTCGAAGCGGTAATCGCCATCGCGACCTCCAACGCCCCGAACACCGCCCCTTCATTCGGCCGTTCACCCTCTTCCCGGTGGCGGGTGATGTTTTCCAGGATGACGATGGCGTTGTCCACGATCATGCCTACGGCGATGATCATCCCGAACAGACTCATCATGTTGATGGTGTAGCCGAGGAAATAGATTGCAACTATCGCCAGGATGAGCGAGAAGGGAATCGTCAGCGCAACGACCGCTGTGGCACGCCATCTGCGCAGGAAGATCAACACCACCGCCATGGCCAACAAGCCGCCCTGAAGAAGCGTCGTGGACAGGTCGCTGATGACCTGCTCGATATCCTCGGACGAATCCATGACGTTGACGATCTGTATGTCCGGCGGGAGGCGCTTGACCAGTTCGGCCATCCGGTTTCGCACAGCCGCAGCGACTTCGACGGTGTTGGCCTGCGACTGTTTCTGAACCATAATGATGGCACCGGGGCCGCCGTTGATGGTAATGTGACGCTGGACTTCGGCAAAACCGTCCTCGACCGTCCCCACATCCGACAGGCGGACGACCGAGCCGTTGCGAGCGGCAAGGACGATCTGCTTCATCGGCTCGACGTCCTCGAACTCCCCCGGCACCCTCACCATGTAGTCAGTGAGGCCCATTTTGACGTTGCCCGCCGGCGTATCCTTGTTCTCGTTGGCGACGGCGAGGACCACCTCCAGAGGCGTCAAGCCATATGCGGCAAGGCGCTCGCGGTCCAAATCAACGTTGATTTGCCTATATAGAGGAACCTGCACATCAGCCGACCCGACGCCAGGCAGGCGCTTCAAAGGATCGACCACGTCGTCCTTTAGGATTGTCTCGAGCTGCGGATAGCTCTCCTTGGCCGTAACGCCGTAGACCATGATGGGAAAGCGGGAGATGTCAAACTTAAACACGCGGGGTTCGTCGACCTCATCGGGGAGGCGGATCTTGGCAAGCCCGACGGAGTCCCGCACCTCATTGGCCCGCGTGTCCAGGTCCGTTCCCCATTCGAAGGTGAGAGTAATAAGTGACATCCCTTCTTTCGACGTGGAAGTGATGTGCTTGAGTTCGGGAACGGTACTAAGGAATCGCTCCAGCGGTTCAGTTACCTTGGTCTCAACATCCTCCGGTGCTGCCCCCTCATACATCGTGATAACGCTGATGGCTGGCAAGTCCATCTCGGGCAGCAGGTCCACTGGAAGCTGGGTCAGGCAGACCCCGCCGATCAGCAGGATCCCCAGGAACAGCATCATCACCGTGACGGGCTTGCCTACGGAAAACCTTGGAAGGGTCATGGCTGATTCTCCTCGACGGTCTCCAGGGCCTCACCCTCCCGCAACTGCCGCTGGCCTCTCACAACCACACGATCACCCGGCTCCAAGCCTTCTGTCACCTCGTGAAGAACGCCTTCGGCCAAGCCCAGGTTCACCGGTCGCCGATGGGCCTTGGAGTCGTTGATCACGTAGACGTACGGCCCCTGCTCATCGCGCAGGATGGCCGTGTCAGGAATCACCGGAACGTCTGCCTTGCGATCCAGTACGAGGTTCACGCGAGCAAACATTCCGCCCTTGAGCTTGTGACCGGGATTGGGAATTCTGATTTCCACCTCAATGGTCCGCGTGGCCGGGTCCGCGGCCTGGCCAACCAAGTGTACCACCCCTAGGAACGTTTCGTCGGGCAAGGCGTCGACCGCCACCGTCGCCGGGGTCTGTCCCGCTCTGA
>JAXHSV010000222.1:0-4880 GCA_034190305.1 Planctomycetota bacterium | reverse complement strand
CGGGGATCGACGACGTCTATGATTTCAACCGCGACAAAAAAGTAGGCCCGACGGACGAAATAATAGCACGCAGCAACGGAACAAGTTCCCTGACGGCATTGATGTTAATCACCGTTCCGTAGGAAAGACAAACTTTCTCACATAGATTTTCATCCTGCAGGCACGCATCAAGCAGGAAGGGCAGTCTGAAGATTCGCTCTGGCGTGCTTGCCCGCGGAACGACAGATTTTCCCCAGTACATTGGACATTTCTCTTTTTTTTCCGTGAACAGGTTTTTTTATGTAAAAAAAACCGAATATTCCGCCCGCGATTGCCGACAAAATTGTAGTCTTATTATGAGGAGGTGATTTTTTGAACTCAAAAGGCGAGAAAAGTAATAAGTTGTTCAAACGTATCAGGCTCGTTGCCAGAGAAGGGGAGGTTGCTCGATCGACGGCGATATCGGCTGTCGCCATAGCACTTGGCGTCTATGCGATGGTGCTTCAGGCGCATAACAGCGGGATAGTGGTCCTGGCAGCGATTGTTCTTCTGATCTCGGCGGGTGCGATGCTCCAGGTGGGGCGGGGCGTCAGGCAACTTCACCGCAAACACCTCGACACGCACGAATCGGCCCTTCGGGCGGAGCACCATTATTTCAAGGTTTTGCGGCGGATTGTCTCGGCCATTGAAAATCGCGATCCTTATACCCGCGGCAGGAGCAAACGGATAGGGTACTTAGCCAGGCGGATCGGTGAAAAAATCGGGCTTGACGACTATAAATGCCGAATGCTTGACCTGGCCGGACAGGTGCACGACATAGGCCTGCTGTCCGTACCGGAATATATCCTCAACAAGCCTTCGCGCCTGGGCAATGACGAGTTCCGCACAGTCAAGAAACATGCCGAAATGTCATACCGGATTCTGGAACCTCTGACCTTCCTGACCGAGATACTCCCGGCGATCCGCCATCATCATGAACGAATGAACGGAACAGGGTATCCCAACGAATTACAGTTTGAAAATATACCTGTTACCGCCCGGATATTGGCAGTTTCCGACGCTTACGACGCCATGACGCATGATCGACCCCATCGTCCCGCCTTATCGACTATCGAGGCATTGAACGAACTGAAGCGTTGCAGCCCCGCCGGTTATGACGAGAAATGCGTAGTGGCGCTGGAAGAGGTGCTTAACATGAAGCATCTGCGGAAGGTTAACCAGACTGCCAAGTCCCTGGCCCCTAGTCACTAATCTCTGTTCCCTGGTTTTTTTTCCTGTTGGCGAGTGATTCCATCGGAGGCGGGTTCCCGTCTTTGAGTTGCCCGGCGGCGGTCTTCTCCCGACGGATGGCGTCATACACTTCTTTACGGTGAACGGGAATGTGAGCCGGGGCCGATATACCCAGGCGAACCTTCTCTCCCCGAATGTCCACGATTGTGATCTCGACATCATCGCCGATCATGATGGTCTGGTCACGCTGTCTGGAAAGCACGAGCATAAGACGCTCCTTCGCCGGGATAAAGGGATGAATTCTTCCACCCTCTTATCCCATTTATATCCTTATCGGAATAATGCCTCTGTAAGGCCAATTATCCGTCAATCAAATTTTTGCATTTTCGACGCCGATTGCAACGTATCATCGATATTAGGCCTTTATTGTAGTAGCATTGTCGCCGGTAATATAGAATACCTTCATGATTCGTCCCGCGAAAATATCGGACGCTGAAGCAATCCGCGACCTTGTCAATTATTACGCCGAGCGGGAGCGTATGCTCCATCGCAGCCTGGAGAGTATCTACGGTTCACTGCGGGATTTCCACGTCTGCTGTCAGGACGGACGGCTGATCGGTTGTGCTGCACTGTCCATCTCGTGGGGTCAGATTGGTGAGATACGCTCCCTGGCGGTCGCGCCGGAGAAGCAAAAACAGGGTATTGGGCGAAAACTCGTCGCCGTCGCCATAAAAGAAGCAAAAGCGCTTGGGCTGAAACGGATATTCACGCTGACGTATGAACCGGAGTTCTTTGCCCGTTTCGGCTTCAGCGTCGTCGATAAGGAAACCCTGCCGACAAAAGTCTGGCGCGACTGTCTGCACTGCCCGAAGGCCGACGCCTGCGACGAGGTGGCAATGATACTGGAAATCGAATAGGGTTACGGTGAACGAGACGATAATGCCTGAACAAACCGGTCCAATTATTCGCCTGGAGGGGGTATACAAGGCCTTCAACGGGCAGACGGTTCTGGAAGACCTCAACCTGGACGTATTCCAGGGGCAGACCACGGTCGTTATCGGTCCGAGCGGATGCGGAAAGACGGTGCTGCTGAAGCACATAGTCTCCCTGCTTCGTCCCGACAGGGGCAGGGTCTTCTTCGACGGAAGGGACATCACGCATCTCTCCGAACGCCAACTTGTCCCGATCCGCCGGAGAATAGGGTTCCTGTTCCAAAGTAACGCCCTGTTCGACTCGATGACCGTAGCCGAGAATATACATTTCCCGCTGCTCGAGCATGGAATCCGGTCCGAAGCCGAACTGCAACGACGCTGCCGGCGAGTTCTCGGACTGGTCGGGCTTGACGGAATGCAGGAAAGGATGCCTGAAGAACTTTCCGGCGGGCAGAAGAAGCGAGTCGCCCTGGCGCGCGCCATCGCGCTGAACCCGGAGGTCATCCTTTATGACGAGCCGACAACCGGGCTTGACCCGATCCGCGCCGATCTCATCAACGAATTGATCCTCAAACTCCAGGCGGAACTGAGAACGACCACGCTGGTGGTTACGCACGATATGGATTCGGCACGGAAAGTGGCCGACCGCATCGTGATGCTTTACAATAATAGAATCCTGGCCGACACCACGCCGGAAGGGCTGCGGGAGATAACCAACGACGTTGTGGTCAGGTTTGTCGATGGTCAGGCTACGCCTGAAGAACTCGACGAACTGAAACGTGGACGCGCCGGAGAAGGAAGTGATTATGACGGATAGAAGACGTAACCTGCTGGTGGGTGCTACGGTCTTGACGGCGGTTGTTATTCTCGGCGGTATGATCATCAAATTCCGCGAGCTACCGAGTTTTATACGTCCTGGATACGAGTTGCGGTTCACATACAGTGACGCCGGTTCGGTCCGTGAAGGTTCCGACGTGATGCTTGCGGGCATAAGGGTCGGGCGAATTTCCGAGATTACCTTTACCGAAGGCAATGCTCGCCGGGGCGTTACTATCATCGCCACCATCGACAGCGATATCGACATCCCCGGCGACGTCAACGCCTACTTTCAAAGAGGCGGTCTTAGCGGCGGCGGCGCGATTATATTGTCTCGTGACGGCAGGGCGCCCGGGGCGGAGCGGAAGGACCCCACCACCGGAGGACCGCTCGCCTGGCTGCCCAGGGATAAGTCATTTACAATGGCGGTAGGATGGCCTCCGAGCGGAGGAGGCGGAATCCTGCCGAATGAACTGGTAACGGAAATCCGCGAGGCCATGATTAGTTTCAAGTTGCTGGCGGGGACGCTGAACACCTTTTTCAGCCCGCCGCCGACCCAAGCCGCTGCAACCACCGCGCCGAGCGCCACCACAACAAGCGCACCAGCCGGTCAAACGCCGCCAAAACCGCCCGTGCCGCCGAATTTCCACACGACAATGGCGAAACTCGATGCCGCTCTGGACGCCATAAATAAAAATCTGGGCGACAAAGAGAACCAGGCCAATTTCAAGGCCGCTCTTGAGAACTTCAAACTCGCAGCCGCCGCTACCACCGAGGCGATGGAAGAAGTAAAATCAATGGTGGGGGGTGTCTCTTCCGCTACAAAATCAGCCTCCAAACGATTCGACGAACTTATGGTTGGTCTGACCGCCGACGCCGACCGCATGGGCGAGGTGCTGGCCGCGCTGCATCGAACCGCCGTTAAAATCGAAAAGGGTGATGGAACAGCCGGAAGGCTCGTCAACGACCCCGCCTTGTATGAAAATTTCCTCGATGCCGCAAAACAACTCCAGTCCACGCTAAAGGCAATGCAGCAACTCCTGGACAAGTGGAAAACAGAAGGCGTCAAGATGAAGATAGCGGGGTAGTAGTTAAGAGCAGCAGCACGTATAAGGGAAAATGTTATGAAAAGATCGGTTGTCTGGATGATCGTACTTGCATCGGTGAGTCCTCTCTCCTGTTCAAAGAAGTCCAAGCCTTCATCGTCGCCATCGCCTGTCTGGATTGTCTGGGAGCATATCTTTGGAGTAAAAGGTACGACAGTTGTCGATCTTCCAGGCAACTACGGCGAGACGGAGACGGGTGGCGTCCGGAAGTACAGCGGATCCGTAGAGGACAAGGGCGAAGGGAAGATTTCTTGGGAATACGTCGGGCAGACTGAAAAGTTTGGCGAAGTGTGGCTGCTTGAATTTGAGTCTGGCGGCACAGTACAAATCCGAACGTTCATCAAAGTCAAAGATGGAAACACTGTTCTTTTCAAGGATAGCAACCACACCATCCGACTCAGTCTGTCCAAACCTTAGACAATTAGGGGATGATGGTGTTGTTGAAAAATCAGGGGTCAAAGTGGTCTAAAAAGCAGAATGTCCCCTATACTTCGGTTGTGGGGATGTCATCCTTGTTTGCGTTGAGATTGCCGCGAACGACGCAAGATTTGCAATTCCCTAATAGCTACCATGCCGGTATTCTACCCTGCTTTTCTCGTGGCCGTCCAGACGGGCCCGTATGAGTAAACGCTACAACCACCCCAGCCACCCGCCGCCGTCGATACCAAAAAGGTTCCTGACCCCTTTAATCCCCTTTGAGCCTGTTGCATAATTCTGTTTTTGAAAAGTGAATAATTATAGCCTGGCGGGTAGAATGCGGTCAATGGATTGATTGATAAGAAGGGATTCTCTCATGGCTTACAACTTCCTGCTATGC
>JAXHSV010000221.1:0-4916 GCA_034190305.1 Planctomycetota bacterium | reverse complement strand
GAGAATCATCCGCAACTTACGCCAACAGCGAGATAATCAGATGGGCTGGCGTCAACTGCGCGGAGATCAGATGGGCCGGCTTCAGCAGCGCGGAGATCAGATGGGCTGGCGTCAGCAGCGAGGAGATCAGATGGGCCGGCGTCAGCAGCGCGATGCACAGGTAGATCGGCGACTCGATCGCATCGAAGCGATGGTCAAAAGACTCACCGAGCGAATTGAAAAACCCGGCGAAAGGTTCCGTCCGGGTCAGCGTGAAGGCCAGGTCCGCCGACGTGAAGTCGCACCGGGTCAGCGTGAAGGCCAGGTCCGCCGACGTGAAGTCGCACCGGGTCGGCGTGAAGGTCAGGTCCGCCGACGTGAAGTCGCACCGGGTCGGCGCGAAGGTCAGGTCCGCCGACGTGGAGGCGAAACAAGCCTGCGAGAAGGCCAGTCCCTCCGACGAGAGGGCGCACCAGGCCTGCGAGAAGGCCAGTCCCTCCGACGTGAAGGCGCAACAGGCCTGCGAGAAGGCCAGGCCTTCCGACGTGGAGGCGCACCGGGTCGGCGCGAAGGTCAAGTCCAACGGCGCGAAGGCGAACCACGCCTGCGAGAAGGTCAGGCCCGCCTACGCGAAGGCGAATCTCTTCGCTTGCAAAAACTTGCTGAACGTCTTGAAAGCCGCAACAGGCAACTCAATGAACGGGCAAGGCAACTGGACCGCCGGGCCGAGAAACTGGAGAAAATCGAACGCGAACTGAAAGCACTTCGCCGCAGCGAAAGCGACGAGGATTAACCCGGGGCTCTTGGCAAATATATAGTGCGGCTGGGCACTGTCCTGCCGCACTATACTATTAATGGGTGTTAAACGGCGGGCGGATCAGCGGACTTTTTTCTTCGCTACTAATAATCCGGCCTCGTACAGAAGGTACATCGGAATCGACAGGGCGACCATGCTCAGCCAGTCCGGCGGGGTGATGAAAGCGGAGATGAGCATAATCACCAGGAACACGTGCCGGCGGAAGCGGCGAAGCGTCTCGATGGTTACGATGCCGCTGCGAACGGTGAACTGCACCACCAGCGGCGTCTGAAACGACAAACCGAAGGCAAGCGACAGGACCGATACAAAGTGGAGATACTCGCTGAGCCTCAGGCAAGGCTTGACGAACCCGGCGGCCTCGGCGCCGACCGGAACGGCCATTACGGCGCGCCGCCCCAGCCAACCGGACCACCAACTCGGCGGGGCGGGAAAATTACCCTCTGCGAAGACAAGGAAAAACCGAAGCACCAGCGGCGCGACGATAACGAAGAAAAACGCTGCACCACCGATGAACAGTCCGATACTGGCTCCGACGTATCGCAGGACTGTCCGACGTTCACGCCGATACAGCCCGACTGCGACGAATCGCCATGCCTCCCACAGAATGTAAGGCCCGGAAAGGATCACGCCGGCAACCAAACACATGCGAATCAGCGAAGTGAATGCCTCTGACGGGGCGAGGAAATACATCGGCGGCGGGTTGCCGCCGGTTGCCACAGACAGCGGCCAGGCGAGTAACTGAAACAAATAATCCCGAAATATAAGGCAGACCACCACGCCGCCAGCCACGCCCAGAAGCGCCCGCAACAGGTGCCGGCGCAACTGCTCGACGTGCTCGCCGATGCTCATTTTGATGTCGTCGTCGGGCATAATCTAAAGTAAATGACCAATGCCAAATGATAAATGATAAATAGAGGATGTCCCGGAAAAGCAGGAAACATTCACGAGCGGATTTCGATATTTGGCATTTATCATTTTTCATTTGGCATTTGGCATTGGTCATTTCTCCGATGGTTTTGTCGCCGCTTTTTTTTCGGAGAGAACCGCTTCCACAGCAGCCTGGTCCCATTTTTTCGCCAGGACCAGAGGCGCCACGTAAGTAGCAACGAAGCGGCGGGCGCCGCTGGTGGGATGGCCTCCGGTGTGTCCGGTGCCGGACATTCGTTTCTGCCAGGCTATCTGGAAGACTTTAGCGTACAACCCCTCATCTCCGGGGCGGGCGGGCACGTCGAACCCAACCATCCCTGCCGACGAAGTATGCTTACCGTCCATGGTACCAAGCGTCGTTGTGCCGGCGCCGAGAAAAAACCAGTCCTCGCCGGAGAAAAAACTGACGATTCCCCGCCGCGAATTGCGCAGCGAAATGTCCAGCAGGTATCCCGGGCTAAGCGAAGCCGACAGCAGGATAATTCCGTCGATGCTGCTGTCGGGCGGCATGGCTTCGGCTGTCCAGACAGCCATCGCGCCGCCGCCGCTGTGCCCGATGAGTATCACAGGCTGGCCCGGATGAGACATCTGATACCGGGAAATACGGCTGGCGACGCCCTCTGCCTTGTGTCGATTACGCTCCTCGTCGCGGAGGTTAATGAGATACGCACCCGGAATGGTCCAATCGACAAGTTCGATTGCGCTGTGGACGCCGGCGTCGGCCAGTCCCCAGCAGATGTCGTTGTTAATCCGGCTTCGTCCTTCGATACCGGTCAGAACAAGCACCAGTCCGCGGTCCAGTCGCTCCGGCGTAACGAACGGCTGGGACGGCGTACAACCGGTCAGCCCCGTCATCACCAGAATCGCCCCATAAATCAGGTGCCTAGTCCCAAGTCCCAACAAGTCCCTAATCCCTCATCTTTTACGCCCATTGTATAGCCGGTCCGCCTTTGACGATCTTCCCCGCCAGCCAGCAGCGCTGATGCGCTTTTCGCAGGCGGCCCATAACCGTCGCTGCGCAGGCGGGCGAAACCACCATTACAAAACCGACGCCCATATTGAACACGCGAAACATCTCGACCTGGTCCACAGGTCCTGCCTTTGCGATTAACTCGAAGATTCCCGGCGGGATCCACCCGGAGCGTTTCAGCCGCGCCGTCAGACCGTCCGGCAGGACGCGGGGCAGGTTTCCCGGAAGCCCGCCGCCGGTTATATGGGCCATTGCCTTGACAGGACGCTGCCTCTTGTAAGCCCGCAGGACATCGAGAACGGCCTTGACGTATATCCGCGTCGGCGCAAGCATGGCGTCGGCGACCGTGGCGCCTTCCAGTTCGGCGGGTGTGTCGGTAAGTTTCAATTTCGCCTTCTCGAAGACCACCTTTCGCGCCAGGCCGTAGCCGTTGGAGTGAAGCCCGTCGGAGGAAAGGGCGATTATCGCATCGCCGACCTTGACGCGCGAACCGTCAATGATCGCCTTCCGCTCGACCACGCCGACGGCGAAACCGGCCATATCGAATTCTTTGGCCTTATAGAAATCAGGCATCTCGGCTGTCTCGCCCCCAAGCAGCGCACAGCCGGACTGTACGCACCCGGCGGAGACGCCCGCGATGATGTCTCGCATCCGGTCCGGGTCCAGCCGACCGACGGCTACGTAGTCCAGGAAGAACAAGGGTTCAGCCCCGACACAGACCAGATCGTTGACGTTCATCGCCACAAGGTCGATCCCAACCGTATCCAGTTTCCCCGCCTGGAACGCCACCTTCAGTTTAGTGCCCACCCCGTCGCAGCACGACACCAGAACCGGGTCGCGGTAATTTTGCATGAGGAGTTTCTCGCTGAAGTCGAGGCTGAAAAGACCGGCGAACCCACCGAGCGTCCCGACGACGCGCGGGGAGTAGGTCTTCTCCACCAGTGTGCGGATACCTTCGACCATCGCCTCACCGGCTGCGATGTCCACACCGGCGTCCTTGTAGGTCATCGGCGCCTTTACCGACCGCAGCTTCCTTGAACCCTTCTTGGCCATGAGCGACATGATAACAAAGGCGGATGAAAAAACAACGGCGCGTTTTGCGAACAGGTGAATCCAACCTTCCGATTAACCGAAAGTCAACACGCGGGTTTTTGCGAGTATCAATACAATGACGTTGTACAGGCCGTGCAACACGGAGGCCGATATGTAATATCTAAGCAACCCCTTAATCCTGAACCTGATGCCCTCTCGTCTAATCCACAGCCACATTCTCGCCAGCCCGACTCCGAAAATTATCGAAGCCGACACGTGCATGAGCGTACAGACGATGTATCGCCACAATGCGTATCCCAGCCCGCCTTCAGGATGAGCCAGATGAAGATACATAATGTTCTCAAGCGTGGCGAAAACGATCGCCCCCAGCGCCGCCATTACGACGACCTGCCTGCCGCTGCGGAGCCAGTGCGGGCGTTTCTCCATTATAAACATCACTCCGATCGGCTTGAGAAGTTCCTCCACGAGCGGAGCGACCAGTATCGCCGTCAGCCAAAGGGGCAAACCGGCCTGCATTTCCTGGATAATCGCAGCCGGTATTCCAATCACCCCGCCGGCAAGGGCCGCAATGTACACCAGCACCACCGGTCCGCGCGGTTCACATGCAGCCTGGCGGTATTCGGCAGGCCCGAGACGATGTTCGGTCAGCGGACGTGTCTCCTGGCCTGATGCGCCAGCCGGGCCGTCTGAATTGTCGATTCCGTCGGGCGAGATCATCTCGTTACGTCATTACGATACCAAAGCCGCCCGCCCCGGTCGATAAACATCCGTAAAAGAACCACCGCATAAATCGGCTCACGACTTGCTTACCCATCGCCGGAACGGCGATGGGTGAAATGGTGAGTGCGTAGGGCGGGCAGGCTTGCCCGCGTTTTTTCCTCGCAGCCATGTAGGCCGGGTCGAGGCCGCCAAAGGCGGATAAACTCCGCCGATGACCCGCCTTAATCTTCTCCGCCGACGCCCCGCCTTTTCTTGCGAACTGCGCGTAGTACCACTTCGGGCAAGCAGGCCTGCCTGCTGAGTACGTGTTTAGCCCCATAATGGGGCGGTCGTTTTTAGCCCAGGCCGGAAGGCCTGGGGATTCAAGGGCGCACATAATTTCAAGCCCCGGATGGGGCGTTCGTGAAGTCTCCGATACCCACGAGCGCCCCGATGGGGCTGATTTCTTTT
>JAXHSV010000220.1:0-4919 GCA_034190305.1 Planctomycetota bacterium | reverse complement strand
TGTCGGCTGCGATGACCTCCGGCGAGAGGTCGAAGAGATTCTCGAGGTCGCTGATAACACGCATGAAGTGCCGGTACACGCGTCCATCCTTCAGGTCGCCTATGTGTTCACTGACGACGCCCATTCCGTTACGATAAAGGCAGACGGTGTTTTTCAGTTCGGCTCCGACCGCCAGGATGGTCGGCGTGTCTCTACCGCTTCCGGTGAGTCTGACAGGTCGGGGTGCGTACCCGCGGGCGCGGCGTAATACGGAGGGCGAGCCTGCGGCGCGGACCTGCACTACGCTGTCGTCGATGCTGCGGGCGATGCGGCGGTCATGAAGCAGGATCGCATCGGCAATCCGGCCGAGGTGCGCGACGGCGTCTTCGTTATCCTTAACCAGTGGTTCGTCGGAGATGTTTCCGCTGGTCATTACAAGCGCAGGCAGGGGTTCCTGACCGCATTTTTTCGCGTTTGGGGTCTCCGGTGAATTACAGTCGAACAAAAGGTGATGCAGCGGCGTGTAGGGCAGCATGACGCCCAGAGTTGTAAACCCCGGCGCGACGGACTCTGCGACCGGAGCATCAGCCCGCCGCCGCAACAGGCAGATGGGTCGAACAGGCCCGGACAGTAATTCTTCAGCGTCGTCGTCAAAATCACACAGTTGCTTCGCCTGGTCCAGGTCGCGGACCATCAGCGCGAACGGCTTGGCGTCACGTCCCTTACGCAGCCGCAAGCGGCGGACGGCGTGATCGTCGTCGGCCCGGCAGGCGAGGTGAAATCCGCCCAGACCCTTGATGGCGACTATTTGTCCTGCCCGGATAAGGTCGGCAGCGGCGGCGATCGGGTCGTCGCAGGAGATCTGTCGCCCCTGATTATCTGTCAGGCTGCACGTCGGTCCACAATGCGGGCAGGCAATTGGCTGGGCGTGAAATCGCCGGTCGGCCGGATCGGAATACTGCGACACGCAATAATCGCACATCGCAAAGTCCGTCATCGTCGTGCCGGGCCGGTCGTAAGGAATCCGCTCGATAATACTGTACCTGGGACCGCAGTTGGTGCAGTTGATAAACGGGTAGCGGTATCGCGGATCGGACTTATCGAGCATCTCGGACATACAGTCGTCGCAGACGGCGGTGTCGGGCGTAACCTGTGCGTCGGTCAGTTCTCCGCCGAGGCTGGGACGGATTTCGAATGCCTTCTCGCCCGCCCGCACCGGTATTTCCGTCCGGCTGCACCGGTTCACCTCGGCAAGGGGCGGAAGTTCGTCCATCAACCGGTTTATGAACCGGTCAAGTTCGTCGGTGCGTCCCTGCACCTCGATTATAGCGCCGGATGCGTCATTGATGACGAACCCGCTCAACCCGCCGGAGACGGCGAGGCGCCAGGCGTAAGGGCGGAAACCCACGCCCTGTACCTGCCCGGACAGATCGAAACGCTCGCGTTTTAAATCATCTTTTTCCATAAATGTAATTATTCCATTGTAGTTTAATTCCGACTCTAATCGCCAGAGTCGCCGTTGACGTTGTTGCACCAAAGTAGAAACGACCGTTTTCCTGACAATAATCAAGGAGAGCGAATAAACAAGGATTTGCATACCTTTCTGCCGACAGGTAGTCCCAACAGGGTACATAGTTTACAAAATAATCCGAACACACGGATCACACATAGGCATGGTCTTTGAGCAAGGAGATCACAATTCCGTGGAAGGAGACGTGTGCCGAGAACGAGCGAATTGCGGTCTTGAAGGCCGATGTCGCCAATAAAAGATAACTTTGTATTGGAAAATACGTAACAGAGGTGTTGTTGGAAAAGTAACATGATGTGTTACATTTGCCAGATGCCAGTTCAGCGACTTTTTCAACAACCCCACAGTCGCCTATTGATTCCTCCCGCCGAACCGAGCGGGACTTTCGCCACCCCCTGCTATTCCGCAGCAGCAGATCCGCCACGCATGACCATGGCGGGTGAGTAATTCGTCGGCTTCGGCGGGGCCCCAACTACCGACCCTATAGGTAACCAAAGGAGGGACGTCAGGAGATGAAGACCATCCTGCTATGACCGGATCGATGAGACGCCACGCCGCTTCAATTCCGTCGCACCGGGCGAACAGCGACGCATCGCCCTTCAGTGCGTTCAGCAACAGCCGTTCGTAAGCGTCAGGCAAAACTATCTCGCCGAACGCTTCTCTGTAATGAAAGTCCATGTTGACCGAACGGGATTCGGTTACCGTATCGGGAACCTTGACCTCGAATCTAAGATGAATTCCTTCGTCCGGTTGAATGCAGATCGTAAGCATATTCGGCGTGAAATTCTCAACATTGTCAAGATCGAACAGGGTATTCAAAGGTTTCCGAAACTCCACCACGATCATGCTGCTTTTAGAGGCCATCGCCTTTCCGGACCGAAGATAGAAAGGGACGCCCTTCCACCGTCGATTGTCAATATATAGCGTCAAGGCAGCAAACGTCGGCGTCTGCGAGGACGAATCGACACCCTCAGTCGAGAGATAACCGTCGTACTGGGCACGTACTGTGTCACTCAGCAGAATTGGACGGACAGACTTGGTGGCTTTGACTTTTTCATTACGAATCGCGTCTGCGTCGAGCGAAACCGGTGGTTCCATCGCCACCAGCGCGAGCAACTGCAGCAGGTG
Source organism: Planctomycetota bacterium (assembly GCA_034190305.1). Taxonomy (GTDB): domain Bacteria; phylum Planctomycetota; class Phycisphaerae; order SM23-33; family SM23-33; genus JAUWNJ01. The sequence goes on along the minus strand of JAXHSV010000220.1, from coordinate 2,284 downwards.
ATTCTGAAACATATCCCTCAGCACCCCTGTCTTGTCGTAGTATTCGGCGCGATGCTCCACATCTACGCTTTCGGCAACCGTGATCTGAACGTTTGCTACGTATTTGCGATTCCAGACCGGCTCGAAAATTGTATTGGCGAAACGAAGAAACAGAATGTTTTGTGCAGTTTCTTTTCCCAGGTAATGATCGATGCGATAGACCTGATGCTCACGGAAGGCTGCGTGGACCTTGCGGTTCAATGCTTTGGCGGATTCGAGGTCCTGACCAAACGGTTTCTCAATAATGATATTACGCAGTCCTTCATTTTCTGTTGTCATACCGGCATCGTCGAGGCGTTCGCAGACAATGCCGTAGAAGTCAGGAGGCGTAGCAAGATAATATAGGTGATTCGTCGGATAACTTTCTGCGCCTGCGAGGTAAGACCGAAGCTTCGTGTAATCTTCCGGGGCGTTCAGGTCCCCACGAAAATATTGTATTCGTCCGGAAAAGTCGCTCCAGGCGCTCTCGTCGAATGAGGACTCGCTGTATTGTCTTACGCCGTCCCCCAGCCGTTTGCGAAAAATTTCGTCATTCCAGTCCCTACGAGCATAGCCAACGATGCGGATTCCTTTCCTAAGACGTTGCTTCCTGTAATTGTTGTAAAGCGCCGGTATCAATTTTCGCCGGGTCAAGTCGCCCGAAGCGCCGAAAATGACAACAGTCGCAGCCTTTGGATTAGAATCCATATCGCTCATATCGTTAACTCGCTGGAGAAATATGTGTCAGACGTTGAATTCGTCCCAATCCGAGTTAATTGTTAGTATGGCATTTTATGTGTATTCGTTATCTACCGGTCAATTTTTTACTAACTTTCGATTTTCGCACCGATTGATGTGACGATTTTGTCGAAGTCGTCCAGGCTGTAATATTCGATAACGATTCGTCCCGAGTTTTTCGCCCGTCCGGGTCTGATGGTAACTTTCGTTCCGACCGTCCGTGTCAACTGCTTTTCCACATCAGCCAGGTACGCCGGTTTTGGGGTTATATTCCTTGCCGCCGGGGGGAGTTTCCCCAGCTGGGCCGATTTTACAAGTTCTTCAAGTTGTCGTACCGAGATATTTTCCTTAGCGACTTTCTGCGCCAACCGGGTCTGGAATTCAGGCTTACCGGCTAGGCCTGCAAGGACTTTTGCATGCCCGAAACTGACCGAACCGGTGATGATAAGCGCCTGCACAAAATCGCATAAGTCCAGTAATCGCAAGTAGTTAGCAATTGTGGCCCTGGGTTCGCCCATTCTTTTTGCAACTTCTTCCTGCGTCAGGCAGAAGCGGTCCATCAGGTCGCGGTATGCTTTTGCCCGTTCGACGGGATTCAGGTCCGCTCGCCTGAGATTTTCTATCAAAGACAGCTCGAGCATCTCTCTGCTTGATGCAGGCCTGACGATACAAGGCACCTCGGCAAGACCAGCAAGTTCCGCCGCTCGTAATCTGCGCTCACCGGCGATGAGACGATAAGGAGTAGAAATTTCACCTTCTGGCGTCCTGGCGATGAGGATCGGTTGAAGCACTCCGTGAAGCCGGATGCTTTCAGTCAGTTCGGCCAGAGCCTGTTCTTCGAATCGGTGTCTTGGTTGTGATGGGTTCGGCATCAAGTCGCTGATGGCGACCATGATGATACCACCTGCTGCGGTCTGGATAGGAAGGCGCCTATTGGTTGCAACGTCAGGCGACGACGGTTCAGGAAACGACTGGTTTTCCGGTGAAACCGTTTCGGAGATGGTGGAATTACGAATAAGACTTGAAAGCCCGCGCCCGAGGCGTGGTCGATGTGTTTGTTGAGACATTTGGGCCTCCTTTCCCGTGTTTTGTTTTGTCCTGTAAAGTCTGTTCCACGTAGAACATTATCAGCCACACGTCTATAGCGTATATGCTCGTGATGTTATCGCAAGCATTTTTTTGCGATTTTTATCAAGAAGTTTTTCGTGGTCGAGATTCGCAGGTGCTCCGTTATTACTAGGAACTATCTGAAAAGTCAGACATTGCCTCAAAGCATTCAGCAATCAGCATTCAGCAATCAGCCAAAACCCAATAAACAAAGAACCTGAATGCTGACCGCTGAATGCTGAAAGCCTGTCTGAAATAGGTACGTGTTTAGCCTGAAAGGCTCGCTCGCACTATGGTAATCTAGTACTTTGTCAACCTTAAATCTGTCAGTATGGTTGTACGACACAGAGACGCAGAGATTCAGAGAATGTAATAAAAACCTCTGTTTTTCTATCTCTCTGTTCCTCTGTGTCTCTGTGTC
>JAXHSV010000022.1:0-20304 GCA_034190305.1 Planctomycetota bacterium | reverse complement strand
CAACCAATCAACCAATTGACGGATTTTCGACAGAATCCCGCTCCCTACCGGTCGCGGCTAGCCGCGAGTGGAAACGAGCGGGTTTGACTCAACGATGTTGGTCAAACATGACCGCTCCCTTACGGTCGCGGCTCGTTTATCTCCCGCCGGCACACAGGTTATATACGCCGGAATAATTCGTGCAATTCGTGTAATTCGTGGACTGATTTTTAAAACCGGACGGAAAAATGACCATAAGAATCGCAACTACTTGCGTAGTAAAGAGTTACAGGGTTTTCTACTTTCCCAAACTTTCCGAATCTTTCCGAATCTTTCTGTTTCGTTCCGAATTGTTCCCAATCATTCCGTTTCGTTCCCTCATCATTCCGAACGGTTCCGGATTGTTCCCGTTTGTTCAGTATTGGACCCTGCCAACCTGTCTGCCGGACTGGCCCGTACGGGCCAGTCAGACGGTAAGCAGGCAGGTATATTGGTTCGTGGCGGCTGGTCGGTTTCGAAAGGATGCATTTTTCTAACCCATCCCGCTCACTGGTCGATAGGATACATATAATGTGCGGAATCGTTGGTTACATCGGAAGCAAAGACGCCAGGCCGATACTGATTGAAGGCCTGAAGCGTCTGGAGTATCGCGGTTACGACTCTTCCGGTGTGGCGTTTGTCGGCGACGGACAATTGCATCTCTGCAAGTCTGTCGGTCGAATCGCCGTACTGGAAGAGCGTCTCGATGAGGTGGGTATCGCCTCCGGCACTGTCGGCATCGCTCACACCCGGTGGGCGACCCATGGCGCCCCCACCGAGGAAAATGCTCATCCCCACACCGATTGCAGCGGAAGGATCGCCGTGGTCCACAACGGCATCATCGAAAACTATGCGGCGCTGAAACAGGTGCTGACCGATAAGGGCCACACCTTCAGAAGCGAGACGGATTCGGAGGTCCTTGCCCATTTGATAAGTGAGTTCTACCGCGCCGATGAAAACGGCGGGGACCTGGCCCGGGCGGTCCGGCAGGCGCTGCGCGAAGTGGCGGGCACTTACGGGCTGGCGGTGGTCTGTGCCGACGATCCTGAGACAATCGTGGCTGCCCGTAAAGGTTCGCCGCTGATCGTCGGTGTCGGCGCGGATGAATACATTATCGCTTCCGACGCATCGGCCATTGTCGAGCACACCGTCAATGTCGTCTATCTGAACGACAACGAAATGGTCGTGATAGACCGTGCCGGTCTGCGAACGCTGACGATCGACAACGTGCCTGTCTCCAAGCAGGTTCAGCAGATTGAGTGGTCGCTTGAGCAGATCGCCCTGGGGCGGTTCGATCATTTCATGCTCAAGGAGATATTCGAGCAACCTGAGGCCTTGCGAAACAGTTGCCGAGGGCGGCTTAACCTGCGTGAAGGTCGCATCCAGTTGGGCGGAATCGACCATCTTTCCCGTCAACTGGTCAAGACCCGGCGCATCGTACTGACTGCCTGCGGGACGGCATGGCACGCCGGACTTATCGGGGAGTATCTCTTCGAGGACCTCGCGCGAATACCTACGGAGGTCGAATACGCCAGCGAGTTCCGCTATCGCAACCCGATAATCGAGGACAACACGGTTGTCATCGCCGTCAGTCAGTCCGGCGAGACGGCCGACACGCTTGCGGCATTGCGTGAGGCGGAACAGAAGGGCGCGCTGACGCTGGGAGTGGTCAACGCCGTCGGCTCGACCATCGCACGCGAGACCGACGCAGGCGTGTACCTCCACGCCGGACCTGAAATCGGGGTCGCCTCGACAAAGGCGTTCACGTCGCAACTGACCGTCCTGACGCTGATAAGCCTTTGCCTTGGTCGGCGCAGGTTCATGCCGGAGGCGGAGCTTAGACAATACGCCGAAGAACTGGATGCGATCCCGAAGAAGATCGAGCAGGTTCTGACCCAATCTGACATTATAAAGCAAACGGCGCAGGAGTGTGCCGACAAGGGCAATTGGCTGTTCCTCGGGCGGGGATACAATTATCCCGTCGCACTGGAAGGCGCGTTGAAACTTAAGGAAATCAGTTACATCCACGCCGAGGGTCTGCCGGCCGCCGAGATGAAGCATGGCCCGATCGCGCTTATCTCCGAGGGCATGCCCGTTGTGTTCGTGGCTCCGCGGAGCGGGACGTACGATAAGATTATCGGTAATATCGAGGAGGTTCGCGCCCGCGGCGGAACGGTCATCGCGGTGGCTACGGAAGGCGACGAGCGGATCGCCCGGTACGCCGAGCATGTCTTTTACGTGCCTGACTGCCCCGCTCCACTCCAGCCGCTGCTGACCGTCATACCGTTGCAACTTCTGGCCTACCACGCGGCGATCGCCCGCGGATGCAATGTCGATAAACCCCGCAACCTAGCCAAGTCAGTTACCGTCGAGTGATCGTTGCTCTTCGAGTGAGTTATCTCCGACAGCCGACCACAGCGCAAGCATGGAGAAGAAAAAAGCCATCGCCCCCCACAGTTCAAACGGTTCTTCCAGGAGGCGGTGGGCAAAGCCTGTTACGTTCATCGTCTCGTGAATCCAGTGGATAATCTTGCCCACCACATGAGCGCCGATGTATCCGCCCAGGCCAAGGAGAAAATACCGCCCATAAACCGTCACCGGCAATTTCCGCAGTTGCTCAATAAAGGTCCTGCGCTGGCGGATGATATACACAACGGCAATCGCCCCGAGCAGAACCAGCACTCCAACGGTGATCAGATGCACGGTGTAGAGCGTTTGGGGGGTATGCTGGGCGTCCAGTTTTCGGCTGTACTTTTCAAAGTAGGATACGTCCCAGTATGCTCGCGGGTTGACAAGGTGTCGTCTGCGCCAGAGCCGCTCACCGCCGGTGAATGGCGCGCCCCATTCCAGTTCGCGGTAAAACGCCACAAAGCACCCGTACGCCAGAAACAGCCCGACTGGCATGGGTCGGTCTGACCGCATCGCGCGAACGGTTGCTATAACCGCGAGTATGCACGCTGCCAGCAGAAAATCGGCGGTGAGCCATTCGACCGGACCGTGTTCCCGGATAAGGTTGCCGTACGGTTCCAGCCCGATTACCGCAACCGCCGCCATTGCTGCGAAGCATACAATGGTCGCGACGATAAAGACCTTTCGCAGGGCCGAAAAGGACAAGTGCAACTTCAAAATTACAACGGCTGCGATGGCGACCAAGGACGCCAGAATCAGCACGCAGACTTCGCCGATGCTCTCCTTGCACAAAATAAAGGACATTGCCGACGGTACCTGAAGGTGCATTGTAATTCCGTCTTTCTATGCTTTTTTATCTTTTGCGGACGTACATTTTCACGGTTGTCCGTCGGCCAGTTGCTGCCTGCGAAGAATCTCCCTGGAAACAGATCGGTTGACGGCGCGGAGTTCAAGCATTCCCGACAATTTCCGGTCTTCAGCCTCGGTGACGACGGGAAGGTATTCCAGTTCCTGCTCGCGCATTCTGGTAACGGCTTCGGCGAGCGGAGTCTGCTCAGTGACGGTATCCGGTATGGGCGTCATAATATCAAAAGCCACCAGCCAGTCCATCAGACCTTCTGCGCTGAAAGACCTCTTTAGTTCCTCGAGCGTGATAATGCCTGTAAGTCTGCCGTCTGCGTCGGTAACGGGATATGACATGGCGTCGGTCTCGGCGATGGTGCGAAAAATATCCGCCAGGCGGGTGTTTTCGGCAAAGGTTGGGCTGGTTCGGTCCATCATGTCGGCGGAGGTGTGGGTTCGCAGCAGGTCTTCCTCTGTAACATTCATCCCGACCTCGCCTGCCTTTGTAACGGCAAACTTCACGAACGGCGGTCCTATGATTTCAGCGAAGAAGGTCGTCGCGGCGATGATCGTAATAATGGCTACGCCGACATCTCCGGTAAAGTGTTCGCTGGCAAGAATAGACAAACCCACTGCCACGCCAGCCTGGCTGAACAGGCACGCTCCAAGCCACTTACGCAGTACGGGTGCCGCCCCTGACAAGCGAGCGCCGATGTTTGCGCCGATTATTTTACCGGCAGATCGTCCGACGACATACGGCACCACGAGCACCCACATCCACGCATGCATTCCCTGAATATGCAGGCGAGCGCCGGCGATGACAAAGAACAAAACGTAAATCGGTTGGGCAAACCGCTCGACAACGTGAAAACTTACCCGGCTGCGGCGAGGTGCAAGGTTGGCCAGCACCACGCCCAGCGCCATAGCCGCGAGGATAAGGTCAAAACCGAAAGCCTTTGCCGCGCCTATCACCAGCAACATCACGCCGACGATGAACGCCAGAGATTTGTCGGGATCGCGCACGATTCGCAGAACGAAGTTGAGGACGAATCCCGCAGCCACGCCCAATACCGCCGCTCCGGCAAGTTCGTACCCGGCATGGCCCAGCGTTTCGCCCAGGCTGTCGGCGGCGCTTCCTATGATTTTCCTGGCGACGCTGGAAGCCAGGCTGTAAAGAACCAACGCCAGACCGTCGTCCAGGGCGACGATGGCGAATACCGCCGTGGTCAGCACGCCGCGGGTTTTATACTCCCACAGTACGCTTACTGTCGCCGCCGGAGCAGTGGCAGAGGAAATCGCACCAAACACCAGGCCCATCGCAACTGAAACTGCCGGCGTTTGCCCCAGCAGCATCGCAATCCCGCTGACCAGCAGGCTTACGACGATAAAGGAACCGATCCCCTCGGCAAAGAGGATTGCGAAAAACTGTCGACCGTATTTCCTGAAAACGTCGCGGTGAAGTTCGCCCCCGATCATAAAGCCGATTATGCCCAGGGCGAAAAAATTAAACGGCAGAAGGTTCCTGATTGTTGTCTCGTCGATAACCCCCAGCCCGGTTCGTCCGACGGCTACGCCGATTGCAATGTAGCCGACCACCTGCGGAATTCGCAGCCGCTGGAAGACCTTCGCGCCGATTGTCCCGAAAAAGATCGCCAAGCCGATGACCATGAGCACCGGCAGATGCGTGTATGCTGTCGAGGCTGCAATAACAGTAGTCATGTTTTATTCCCCGAGCGGCCCGTCGGCCAGTTGCTGCCTGCGAAGGACTTCCTTGGATAACGATCGGTTGACGGCAGCCAGTTCCAGCATTCCCTCCAGGTGCGCGTCGCCCTCGGCTGCGACGACGGGAAGGTATTCCAGCTCCTGCTCGCGCATTCGTGTAACTGCTTCGGACAGCGGAGTATGGACCGTTACAGTATCCGGAACGGGCCTCATCAAGTCAAACGCCACCAGCCAGTCCGTCAGTCCCTCGGAGATGAATGTCTTCTTGAGTTCGTCGATGGTAATGATGCCGGTGAGTTTTCCGTCGGAGTCGGTAACGGGATATGACATTGCGTCGGTCTCGGCAATAGTGCGGAGGATATTCGTAAGCGTGCTGCTTTCGGCGAAGGACGGCAATTCGCGATCAACCATATCGCTGACGTTATACGTTAGCATAAGATCTTCTTCAGTAACGTTCAGTCCGACTTCGCCGGCCTTCTTTACGGCGAACTTCACACACGGCGGACCTATGATCTCGGCGATGAAAGCCACCCCCGCTATAATCGCAATAATCGCCGGTCCTATGGTGTTTGGGAACTTGATACTGGCGACTAGCGACAGACCGACTGCCACGCCGGCCTGGCTGAACAGGCACAGGCCCAGGTACTTCCGCAGCACCGGCGCAGCATTCGTCCACCGGGCGCCCAGATAGGAGCCGATCATCTTGCCTGTTCCCATACCGACCAGATACGGCAAAACAAGCACCCACATCCATCCGGGCATCCCCTGTATGTGCAGGCGTGCGCCGGCGACGACGAAAAACAGAACGTAGATCGGCGGGGCGAAGCGCTCGACGATCTGGAAGGTTTCCCTGCTTCGGCGGGGGGCGAGATTGGCCAGAGTTACCCCCAGCGCCATTGCCGCCAATATCCGGTCAACCTTCAGAAACGTCGTGCCCCCGATTACCACCGCCATCGCGCCGATAATGAACGCCAGTGACCTGTCGCGATCTCTTATTCGGCGGAGGACATAGTTCAAACCGAAGCCTACAACCGCACCCAGTATAGTCGCTCCGAAAAGTTCATACCCTGCGTGCCCCAATGCCTCAACGATCCCACCCGAACCGTCATGGAGGAACTTGCCTGCAATGCTTGCGGCGACACTGAACAAAACCAGCGCCAGCGCATCGTCCAGCGCAACAATGGCGAAGACCGCCGTTGTAAGAACTCCTCGAGCCTTGTGCTCCCAAAGTACGTTTGTCGTAGCCGCCGGCGCCGTCGCAGAGGCTATCGCCCCGAGCACGATCCCCAATGAAACAGACTCGGCCAATCCCAGGCCCAACAGCATGCTCACGCCGCTGATAAGGATGCTGACGACCAGGAACGCCCCGGTTCCCTCGGCAAAAAGAATCGCGAAAAATTGTCGGCCGTATTTCTTGAAAATCTCACGATGCAATTCACCCCCGATCAGAAACCCAATTATTCCGAGTGCGAAAAAACTGAAAGGTTCGAGGCTATCGACAACACCCTTGTTGATAAACTTCAGTCCCGACTGACCGAGGGCCAATCCGATTGCGATGTAGCCGACAACCTGAGGGATGTGCAACTTCTGGAATATTCTCGCGCCGATTGTACCGAAAAGGATTGCCAGACCGATGACCAGAAGCGTCGGCAGAGGCGCCTGGGCAAATACGGCTGCAATGGCTGTGGTCATACCTTACCTTCGGTGAGAATGCGATAAATCTCGGCTGCGTCATCCGCCTCGGAAATGGCCTTACGAATGTCGTCCTGCTTGAGGATATTGGCTACCTTGGCGAGAAGTCGTATATAAATCTCATGCCGACCTTGCGGAGCGGCAATCAGGACGATGATGTGTACGGGTTGATTGTCGAGGCTTTCATAATCGGGGATTCCCGCCCTGCTGACGCCGACGGCCATTACGGCATCGGCCAGACCGGGAAGGCGAACGTGAGGAATACCAAGCCCCTGACCGATTCCGGTGCTCATCATCTTCTCGCGCTCCCAGACCGCCCGGGCCAATTCTTCGGCGCTGATGTTTTCGCTGAAATCATCCGCCGCCGACACCAGTTCGTCCAGAGCTTCAACCTTCGTCGCGGCATTTAAAATCACAACGTGCTCAAGCGTCAGGTAATCTGATATTTTCATTTTCAACTCCCGCTGCTTACGGAACATTCAAAACCTTCATTATCTCGATTTTTGCAGATAAATGTCCAGCAAGAAAAAACGAGAATAAAATACACGGTTCAATTCAGAGGAACGCTTCAACGGCACAGGAATCTGCGTGGTCGCCCAGACAGGCCCGCATGGACAAACACCGCGACCACGCCACCCCACGCCCAAAAAAGAGAATATTGAATATCGAACAGAGAACCTTCCTGCCTTCGGCCCGCCTGCCTACCGGATTTGCCTAGCTTACCGCAGGTAGGCAGGGGAGGGCAGGTAAGCAGGCAGGCGTATCGGCCCGAACGGTTCCAAATCGTTCGGAGCGGATTCATCTGCCGGTTTTGGAGTAAAGATTCCGGTTCTTTAGGTCCTATTAAGTACCGACTTGATCTATTTCAGTTTTTCCGCCACCATTTCGGCGACGCGCCGACCCGACAGGAGCATCCCGCCGAAGATCGGTCCCATCCTGGGCCCGCCGAACGTCGCGCAGACGCTCATGCCCGTTACCCACAGGCCCGGATAAACCTCGGCTACCCTATCGACCACAAAGGCTTCTCCCGATGCGGGATTCATCGGGCCTTCGACCTGCCCGTCGGCAGGCGTGGAACGCAGCAATCCGCGTTTGCGGATGGTTTCGACAACAACGGCTTCGTGACCGGTGGAGTCTATCATGGCGCGGGAAGAGAACATGATAGGATCAACGTGAAGCACGCCGGAGATACCCGTTCGGTTCACCACCGCGCCGGTAACCCTCTCGCGGTCGATACAGACATCCTCCACTGTCAGTAGGTTCAGTATCACAGCCCCGGACCGGACGGCATTCAGGCACAGCCCGCAGGCCAATTCCACCGAATCGACCGTGTGCAGGCCAGGCGTTTTTTCCCTGTGCCTGACGCCGATGTCGTCAACGGCAGGGATGGCTTGGTCCTGGATCACGACTTCATTCATGCCGATCCCGCCGCCCCAGATTCCTCCACCCGGGGAGAGTCGCCTTTCCAGGACGGTAACTTTCAGTCCTTGCCCGGCAAGGGTCGCCGCAGCCACCAACCCCGACGGACCTGCGCCGACGATTAAGACATCACTGACAAGCCGATCCGTCAACTTTGCGTAATAGGCGCCGACAATGGCTTCGGAAATCTGTACGTCTTTCAATTCAACCATTTTTACTGATTCTCCTGACTGGACACTTGACTATTACAGTCTTTACGGGGGGAAATGATACATTGTTTGAATGACTTTATCGAGTAATGATTTTATAATCACATCAGTCGCTTTTTCAGGAGGGGAATGAAGCGATTGGATATAGTTTCGAGATTAAATCATATCAGGGAAAACTGAAGAATGCATGGAAAGATGTCTAAAAGATCTCCCGGCAGGAGCAGGATTAAAATTGGCATGAATGAGCGGGTAATAACCCCTCCTCTCGGTGGAGAAATGGCTGGATTCGGCATCCGCAAAGGAGTCTCGCAGGGGGTTCACGATGACTTGCATGCCAGGTGTATGGTAGTCGAGAGTTCGGAAACTGCGGTTGCTGTTCTAAGCGCGTCAGTGGTTGGTCTGAACCAGGAGATTATCGACGATACACGGAAAGAGGTTTCGGCCCGCACCGGTATGCCCGCTTTCAATATTATGATGGCGGCGACGCATACGCATTCAGGCCCGAAAATCACGAAGGAGTACACCTCGCTGCTGAAACAGCGCTGTATCGATTGCCTGATGGATGCGTGGAAGCATCGGAAGCCGGGACGGATCGGGATCGGCGTGGCGCGAGTGGAGGATGTGGGAGTTAACCGAAGGCGGTTGGACTACGGAGGGCTTCCGGTCGATTTTGAGGTAGGGATAATCAAGATTGAGGAAACTTCAGGAAAAATCAAAGGTGTTATTTTCAATTATGCCTGCCATCCTACGACAATGGGACCCGATAACCTGCTTATTTCCGAGGATTGGGTTCATTATGCCGTCAAAACCATCAAGAAGAATGTGCCGAACAATCCCATCGTTATGTTCCTCAACGGTGCGGAGGGAGATATTAATCCCGGGTATAGTGCCGGACTGTCGGCAATAGGGGCGAAAATTCCCATTCGCACGTGGGAGTATGCCGAAAAGATAGGCGCTCGAATGGGGCGCGCAGTGTCGGAGAAACTTGCTGGTATAAAGACAAAATCTGTCCTGGTCGTAAAATCGGTTTCGAAGAATCTGGATTTACCCTTGCGCAGGAGTTTTTCGATAACCGAAAAGGAGGCGAAGGAACGGCAGAGGGCTGCCAGGAATGTATTCAATCGGTTGAAACGGTCCGGTAAAGCACCTCAGGTTGTCGGAGACCGGGCGGAAGTGGCATTATACTTCGCAAGTATGGTCCGCGATCAGGCGAAAAATTTCTATTCCAAAGCCGGTCAGGCAAGTCTGCCCGTGGAGCTACAATCGCTTCGGTTGGATGATGCGGTGCTTACCACGTTCCCGGGAGAGGTATTCGTCGAAGTCGGATTGGAAGTGAAACGGCAATCGCCATTTCGCAAGAATCTTGTGATAGGGCTGGCCAATACCGGGCGGACCGCAGGATATATGCCCACGAAGGAAGCCTTCGGAGAGGGCGATTACGAAGTCTATACCACAAGATATGCCGAGGAGGCTTCCGATGCGCTAATTCAGGCAACGCTGGATCAAATGGCGATGCTTGTGTGAATACGATTTTTATTGCCGAGACCGACTACTTTCTGTCCTTACCGGATGCCGATATCGATTATTGAGTATAGATGTCATTGTTTTCTTCGAAATTTTCTATTTGACGCCGTAGAGCGCCTCTCGGTCGATGTTTCCTTCGAGTTCCTTCAGTATGTCGGACAGTTCGACGCCTTCGCGAGCCGCAATCAGCCTGCCCATCGCCAGCGAGGCGGACAGGATCGCATTCATGCCGATGTTGGCCTTTCGCTGCATAACGGCTACCTGTTCATCGGCGCCGGCGCTGTCGGACAACTTGTTGCGTTCGACGGCGACCTGGCGTTCCAGCCCCAGCAGTTGGGCATCCACGTCGAACAGTCCGCCGACCTCCGCCAGTGTCTTGCCCACGAACAGCGGTGCGATGTACTTCTCGACGTTATCGACGGCGTTGAGGCAGCCTTTTCCATTGTACCGCTGCGCCCGACGCCACAGTTCCGACAACTCCTCGTCGTTCTTGGCGCCGACGGCGTCGTTGTTGACTTCTTTTTTGAAGGCGAACGTCTTTCCGTCGTCGAGGCTGGTGAACAGGTTGGAGTATTTGTCGGTAGCCGAGCATTTCTCTACGATGCTGTCGATCAGATGACTGGCTTCGTCGCTTCCCGCCGATGTTCCCAGCGGCGTTGCGCCGGTGAAGGTTACGCCGTTTTCCAGGCGAACGCTAACGCCGACCGTCGGGATACCGGCGTTGGTGGCCTCTTCGCGGGCCATGACGGCTGCGATCTTCAGGTCGGACTCCAGCGGTCGGGTAACTTTGACGCCCTTAACGAGCATTCCCATCAATTCGGTAATCCGGGCGTACTTGATAAGGCGTTCGGTGTTGGACCCGCCGCCGCACTTCAGCGCCACTGCATCGACAGCGAAACCGATGTCGGCCTCCATAGTGTCGTTGGGACTTTTGGAGCGGTGGGAAACGACAAGCGCCGCTCCCCTGCTGGTGGCGGCATTTGTCGCCAGAAGCGTCTCGCAGAGCGAACCGATCTGGTTGGCCTTGACCAGGACGGTGTTCATCAGCCCGTCCTCGATGGCCTTGATGATGTTGGTGTCCTTGGTGGTAACCAGGTCGTCGCCGATGATGAATATGGTCTCGCCGAGTTCCTTCATCAGCATTTTCCAGCCTTCCGGGTCGTCCTCGCTGAAGCCGTCCTCGATGGAAACGATGGGATATTTTACGACCCAGTCCTTGTACATCTCGACGAGTTGCTCGCTGGTCATTACCTTTGGTTCTTCGGCCCGCCAGAAGGAATATTGTCCGATGGCGTCGCTTCGACCGGTCTGCTCGCGGAATGCGATGCTCAGTTCGGTCGCAGCCGGGTCGAGCGCCAGGGCGACATCGACTCCCGGAACAAATCCGCACTCCTCAATGGCCTGGACGGCGACCTTCAAGGCTCGCTCTTCGGGAACGGCGTCGTCGGCCTGCTTGCTGTAGGCGCCGACCATTCCTCCTTCAAGACCGATGCCGACAAAGTTCATGCCGTCGGAGTCCTGGACGATCTGAATGACCCTGCTTTGGAGGGCGTTTGTCATCCGCTGGGCCTCGACGTAATCGGTGGCGGAGAGTGGCAGGAACATGAATTCCTGGAACGAGAGGTTTCCGCCTTGCTCTTCGGTGTGTCGTCCGCCCATGAGGCAGTTTCTGAACTGCCAGGGCGCTCGGACCGCCTTGCCGTCCACGTCGATTTCACGGAGGCGAGTTTCCAGCATCTTCTTCTTGATGCCGGCGGTATCCCATTTTCCGGTCGCCGCCGCCCTGCGCGCCTCGGCTGCCTTGGCGGCAGCGCCGGACAGGCGGGCGCGATAGGCCTTCAGCGACCCGTGGTCGGCCAGCATGCGGTCAAGCAGCGCCACGATACCAATCGTTCCCAGAAGTCGTCCGATGATGAGAACCACGTTCATCTCGCCGACGGTCGCACCAGTCAGGACAGTTAACGCCAAAGCCGACAACACCAATCCCGCCGGCAGTGTCGCCACTGACAACTTGGCGCTGATTGCAGGACCTGCGGCCGCAACCGCAAGGTTCTGGGTCTTGACGTCGGGGAAGAAATTACCGGCCTCTTTCTTGATACCGGGGAACTTGCCAAACGGAATCAGCACTATCGCCTTGAGATACAGGCCGAGTTTATTCGTTTTCAGCTGCCTGTTGGCCTCTTCGAGGTATTCCGGGCGGAGGTTGTTTGTCCGCACGGCGGCAAGGTAATGCCCCAGTTCATGGATCGCGATATTAATGTGGTAGGACAGATACAGGATGATCGCCGAAACGATCACTTCCGGCGAAAGGAACACGAATCGCAGGACCAGCCAGTTGGTCCACTCTGTTCCCCACTCCACCGGCGGCCTGCCGGTCAGCATCAGCAGGCTCGACAGGAACGCCGCATGAAAAGAGACGAGTTTATGGTTCGCGATGACCCACCCTTCTTCCAGCATACCGAGGCGATATGTCGGTCGGCCGCGCTGCCGGAGTTTTCCAAGCGCCCCTACGATCGCTTCATACATCCTTGCCGACATGTTGGCAAACATTGTTATGTCCTTTCTGTTCAATGGCTTATGAGATTCATCCAGGAGCTTTCCGATTACATCGCAGCCCAAAGGCCACCGAAAGCGGCAATACTATCGCATTATCGTCGGTAAAATGCAACAGTTGAGTTGGCGAGGCATGAAAGTTTCTTTCACCGAACCGGTTTGGCGATACAATAAAGCAAACGTAAATGTCGCAGACATCCTACAATAACAAATCAGGCCCGGTATCGGGCAGGTCCGTTCACGTGGGCCTGGTCGCCGGCAGGGAGACACTGAGGAATCTCGGTCCGGTGGTTCGGCATATGATAGTCGGGCTGCTGGATGAGCCGCTGCCGGTAACGCTGTTTTGCCCCGCTAAAACGGACGTCGCAAATATCCCCGCTCCGCCGGTGCAGATTATCGAGTACGACACGACTCGCATTCCGTTCCTCCGCCGGCGGGCGTTCGATCTCATCGCCCAACAAGTCGTCCAGTCCGGCACATCTCTGCTTCACGCCCTGGATATCGACGCAGCGAGCCTGACGAGCAGGTTGGCAGCCGAGGCGGGTATGGATTACGTTATCGGTATATACTCGCTTGGAAGGGATGTGCGGTCGCTGGATATGCACTGTCGGGCTGTCCTTGCAGCCGGCGAACCGATCCGCCGGCGACTTCTGAACTCGCATATCGGACCGGAAGGGATGGTCCATCTGCTCAGGCCCGGGGTTCATCAGGCCGGCGAGGCTACCTGCTTTGTCGATCCCGCCCATTCCACCGCCATTGTCGCCGGAGGGGAACTTCGGGACCATAAGTATTTCGATTCGGTGCTTGAAGTGTTCGCCCGACTGCAAAAGTCGCGTCAGGATTGCGTTTTTTTCATTGTAGGCAACGGACCGGATGAAGCACGCCTGCGACGAATGGCGGAAAAACTGGGGCTGACGCCGAACCTGACGTTTGTGGACCGGCAAAGCCCGGACGAACTAAAGGGCATCCTTCGCGCCGCTGACATTTTCATCTCGCCGGTGCCGTCAAATCGTTTGGATATAGAACTTCTGTCTGCGATGGCGGCGGGCGTTCCGGTCATCGCCGCCGGGGCGAAGGTGTGCGATTTCGTCATCCCGGACGAAACGGCCTTGACGTACCGCCCCGGCAGCGCCTCTGAACTGGCCGATAAACTCGCCTTCCTGATGAACGACCACTACGCTGCCGAAAGACTTGCAGAGAAGGCGCTCGAGTACCTCCGCGCAAACCACTCGCCGGCAAAGATGGCCGGGCAACTCATCGACCTGTACTACGCCGTTACCAAAAAGAAAAGACCTGTGGGTTAAGGACAAACTTCTCGAGAGTGGGTCAGGAGCGTTTGATTATTCGTAACATCTTCGGCCAGGCTAGTTCGGCGTAGAAGCGATGGCCTTCGGGACCGACAACCAGCCGGCAGTTGTTTTCAGCGCCGGCGGCCTTGTAGATTGCCTTCAATTTTCTGAAGGATCGGCGTACCGCAGAGATGGGGAAAATCTCATCGTCTCTGCCGGCTACGATTACCACGGGCTTCGGGGCGAACAAGCCCATCACATCGGACATTTCCGCATATCGCAGCAACGAAGGGACGTAATTGTCCACGCAGTGGTGAATGGACATTATCGAATCGCCGAAGGTGCAGAAATAGCATGACGGCATGGCCAAAGCAATCCGCCGCAGCAGTGCTGCTGAAAAAACGGAAATCGTACCCCCGCCGGAATTGCCCATCACGCCGATCTGTTTCATATCGACATCGTTGCGCGTAGCGAGGTAATCGATGCCGCGGTCCACGTCGTAAACACGTTCGCCCATGAGTGTTCGTCCGAGCATAAGGGCGTGCATTGCCGCCTCGTCGCACTGCCGGTCGCTGCGCATAACCTGCATCTGCTCACGCCGCTGACCGAAACTGCGCTGCTCGATACACAAGGCCGCGACGCCGCGTTTCATGCAACCAATGCCGAAATCGCGGTCGCCAACCACCTTAATCCGCCTGGAATTGTCGTCTCGATTAACTGCTATCGAATTGTGCGCGCCGGTGCTATGGCCCTGAAGGCAGATGAAAAACGTGTACGGCGGTTCGGCGTTTTGCGGCAGACAGACATATGCGGTTACATCCGAATAAGGTTCGGAAGTAAAGGCGATTTGCTCGATGGCGCCGTATTTGTGGTCTCGCTTCCAGAGGCTGCGAACGTTCAGGTCGGCGCGTTCAGCCGGCATCCGATTCATCCCCAGCAGTTCACGCAACTTGCGCCGGAGTTTTTTCTGCCACGCCTTCACATCGCCGCCCTTATATCCCAGGGTCTGTTCAGCCCGGCCCGTCAGGTAACAATGCAAAATGGAGGGAGACAGATTCAAATTATCTAATTGTTTCTTCAGGGTTTTCATTTTTCTATAGATGACGCATGGACAAGTTATATTTATTTTTTGGATATGAAAGGCTCGAGCATCTCAGCGAGATCTGCCCTGTATTTTTCCGCAAGCGGCACGAGCGGCAAGCGGAGTTCGTTTTCGATCATACCAGCCATCGCCAGGGCGGCCTTGATGGGGATCGGGTTGGTCTCGACGAATATGCCCTTGAACAACGGGTAAAGTTTCAGGTGCTGGGCGGTGGCAGCGGCCAGGTCTCCGGCAAGGGCGGCGTCGGTGAGTTTGCGAACCTCAGCCGGGAGGATATTTGCAAGGACGCTGATTACGCCGCGCCCCCCTACCGAGCATATCGGAAGCGTCAGCGAATCGTCGCCGGAAATTATAGTGATGTCGCAGCCGGCTGCCAGAGCAGAGGCGTTGTTCAGATTGCCGGTGGCCTCCTTGACGGCGACGACTTGTTCGATCTCGTTATACATACGGATAATCGTCTCGGCTGAAAGTTCGATACCCGTCCTGCCGGGAATATTGTACAACACGATGGGCAGGCCGACCTCACTCAGCGTGGCAATGTGTTCGTACATTCCCCGCTGGGGGGGCTTGTTGTAGTATGGATTGACTACCAGGCAGGCGTCGGCGCCGGCGTCTTTGGCGTGTTGGGTCAGGCGGACAGCCTCGGCTGTGCTGTTGCTTCCGGTGCCGGCTATGACAGGAACCTTCCCACCGGCGCGCTTGACGGTGAACTCGATTACCTTGTCCTGCTCTTCGTGGCTTAGCGTGGGCGATTCACCCGTCGTACCGCAGGGAATGAGCCCCTCTGTGCCACCGGCCAATTGAAAGTCAATCAATCGGCCCATCGCATCGAAATCCACCGCCCCGTTCCGAAATGGCGTAACCAAAGCCACCATCGAACCTTGGAGTTTCATCTTATCGGTCATAACTCAGCCTTTTCATTTGATCCGGAATTTGTCCACGAATTACACGAATTTCACGAATTATAAAATAAAAAACAGAATTTTCCTTTGTTTCTTCTTCTTTTGCTTTCGTGAAATTTGTGTAATTCGTGGACGCTCTGTTTTTTTATCTTCGTGTAATTCGCGGACTAATGCCCTTCCGCACGGTCTATCAGTCGTTTCATTTCCCTGACGGCTTCGCGCAGGCCTGTGAATATGGCGCGCGAGATAATCGAGTGTCCGATATTGAACTCGCTGAACCCTTCCATCGCAGCCACCGGTGTAATGTTGCGATAAGTCAGGCCGTGCCCGCCGTGAACGATTAGACCGGCCTTCAGCCCGGCATCCAAACCAGCGCGGATTTCGTCCAGCGTCTCAGCCACTTCATCGCCGGCGGCATTGGCGTACCGCCCGGTGTGAATTTCGATTGCGTCAAAGCCCGCATCGCGCGATGCGGCAATCTGGGCTGGGTCCGGATCGATAAAAGCGCTGACAATGACGCCCGCCTCTTTCAGACGACGGACAACCTTGGCCACCCGCTCCATCTGACCGCGAACGTCCAGCCCGCCCTCGGTGGTAACCTCCTGGCGGTTCTCCGGAACCAGAGACGCCTGCTGAGGCCTGATTTCAAGGGCTATTTCGACTATCTCCTCGGCCAGCGACATTTCCATGTTCAACTTGACCTGCACGGTCTGCTTCAGGAGATGAACGTCGCGGTCTATGATGTGTCGGCGGTCCTGTCGTAGATGAAAGGTAATGCAGTCCGCCCCGCCAAGTTCCGCTTCCGCCGCCGCCAGAAGCGGCTCCGGCTCCACCGTCCGCCTTGCCTGCCGGACCGTTGCTACGTGATCAATATTTACACCAAGTCCCGCCATCGTGTTACTCCTGAAAAATGGGCCACAGAGGCACAGAGAGCACAGAGAAAAATATAATCAAAAAAAGATTTTTTTCTTATCCCCTTTTAAACCTCTGCGCTCTCTGCGTCTCTGCAGCATATTATTACCCCAAAATACCTCCGGCTGCAAATCTTTGATTTTGAAGAAATGGCGTGTAGAATTCATCTCGAAAGGAGCTCAACTATGACTCGTAAATTTCTTGTCGGTTTGCTTGCGATGTTCTTCGTTTCGGTGTTCGCCCGTGCGCAGACGACGCGACCTTCCGGGCCGTCCGAACCAACCGACCTTCTGGCTGAAGCCAAATGGTCTTACAGCCTCGACGAGGGTGAAACCTTCTCGTCCGATTCCCCCACCATCAAGGCGGAGACTACCGCCAACATAACGGCCCGGACGGAATTCGACGTGGCCGACACCGCCGGGTTGGTCGTGCTGGAACTGACGCCGAACCTTCCGACGCGGTCGCGGCATTACCTGAAATTCTTCCTCAACGACAAGCAAATCGCCCCACAGATGGAGGGAATGAACTACAAAACATACCGAGCAATCGACGCAAAGATGCTGAAGGCAGGCAAGAATGTCCTGACGGCCAAAATTACACTGAAAAACCTTTCATCCAGGCATCTCAAGGCCAAAGATTATCAACTCGATATAGCCATGCGCCTGGCCGCTCTGAAGCCGGAGCACCTGAAAATCCAGACCGGTCCGATACTCGGCGCCTTCGGCAAAGACTACTTCACCGTTACCTGCCGGACAAACATGCCGTCGCGGGTAATGCTAGGTACCATCAGAACTTCTGGTAGTCGCGTGGGATCGCCTACAATCTTCAAATGTCCGGCGGGTCTTATACATCGCTTTCACGTAAAGGTAAACGGTACGGGATCACATGATTATCAGATTGATGCCAGTTACGGGAAGCGAGTTCGCTGCACTGTTTCGGGGCAGGTGAAACTTCCAACGGTTGAGAATAATCTCCGTTTCGTCGCGATGGGCGACAGCAGGACGCATCCGAAGGACTGGGCGAAAGTGGCTGGGGCGGTCATCGAAACCAAGCCGGATTTAATCGTCTTTTCCGGCGATATGGTAGCCTACGGGCTGAATGATTGGGAGTGGGATGAGCAGTTTTTCGGCCCGGCGAAGAAATTATTCGCCACGATTCCCTTTTACGCCGTCATCGGCAACCACGAGCACGACGCCCCGTTGTATCCGGAACTGTTTTACACCCCCGGCAAGGACGGACGGAGTAAAAACTGGTCGCAGGAAATAAATGGCGTGCTGTTAATCGGGATTGACGGGAATGAGGATTTCTCAGCAGGTAGCGAAAACGGCAAATGGCTGGAGAAAATACTCGACGGTTCAAATGCTAAATTCATCTTCTTCTTCAGCCACTATCCCGCCTGGACTTCGAGCAATCACGGCTGGTTGGACAAGGACACCGGCAGGCCCGGGGAAAAGGCTGTTCGCCAGGGCCAGGACGTCCTCGTTCCGCTGCTGACGAAATACAAGGCAACCGCTTTTATCTGCGGACATGACCACGTTTATGAGCGGTCGGAACTGCCCGGCGGGTTGACGCACGTAATTTCCGGTGGGGCCGGCGCGCCGCTGCGAAAGAAAGTGGAAAACGCCAAAAAGCAAAACCCCTACTCAAAGGTATTCTTCTCCACGCTGCACTATTGTCTCTTCGAGATCAAGGGCGACACATGCACAATGAAGGCCTTTACCCCCGATGGTAAGGTCATTGATGCGAGAACGTGGAAAGCAAGAAATCAGTAGCCGGTAGTCGGGAGTCAGTAGTCGGTAAAAGAAAAATAACGCCAGTACGCTCGTAATATTTTTCTATTTGCTACCGACCACTGTTTACGGATTACTAATAACCCCTAACAAAAAGACTCACCGCAGAGCACGCAGAGTGTGCAAAGACCATTTTTTGTTATTCTCCGCGTTCTCTGCGATCTCTGCGGTTAATTCTGTTAGAAGGTCCCAAAATCAGTATTCCATGTTCCGTCGCGGGCAGGCTGAACGGGTAACGGAGAAAATATTGCCGCTGGACTGAAGGTCCAGTCGGACCGTTACGCATTTGGTATATTCAATATCATCTCCGTCTATGTCGGTTTCGCGGGTGATAGTAAAACCCGCAACCTGCACATCCTCGTCTGAAGCGATGAGAGGTTCGGAAGTCTGTGTCCCGCTGACGGTGCGGCGGCAATAGAGAACCCCGCCATCCAGTTCATACTCGATTTCCGTCAGGTTTCCCGGATCGGGTTGTGGGGGGATGATGGAAACTCGCTGGGAGGCTGAATCAACGGCGTCGGTTGTGCGAATCTCCGACATCATCCTGTTGAGCACAACGCGAGCGGTTTGGGTCAGTTCTGCGATTTTCGTGTTTTCGCCGTAGTTCTGGAGACTGGCGTGCATGGCGATGCTGACGGCTGACAGGATCATCGCCAGGATCGCCAGGGCTATCAGCATTTCGGCAATCGTAAAGCCCCGCCGGTGGATTTTTGCGCGTTTCACCATGTTACTTCCTCTTTTGCTTTCCTTACAGTTCGTTGTAGGAATCCGGAACCGGTTCCATCGCAATAGACTTTACGAACCCAGCGGAATTGTTTTTATTGTTACTGCGGTCCACGAAGATGTCCACGTTGCCGCCTATGTTGGTCGGAAGGTCCTTCAGGCCTATGACGGATCCTTTCACCGTTCCCTCTGCTGTACCGGTGAAAGTCAACTGGTCGGCGGCGATTGAGCCGTTAATCGCAGAGAAATTTCCCGCAAAGGTTACTCCAAAGCCCGGAGCCAAAATGAACGTTCCCGTTTGCGTTTTGACATTAGCAAACTCCGACGTATCCGGCAGGGATTTGACCCCGTTGGCCTCGACATGACCGGCGAAACTCAACTGGCAGTTACTGATCGGTTCGCTGCTTTCTTCCGTAACCACCATTCCGTTTATCGTACATTTGCCTTCAAACTTTACATCGTTTGGCGACTCTATATACACTACGCCGTTGAGCACCACATCACTGGTGAAATTCGGATTCATCCCGGCCGGGATAAGCAGGTTGTTATACACGTTCTTATTGGTCGGGTCGCCCGGCTGGAGGGTGTATGTCGCCAGGGCTGCGAATGGTGAGGTGTCAATTTCCGGGAAATCCGGTTCTTCCACGTCATTATGCACATGCTTGGCGATCTCGGCCAAGTCCTGGGTGCCCGCGACTGTCGGGCTGCCTGATACTGAAACATAGGTACCCGTGCCGGAGGTATAAAGGTCACCGCTGACTTCGGCGTGTCCGTCCAGACATAAAGCGTCCAGGTGCGACTTAGTTACCGAGATGACACTCGCTTCGGTCGGATCATTGACTCCCAGGATACGGGCGTTTCCGAAGATCGATATCTGCCCGCGAGACGCCAAGCCGTAGTCGAATGCCATTGCAGGTTTGAATACAAGCATCAAGTCCATGTTCAGATGGCGAGTAACGCCGCCGAACGTTCCTCTGACCGTTATTTGGCGCCGATTGGAATCCAACTGTGTAAACCAGCAGTAAAAAGACCTCCCGTTAACCTGTATATCGGGAACGTGGACGGAATCGCTTGTACGGCTCATGGGACAGGGCCATGCAGGGGGTGAAGAATGCCATGGATGCTGGCCTCAAGACCGGTCTTCGGATCACAATAAACAAGAGCAACTGGCAGGAAGTTCCTGCACTACTCGATCTG
>JAXHSV010000219.1:0-4930 GCA_034190305.1 Planctomycetota bacterium | reverse complement strand
GAACTACGGGCTTACGCCCGTAGCATTATGGGCTACAGGCTTCGCCTGCCCGCTAACGCGGGTACTTCCATCCACAGGCTTACGCCTGTGGTATTACGAAGGAATAATAAAACCATCTCTCGTTATGTTTTATTTTCTTCTCCCTGTTCACAACCCGCATCTTTTTTGTCATTGGATTTTGAACTGTCTTTCCCTCCCGGCACCAGAGTTATACGGTGATAAATGATGACCGACATTGTAAGCGATATGACCGCAACAGGAAGCAACACAATACCAGTCCACGGACTCCCCACTAGTGATGAAAGACTGACACCGAACAAAATCCCTATCGCTAATCCACCCCCCCCCCACCACACTTGCATAACCGGTGTTCATGTTTCAATAAGATGCGGTGATACGCCCCAATCTCCTTTTTTTCTTCTGATGTCATACTGCGCTCCTTGTTTTATTAATACGTTTATGTTCGCATAGTTCGCCCAGACGGGCGACCGTATGGTCGCGGCTAATTATCTTTCACCATCTGCGGTTTCATGCGCGTTATGCCGCTTGCCTTTTCGTACATTCTGGCGGCCCGCAGGAGTTTGTCCTCGCTGAAAACGTCGCCGAGTAGTTGAACAGCAAGCGGCAGGCCGGCACTGCTTAGCCCGGCGGGGATGGAAATGCCCGGAATGCCGGCAAGGTTGGCACTGATGGTGTAGATGTCCGAAAGGTACATCGTCAGGGGATCGGCCGTCTTGTCGCCGATTTTGAAAGCAGTCTCCGGCGCAGTCGGGGCCAGCAGCACGTCGCAATTTTCGAAGGCCTTGTCGAAGTCGTTCTTTATAAGGCGGCGGACTTTCAGCGCCTTGAGGTAGTATGCGTCGTAGTATCCGCTTGAAAGTGCGTAGGTTCCCAGCATGATCCGGCGTTTAACCTCGTCGCCGAAGCCTTCCGCCCGGCTTCGGCTGTACAGTTCGATTATGTCGGAGACCTTATCTGGGGTGCGTCGGCCATAGTGCACGCCGTCGTATCGGGCGAGGTTGCTGGACGCTTCGGCCGTGGCGACGAGGTAGTAACACGCCACGGCGTAAGAGGAAAGTTGGCCTCCTTCGTCGGTGTCAACCCGGCTGTGAGGAAGAGAAACTTCGATTATTTCCGCGCCGGCGTCGCGGTAGATTTGAGCAGCCTTATCGACAGCCGCACGAATCTCGGTATCCAGAGACTCGGAATGAAATTCCTTTATCAGCCCTACGCGAAGTTTCTCTAAAGGTTTTTCGAGTGAGGCGAGATAATCCGGGACCGGCCGATCCACGCTGGTCGAGTCATGCGGGTCGTAACCGGCGATGGCTTCCAGCATCATCGCCGCATCGGCTACGTCGCGCGAGAGCGGGCCGATCTGGTCGAGGCTGGAGCCGAAGGCGACCAGCCCGTACCGGCTGACGCGTCCGTAGGTTGGTTTCAGGCCCACGACGCCGCAAAACGCCGCCGGCTGGCGTATCGACCCGCCGGTGTCCGAACCGACAGCGGCTGCACACATCCGGGCGGCAACGGCAGCCGCCGATCCGCCCGACGACCCGCCCGGAACACGAGAAGTATCCCATGGGTTGGCGGTGGCGCCGAATGCGGAATTCTCAGTGGATGAGCCCATAGCGAACTCGTCCATATTGGTCTTGCCGAGGATAATCGCGCCTGCCGACTCCAGTTTGCCTGCAACCGTCGCGTCGTAAGGGGCGTGGAAATTTTCGAGAATTTTCGACGAGCAGGTTGTCCTGCCGAAGGATGTGCAGATATTGTCCTTTACCGCGATGGGCACGCCGGCCAAAACCGGCAGCGGTTCGCCGCTCGCTCGATTTATGTCGATTTTCTCTGCCCGGCCCATCGCCCGCTCGGAAAAGACCTCGTTGTAGGCGAAGAGATTTTTATCCATCGCTTCGGCGGCACCAAGATAAGCACGTGTCGCCTCGGTTGCGGAAACTTCGCCGCCGGCGATGGCGTCGCGAAGTTCAACGGCGGAAAGGTCCATAACGCCGCTCATTGCGAATCTCCGATGACCTTGGGGACTCTGTAGAAGTCGCCGTCGCGGGCCGGAGCGTTGGTCATGGCCTGTTCGACCGAAAGCGATTCGCCCGGCGTATCTTCGGCAAGGACGTTGCGAACGTCCAGAGCGTGGGCCATCGGCTCGACGCCCTCGGTGTCCAGTTCGCCCAACTTATCCACGTAGGCGACGATGTCGGTGAACTGCCGGCCCAGAGTCTCCGCCTGCTCGTCGGTCATTTCGATTCGCGCCAACAGGGCGATATGGCGAATCAGTTCCTTGTCTATTTTCTTTTCGCTCATGGTCTGCTTGCGTCTCCCTGATAGTTATCCGCAGCGCTGATGATGCGATATGATTCCGGTCGTGTCAACCACTGCGATAATGTTGAAGTTTGTCGCGCATTTTACCGAACACAATGAAAATGGGGTTAACTTGTTTTGGTCGTTGACCTTCGCGCGGCGCAAGGTTATAGTTCGTCGTTCGTTGCGAAAAATAAGACATGGGAAAGACAGAAAATATCGAAACCGAAGCGCTTGTCCTTGAGGCGCTGCCCAACGCGATGTTCCGCCTGGAAGTCGAGATTGGCGAAAAGAAGCACCAACTCATCGGGCACATCTCAGGGCGAATGCGCCGACACTATATCCGCATCCTTCCCGGCGACCACGTCCTAATCCAGATCAGTCCGTACGACCTGACCAAGGCCAGGATCGTGTACCGGCAAAAGTAAAGCATTTTCGATTTTAGATTTCTGATTTTTGATTTCCACAGATACAATTGTCGTATGCGCCCTTGAGTACGACGGTTCGAATGTCGTCCGCTTTTTGCAACGGCATGTTAGTCTCGATCCAGAAACGATTGAGGAAGTCCAGTCCGTGCACATCGCCGACGTTCACCAACGGCAGAGAGTGCTGTCCGGCAGCGGCCTCGGAAAGACCGGCGCAAATTGCGTCGTGATTTCCGGTGCGGTATTCAATCGCATCAGGCCTCAAGCCGCGATCCAGCATCTCCGCGCCGCCTTCCCAGCGGAACGGATGAGCCAACACTGTAAGGTGTCCTTCGTCGCGGGCCTTTTCCAGAATCTCCGCTACGTCGTCAATCTTCGTATAAGCCCGATCAGTCGTGCCCAGCACAAGCAGGTGCTGCATCCTCTCCGGTCCGGTGCTTAACTCCACACCGCCGAAGATTTGGATGTCGGGGAAACCCTGTTGTAATTGATCGATTTCCCAATCGTTCCAGACGGCATCGTGCTCGGTGATATAAACGGCGTCATAGCCAATCTGGATCATCCGCTCCATTAATTCCGACGGCGTAGCCCGGCCACAAGCGCTGTAACGACTTGTATGGCAATGCAATTCAACTTTCATTTCTCATGTCTTTCCTCGCGATTATTCCGGAAATGTCGAGCATGTAAATCTGCCGGCCGTCGCCTTCGTGGACCGAATCTATAAGGATCGACCGGCCATTCCGTCCGACTCGCGGGTGCAGGTCGCATCTCCATTCTCCGTCGTACTCGGGCGGTGAATCGAATCGTCCCAGTTCGACTACTTTACCGCTTTGGAGGTGGTAAAGATACAGCGGACGGTATGTCCGCTCGCGCGGATAGGCGTCATATATCATCCACTCGTTTCCCGGCAGGTAACTCTGGTGTCCGTCATCGGATTTGAGTATCATCTCGCCTGCGCCGCTGCCGTCGTCCTTGTAGAGACTGAATGACGCCATCCAGACATTCAGGTGCTGCGGATCGCGCCAGTTGAAATGCGAGATGTCGATGTCTTTAAGGTTGTCCTGCGCGACCAGGCGAAGATCGCACCCGTCGGGACAGGCCGTGAACATGCGCGTATGGCGGGACACGGCGCCGTGCTCGCTCCACCAGCGATTTAGAAACACGAACCTCGACCCGTCGGGATTGAAGAGCAAATGATTGAAATACTGCTTGGCGCCGCTCAGGTCGGCGTAGGGATAAGGGGTGGAGGCGATCTGGTCCAGGGAGATAATCATTTCGGCCTCGCCGGTCTCAAGGTCAACCCGCCAGATGCCGGAATCTTTCGGCGCGAGTTCGTCGGATCGCGGGTCGGCCAGACCGGCGTAGCCGTAGCCCGGCCTCATGTCGTTGACCCGGCGAAAGTCCTTTTTCATCGGCGCAAACATGCCGGCGTACGAACCAGGCTCGCCCTGCTGGCCTGCAATCCATTCAGCGGCCCGCCGCCTGTCGGACTTTGATAAAGGCCGCCCTAAGAAAAACGCCTCGTTCACCGCATCGACCGTCGCAGCCAGACTCCTCGTATTAAGAACTTTCATCATTGTCTCCTGTTTTCTCAGCCGGTTGTCCGACGCGGGTATCATCGGCAGCGACAAGTTTGCCGAAATTGTTATATTCCTCGTAGAGCTTTAGCTTAAGCCCAAGTAGCCTGACGAGCCAGTGCTTGACTGGAGTTATTGCGCCAAATAGGGCGTGCTCATGGTTGGCATCCGTAAGCCGGTTTTTCACTGTTGTTACGAACGACGCGTACCATTGTCGGTGAGATGCAAAGTCAGGGAGTGTGTCTTCGCATTGCAGGATGGATTCGCCTTTCTGAGCGGGGGTTTTCGAACCAAGACTTCCGATCTGAAGAATCAACTTTTCGACATATCGGAATACCTTGGGCGCACATAGCCAAGTGGACTCGATTAGTTCCAAAAGCTTTTTACCTTCCGGTACCACTTGGCGAATCTGTTCCGAGAGCGCCTTGATTTCCGGCAGTTGCAGTTCTGCGAAATAGGGGTCACCAAAAGGCGAGTTGCCGTAAGATCCCCAATTCGCTTCGTCGCCTCGAATATCACCTGAATAAACGTCTAGCATGAATCGGTTTCTCTTGTCGTCAGGCCATATCAGGGACTTGACCCACCATCTGAGCCGGTGGATCAGTCGTCGGATGA